>NZ_JAOQJU010000001.1:0-481317 GCF_025567385.1 Dorea acetigenes
AAGACCCCTTGAAGACGACGAGGTAGATAGGGCAGAGGTGGAAGCATGGCAACATGTGGAGCTGACTGTTACTAATCGGTCGAGGGCATAACCAAAGCAAGGTGGATAGGAAAAAGATGGATTGAAAAGTATTTCTTATATGCAGTTTTGAAGGTACATAAAATTACTTAAACAGACACTTTTTAGCAGGAAGTGTCTTTTTTTGTTTATATGAATTGAATATAATAATGAATATTTTGCGAGACTCCTTGTATTTTTTTCGATTTCTATTTATAATGCAGATGAATCAAGTAAAGAAAGGATTAACTATGAAAAGAAAATTTAACAGAAAATTTTGTGGCATCCTTGCTCTTACGGTCACTCTAGTGGCAATACCGGTGTCGGCCACCGATGTTCAGAGCCTGGAGAATAAGACAAATGATTTACAAGAAGAACTGGAAGGTGTTAATCAAGAACTTCTGGAGATTAGTAACCAGATAGAAGATACGGAAGCCCAGATTGAAAATGTAAATAATGAAATGCTTCGTCTTGAGGATTCTCTTTCGATTTCAAAAGAAAACGAAGAGCGTCAGTATGAGGCCATGAAAGCACGTATTAAGTATATGTATGAAAATGACGGCTTTTCTATGTTGGAATTTTTGTGCTCGGCAGAAAGTATGTCAGATTTTCTGAACAAGGCAGATTTTGTTCAGAATATTAGTAGTTATGACAGAGAGAAATTTGAGCTGTTGAAAGCAATGCGGGAAGGAATCGATGAGCAAGAAGCAAGTTTAGAAGAAGAGCAGGCCTCTTTGGAAGAGCTTGAAAGTCAATTGAAAGCACAGCAAGAATCATTAGAGAAAAAAGCGGAGGAGACTTCGACGGATTTGAAAGCCTTTAATGCGCAGCTTCAGGCTCTGCGAGAGGAAGAACAGCGCAAAGCGGAAGAAGAAGCAGCAGCGGCAGCGGCTGCGGCGGCTGCTGCTGAAGCCGCAAGTCAGAGTGCTTCAGCCTCTTCGTCTTTTGGAAGTTCTAATGAGAATTCGTCTGGAAGCAAGGATACGGGCAGCAGTAATTCTTCGTCAGGTAATTCGGGTTATGTCTATGCTTCTGGCGGAGCGTTGACACCGGAGAAGGGCGTTGTTTATTATGATGGACATCGAGAAACTTACTATTCTCAGCGAGTGTTGCCGGGGGGCGGTCTCAATATTCCGGGACGTCATGTGGCGGAGGATGGAACAATCAGAGATATTGACGGCTATATTTGTGTGGCAAGCAGTGATTATCCCAGAGGAACTATTGTTAATACATCACTGGGATTAGGAAAGGTCTATGACAGTGGGTGTGCAAGCGGTACGATTGATATCTATACAGATTGGTAAAATGAATGATGAAAGGATTTATTTTTTCTTATAAAAGGTGTATGATAAGAGATAGAAAAAATAGATAATGAGAGGAAAGAAAGATGCAGACAGCAGAATGGAAAGATGATTATAAGGAATTTGAGTTTGTAACTAGACAGTTTTATGCAGGAGAGGTTCCGATGCCGAAGTATAAAGGATTTTCGGGTGGATTTGGAAGTTATGCGCAGAGGGGCGGACAAGCAAGTATGCTGAGACTGCGTTTGCCTGGCGGACGAATTACGAAGGAAAAGCTTGGTTTCATTGTGAATAGTATTGAAAAATACCAGATCAACAAATTACATTTTACAACATGTCAGACGGTGCAGCTTCACAATTTGAATGCGGATGCGGTGTGCGAGCTTGCCGTGGAAGCGTTGGATTATGGAATTGTTACGAGGGGCGGAGGTGGAGATTTCCCGAGAAATGTGATGGTATCACCTCTTGCCGGTGTAGAAGAAGGTGAGTATTTTGATGTTTCGCCATATGCACAGGCTGCTGCAGATTATCTTATGGGATTGATTAAAACGGTAAAACTTCCGAGAAAACTGAAAGTATGTTTTTCTAATTCGCCGGCAAATTTGACGCATGCTACTTTCAGAGATCTTGGATTTGCTGCAAGGGAAGATGGCAGATTTGATGTCTACAGCGCCGGAGGCCTTGGAAACAATCCAAAGCTGGGGATTTTGACTGCACAGGCTGTGGAAGGCAGAAAGATCCTTTATTATATTCAGGCGATGGTAAATTTGTTTACCACATATGGAAATTATGAAAATCGTGCAAAAGCAAGAACCAGATATATGCAGGATGTACTTGGTGATAAGTATGTAGAGG
This sequence comes from Dorea acetigenes, assembly GCF_025567385.1. NCBI lineage: Bacteria > Bacillati > Bacillota > Clostridia > Lachnospirales > Lachnospiraceae > Dorea > Dorea acetigenes. The sequence goes on from NZ_JAOQJU010000001.1 coordinate 2,214, forward strand.
AATTTACAAAGAAGCTGGAAGAAGTGATGGAAAGCGGAGTGAATCTGGATATTGATGTTGAGGAAACTCCGGTGACTAAGCAGGGCGATGGCGTGAAGGTTGAAGACAGAAGAGTCAGTCCGCAGAAACAGGAAGGGCTTTATGCTGTAAAATATCATCCGATTGGCGGATGTCCGTCTCCTGAAAAGATGACAGAGATTTATCAGGCAATTCTAGATATGGATCAGGTGGAACTTCGTCTTGTGCCGGATGAGTCTGTGTATATTATTAATTGTAACGGCAGTGAGGCAGAAAGAATCCTGAAGCTTACTGATGATGGCGCAAAGAATGTATTTGAGAATTCTGTTGCATGTATCGGAGCGTCTATCTGCCAGGTGGGAGTAAGAGATTCCCAGAAATTAATGGCAGATTTGTTGGAAGCTTCCAGAGAATGGGGGTATGCGGACGGCGTATTGCCGCAGATTCATATCTCAGGCTGCCCATCATCCTGCGGAACTCACCAGATTGGAAGGATCGGATTTCGGGGCGGTGTCAAGAAAGTAGAAGGAAAGACAGAACCGGCATTTGTCCTTTATGTAAACGGGGAGGAAGAAGAAGGCGGCGAAAGATTCGGCGAACAAATTGGTACGATTCTGGAAAGAGATATTCCAACATTTTTAAAGGCGCTGGGGCAGGAAATATCTGACAGCGGCTGCAAATACGATGAATGGTATGCGGAACATGCGGACAGGTTTAAGGAGATTGCGGCTCCGTATGTAGGATAATAAGATTTGAGAAATGCAAAAGCAGAGTGTTCAGGAAAGTGTTACACTCTGCTTTTCTTTTACAGAAGGGCACTTAAAGGTTTGAAGCTATAGCCCATTTCTTCCCACTTGGTCAGAAGTTCATCCAGAATTTCCGCATTGGTAGAAGAAGTACTGTGAAGCAGAACAATAGCGCCGGGATGGATGCGGCCAAGCAGTTTGTCGAATGCCTCAGTTTTAGTCGGCTGATCATCCTGATACCAATCCACATAGGCGAGACTCCAGAAGAAGGTCTTATAACCCATTTCCTGAGCCATTTTAAGATTACTTTCACTGTATTTACCCTGGGGAGGCCGGTAGTATTTAGTCATAGAGTCCCCGGTAATATTCTGGTAAATGGTTTCAACTTTGTTTAGTTCTTCTGAAAAAGCTTCTTTTGACGATATTTGGGACATGTCGGGATGGGAATAAGTATGATTACCGACGGTGTGTCCTTCTTCCGTCATACGCTTGATTAAATCAGGATTTTCTTCAATAAAAGTTCCTACAACAAAAAAGGTGGCAGGTGCTTTATGAATTTTTAAGGCATCAAGAATCGGCGCTGTATTTCCGTTCTCGTAGCCGGCATCAAAAGTGAGGTACAGTACTTTTTCTTCTGTCTGTTCTGCATAGTAGGCATCGAATTGTTTCAGCTCTTCTGCGGTAGCATTTGCTACGGGCGGCTTCCCATCCTCCTGAAAACTGAGTCCCCAGTTTCCTTCCGCGGAAGTTTCTACTACTTCCGAATCAGCAGCTCCTGAAGATTTCGCATCAAAATGATTGGCAGATGCTATGTTGAAGTGATCGACTGCCTGGGCGGTAAAACGTCCCGTTAAAAATGCTGCTGCAAACAGGAAGAGAGTTTTGGCAATTTTCTTATAATTAGGTCTGTGCTTCATAAAAGCCTCAAAAGATATTTTTACTTTATTCTATTCCACTTGTACTTTCGTTAGTCATTTTATTTACTTATGCGCTTTAAAATCGTACGCTAACCGTTCCTCGGAGATGTTCAGCTTTTCTTCCAGTTTTTCCAATTCGTACTCCTGCGCCTGATAGTCTGTGTAGGAGAGCCCGCCCTGTAGATACTGACTTTCAATATAATCATCATAGTGTTCTATTTTTTCTTCCACATCTTCTAACTCGCTTTTTAGAACAGAAAAACGTCGAAGGTTTTCGGCCGGAATTTCTCCCGGTACGGCACTATTGGAGTGAAGAGTTACGTCATCTACTGCTTGGGAGAGAAATTCCACAGATTCTTCTGCAAAATAGCTGCTTTTGTTATTTGTATTTCTGCATCCTGTAAGAACAGGAAGGCATAATATAATAAAAAATAAGGTTAATAAAAATTTTTTCTTCATGAGTATTTCCTCGCTTTTTGTATTTGTTAAAAGTATTTTATTTTTTTAGTTTTATCATACGTGGAAAAAGAAGCAAATTTAGCGGATGTTTATAAAGTTGGTTGAAATTGGAAAATAGCAGGCGTATAATAAAGTAGATTAAAAACAGGAGGTAATGCTTATGTTAGATAAAAAAGTGGTAGAATTGTTAAACCAGCAAGTGAATAAGGAATTTTATTCCGCTTACTTATATCTTGATTTTTCTAATTTCTATTATGATGAAGGATTGGAAGGATTTGGAAATTGGTATAAGATTCAGGCACAGGAAGAACGGGATCATGCGATGCTTTTTATTCAGTATTTGCAGAATAACGGCGAGAAAGTGACACTGGAAGCAATTGATAAGCCGGCAGTTACACTTGAGAGCGCCAAGGCTGTACTTGCAGAAGGATTAAAGCATGAGCAGTATGTGACAAGTCTGATCCACAACATCTATGATGCGGCATATTCTGTAAAAGACTTCCGTACAATGCAGTTTTTGGACTGGTTTGTAAAAGAGCAGGGCGAAGAAGAGACCAATGCAGAAGGACTGGTAAAGAAGTTTGAGTTATTCGGAGATGATCCGAAGAGCTTGTATATGTTGGATAATGAGCTGGGAGCGAGGGTATATTCCGCGCCATCATTAGTATTATAAAAAAAGTATTGACAAGAAGCGGTCACTTGTGATATAAATAACTAGTGACCGCTTGAGGTTGCAAATTACATATAGGGGATTGGTCAAATGGTATGACAGGAGTCTCCAAAACTCTTAGCGGGAGTTCGATTCTCTCATCCCCTGTTAAAAATCTAGTAAAAGAAAGGCTTTTCGTATGCCTACTAGAAAAAGTTAACACGAAAGTTAACACAGAAGCGATTGAATGAAAGGTGACAATATAAGTACAATGAAAGAGTGTATTTATATTGTCACTTTTTTGTGTTGGGGGAGCCTTTACATTCGATATAGCAAAAAGAATTTTAAGATAGGCGATATGTATTGGATGCACACATATCAAGAAAATAATTTATCGAACCGAACTTGTTTTTTATCTTGAATATCTTCGTAATTACGAAGATAATTAGCGTAAAAGGGAGAAGGAGAGCGATTATGTTTAAAGAAATGGCCGCAGCCATGCCAGATAGAGAAATAGAGCGGTGCATGTCTATCTTGGTGGAAGGTAGTGTTATTTTGAGCATTAAGCGGGATGTTATACAGAATGCAATTGATAAACATTCAAAGTAGAGACGCAAAACAAAAAGAATACTCTTTGTCATTGCTCCCTGATTCGGTTCGAGAAGTATCGGATGGAATAGAGTATAGAAATGATGGAGAATATCTGTACATACAATATATGGTTGCAAAGGGATATAGTGAGTATTGGAAGAGTAATATGTTTATATTAAACTATTCATCTATTTCATCGCAATTGAGAAAAGCAAAAGATAAAAAGAAAGAATTAAAAAGTCAAAATACGGCCTTATTGGAAGAAAATAGCAATTTAAAACTTGAAAATGATGAACTCTCGAATGGCGCGCAAAAACAATTGTCGGATATTAAGAATGCTTATGAAAAGGGTGAGTGGCAGAATGTGATAGATTTATCAAGTGCTCTTCATGAGAAGTATAATGGAAGTGAAGAAGATATAGAAGCACAACAGTTAGCAAAAACAAGTCAGGAGAATATAGATAAACAAAAGGCGGCAGAAGAAGCTGAGAAAGCTAAAGGTTATGAAACGGGTATTACATATGATCAACTTGCAAGAACTCCCGATGATTACGAAGGACAGAAAATTAAGTTCTATGGAAAAGTCATTCAGGTAATGGAATCAGATAGTTCGGTAACAATAAGATTAGCGGTGAATGATGATTATGATACAATATTATATGGACAATATTCTAAATCAATAGTATCATCACGGGTTTTGGAAGATGATTATATTACTGTATATGGAACTTCAGTAGGAACTATTAGTTATCAGTCTACAATGGGTGGAACGATAACTATACCGGGAGTTTATATAGAAAAAATAGAGCAGTAAATGTATAAGTACCTTAAGTCTATTCAAAAATGGGTAAGTAGAAATTGAATGAAGGAATACTTCAATGTTGAAAATTCGACTCAATACATGAGTAAAACACCTGCCACGTTTGGACAAAAATGTTTTGGTTTTGAAATTCTTGCTACTAATACCATATATAGTATGTTAAATTAACGAAAATGGCCTTATTTTTGGCTTGAAGCTGGACACCCTAAGAAGATTACACCCGACATCAGAAAAACCAAATTTAAGCCATAAAACACTTGATAACTATAGAGAATTAAAATAAAGAAATGAGCCTGACGGATTGAAAAATCAATCTTCAAGGCTCTGGGTTCTAAGTTGGAAAGTATTATAATCTGAGAAAGATATGCTTATTAGTTGTAGATTAGGGGTTGTCGGGAAATAGACAGCCCCTTTTTCTTTATTGTATTTTTTTAGAAGTATGATAATATAATAATAGATAAGATATTAGATATTTTGATTAAAAAACGGTATTTTAGATATTATATTATCTGTAAAGGAGAAAAATGGAACAGTTTGTCGGAACTCTGGATATGACTACCAGCCGTAAGGCGGCGTTTCAATACAGTGATGAATGGATGGAAAATGGATTTTCTATCAGTCCGTTTTCCCTGCCGCTAAAAAAGCAGGTGTTTATTCTAACAAAAGATTATTTCAGCGGTTTGTTTGGTGTTTTCCGAAAATATGCAGATAAAAATTGGAAGAGATATTATGAAAACAGAAGAATTATTGACAGGACTGCTTTCTGATTATATTCATGACAGCAGAGGAAAATATATATCAGCAGAACTTTTGAAAACGGAAGTGACAGAAGAGGGCTGGGAAGAACTTTTAATGTTGGCGCGCATACATGGCGTGGGCGGCATGGTGTATCTTGTCCTGAGAGATTTCGGAAGTGATATGAAGGAAATAGCCGGACGGTTTCGGCGGGAGTTTGAGTTGGCTGTTGTGCATGCGCTGAAGCAGGAGTCAGGGATGGAGAGCCTTGAGCTGGCGCTTGAGAAAGCAGAGATACCGCACATTTTTTTCAAGGGATGGGAGCTTAGAAATTATTATCCTGTGCCTGAAGTTAGAATGATGTCGGATGTAGATTTCCTGATACGGGAAAGAGACAGGAAGAAGGCGTGTGAAGCTCTTGAAGCGGTGGGATTTCTGGCGGAAGGCGCGGAGAAAGAGGTATTGTGTTACTATAAGGAAGGACTCCATCTGGAGATGCATTGCCGGATAAGGGCAGTGCTAGACAACGGGGCGGACGGTACGGGATGGTTTAGAGAGGCATTTTCTTATGGCGTATTTGAACCGGGAGAATACAGTGGATATTTTGAACCGGAATATCATTTTGTCTTTCTCTTATTTCATTTGGCGAAGCATATGAATTCTACGGGAGCGGGAGTGAGAATGTTTCTGGATATAGCGGTGTTCTGGAGACGGTTTGGAAGCGGTATGGACAAGGAGAGGATTCGCCGTATGCTGGATGAACTTCATCTGGGATTATTTTCAGAGCAGGTATTCTGGCTATGTGGGGAATGGTTTCATGTAGAGATACCGGGCGGCAGAAAGCCGGAAAAAGAGCTGTATGAGATACTGGCCGATTATGTCTTTTCAGGCGGAACATTCGGAAAGCGTAAGCGTACGATTGCAGATATGTATTCACGGGAAAGTGTGACAGAAGAAAATATAGGAAGTATGAGCCGGCAAAGACGGGAAGGTTTGCTGCGGTATTTTTTCCCATCCCGGGAGCGTATGGCGGGAATCCTTCCTGCCGTAGAGAAATATCCGGTTTTGCTGCCGGCAGCGTGGGTAATTCGGTGGTATCATGGACTCTTTTTGCGGAGAAAGCAATCCGTAAAAGTGCTGAAGGCGATTGGAAAGGGGAATCCTGCTGCAGAGAGAGAGTACCGGATGCTGAAGGGGTTAGGTTTAAAGTAAGAGGAAGAGGCTGTGCAGCCTCTTCATTTTTGGGAATCTTCCTGAAAGTACAGAAATTGCTGTTCGAGGTTTTTTTGTTCTGATTCAGACAGGCTGTCAAGAAGCTGTTCCATGTCTTTTCGGATCTTTGCCGGATTATAGGGAATTTCCAGAGCAAAATCGCTGTAGGCGCGGATTTTTTCAAAATACAGGGATGCCTCCGGCAGTTCGCCTGAAGCCCGGCACATGTGGTACATAACAACACAATCCGATGCATCGGTGTCTGCACATCTTTTGCAAATCCATTTTCCAAGAAAATAATAACTGCCTCCTATTTCATAGAGGAAACCAGAGGAATGTAATAATTGCTCTAACATAATAAAATCCTTTCGTCAGATATATAATTGTTAATCTAAGTATACTAAATTTTACATAAAAATAAAAGGAAATAATTTTTTTTAAAAATATGAAAATAAAGCTTCCCTTTTTCGATATTTTGAGGTAATATAGATAACGGACACACAAGATATTGTGTAGACGGTGGAAGAATGTCAACATTTGGTGCAATAAGAGTGAGGAGAGGACTATGGATATTGTAGTAAAAAATAAAGTAATTAAGAGAAACGGGGAAGAAGTTGAGTTTGATATAACCAAGATCATTAATGCTATCAATGCAGCGAATAATGAAGTTGAAAATATTTATAAGATGAATGAATATCAGATTCGGGCAATTGCGGATGATATTGCACAGCAGGTGCAGAAGATTACGCATGCGGTAAATGTAGAAGATATTCAGGATATGGTAGAAACCAGCATCATGGGAATGCGTGGATATGAAGTAGCTCAGAAGTATGTGCGTTACCGCTATAAGAGAGAGCTCGCCCGTAAGTCTAACACGACAGATAATGGAATACTGGCATTGATTGAGCATTTGAATGAGGAAGTGAATCAGGAGAATTCCAACAAGAATCCTGTGATTAATTCTACGCAGCGCGATTATATGGCGGGTGAGGTGAGCAAGGATCTGTCCAGGCGCGTGCTTTTGCCGGAGGAAATTGTACAGGCACATGAAGAAGGTATTATCCATTTTCATGATTCAGATTATTTTGCACAGAAAGAGCATAACTGCGATTTGATTAATCTGGAGGATATGCTTCAGAATGGAACAGTTATCAGTGAGACGTTGATTGAAAAGCCTCACAGCTTCTTCACTGCATGTAATGTAACGACGCAGATTGTGGCACAGGTCGCAAGCAACCAGTACGGCGGACAGTCGTTTACTCTGGCGCATCTGGCACCGTTTGTGGATATCAGCAGGCAGAAGCTGAAAAAGCTTGTCATTGAAGAGCGCCGGGAGTGCAAAGAGAGCATGGATGAGGAAATCATCGACAGAATTACGGAGAAGCGTCTGAAAGAGGAGATAAAGAGCGGTATCCAGACAATTCAATATCAGTTAATTACGCTGATGACATGTAACGGGCAGGCTCCTTTTGTAACGGTGTTCATGTATCTGGATGAGGTGCCGGAAGGACAGCTCAGGGAAGACCTTGCCATGATTATTGAAGAAGTTCTTAAGCAGAGGATGCAGGGGGTTAAAAATGAGAAGGGCGTGTGGATTACGCCGGCTTTCCCGAAGCTGATTTATGTGTTGGATGAGGACAATATTACAGAGGATGCTCCTTATTGGCACCTGACAGAGCTGGCGGCAAAGTGTACGGCTAAGAGGATGGTTCCGGATTATATTTCTGCCAAGATTATGAAGGAGCTTAAGAGAGGAGAGGTGTATCCGTGTATGGGATGCCGTTCTTTCCTGACGGTAGAGGATTCCCAGATGAAGGAAGACGGGAAGCATAAATTCTACGGAAGGTTTAACCAGGGAGTTGTTACCATTAATCTTGTGGATGTGGCATGTTCTTCGAAAGGAGACATGGACAGATTCTGGGAAATTCTGGATGAAAGGCTGGAGCTGTGCCACAGGGCGCTCCGCTGCCGTCATGAGAGACTTTTGGGAACAATTTCCGATGTGGCTCCGATTCTGTGGCAGTATGGTGCGCTGGCGCGCCTTAAAAAGGGAGAGAAGATAGACAAGCTTTTATATAATGGATATTCTACGATTTCTCTTGGATATGCGGGCCTTTATGAGATGTGTGTGAGAATGCTTGGAAAGTCTCACACAGACCCTGAAGCAAGACCGTTTGCAATGGCGGTAATGCAGCGTTTGAATGATAAGTGTAATGAATGGAAGCAGGCAGAGAACATCAGTTATTCCGTATATGGAACGCCGATGGAATCTACAACTTACAAGTTTGCAAAATGTCTGCAGAAAAGGTTTGGAATTATCGAAGGTGTTACAGATAAGAATTATATTACAAACAGCTATCATGTACATGTATCTGAGATGATTAATGCATTTGATAAACTGGAATTCGAGGCGGAATTCCAGAAGTTGTCTCCGGGCGGGGCAATTAGCTATGTGGAAGTGCCGAATATGCAGGATAACATCCCGGCAGTGTTGTCGGTTATGCGGTTTATTTATGACCATATTATGTATGCAGAATTGAATACAAAGAGTGACTTCTGTGAAGAATGTGGTTATGCTGGAGAAATCCTGATTAAAGAGGATGAGTCAGGGAAATTGATTTGGGAATGCCCCAATTGTGGAAATAGAGACCAAAATAAAATGGCGGTTGCCAGAAGGACTTGCGGTTACATCGGGACACAGTTCTGGAACCAGGGAAGGACACAGGAGATTAAGGACAGGGTACTTCATTTGTAGGTGAAAATATGAATTATGCTAATATTAAAAAATATGATATAGCAGATGGCCCGGGAGTGAGAGTAAGCCTCTTTGTCTCCGGGTGCCGCCATCACTGCAAAGGATGCTTTAATGCAGAGACATGGGATTTCAACTATGGACAGCCTTATACGGCTGAGACGGAGGCAGAGATTATAGACGCTTTGAAGTCTTCTTATATTGCAGGATTTACGCTGTTGGGGGGAGAACCTTTTGAACCTGAGAACCAGGTGGAGATGGTGAAGCTTCTGAAAAAAATCCGTGAAACTTATCCGGAGAAAAGCATCTGGTGTTATACAGGCTATCTGTATGATGTGGACCTGATTCCGAGCGGCAAAGTATTTACGGAAGTGACACAGGAAATGCTTTCCTATATTGATACGTTGGTAGACGGAGAATTTATCGAGGAAGAGAAGGATCTGTCGCTTAAGTTCCGGGGCAGCAGAAACCAGCGGATAATTCATCTGCATGAAGAATAAGAATTTACGGGGATGTTTTCTGGCATCCCCATTTTTAATGGCAGCTTTTCTTTAATATTTGTCTCCAAATAAAATGAAAAATCCCCGCGCCAAGGATCGTGGCGGCTATATAGATGAGAATTCCGGCATTATTTCCCAAGGCATCGGCAATATTTCGAAAGACCTTCTGGGACATACGGTGAGCCGGATTGATGTAAAACATATTGATGGAGCCCAAAGAACCAAAGCATACGTTGAATATGCTGGCAATGCCGCAGCAGGACAGGTAAATATATACACTGTTTTTGAAATCATTCCAGCTCTGCGGGCGGCAGGAAACACCTGCGGTAATTCCGATAATAATGAGAAAGATATGCCACAGGTAGGAGTGGCAGGTAAGCGGGAAAAAGCTGTACTTCATGCCACTGGTATCAAAAAAAGCAAAGATGCCACCCAGCAGCCCAAAATCCATGAGAAATGCTTCCATTGCCCTGTGGATGGATTCCGGTACGGCAAAAGGAAGCAGAAGGCAGACATACATAGGAATGCTGCACAATTGGAATGGGAAGTACCACCAGTCATAGGAGCCTGGGTTTACAATATAAGTAAGGCAGTACTGCTTCCAGATTTCGCTGAGAAGCAGGATGATACCAAAAATAAAAAAAATACGGTTCTGTCTGCGCATAATAAAATCCTCGCTTTCTTCGTATAGTATACCTGATTTTGAAGAATTTGAAAACACATTTGAAATTACGGGAAAATGTGGTAAGATAGACAAGGAAATTTAAAATAGAAGGAAATGAGACAAATGAAAACGAAAAATGCATTGATATTATTTTTGACAGCATTCATATGGGGAACGGCATTTGTGGCACAGAGCCTGGGAATGGATAATATGGAGCCGTTTGCCTTTAATGGGATCCGCAGCATCATAGGAGGAATCGCGCTGCTGCCCTGCATTTTTATATTGGATAAGCTGGGAATGGGAAAAGAGAATAAAGGAACGAGAAAGGATCTGATTCTTGGCGGTATCTGCTGCGGTGTGCTTTTATTTGCAGCAAGCAGTCTGCAGCAGCATGGAATCCGGTATACAACAGCCGGAAAAGCAGGATTTATTACAGCATTTTATATTGTGCTGGTTCCGGTGCTTGGGATTTTCTTCAAGAAAAAGACCGGATGGAAGATATGGACGGCGGTTGCGATTGCGCTGGTTGGGCTGTATTTCCTGTGTATAACGGAATCTTTCCATGTGGGAAAGGGAGATGTTTATATTTTCTTGTGCGCACTATTGTTTTCACTGCATATTCTCACGATTGATTATTTTGCCCCCAGGACGGATGGAGTGAAGATGTCCTGCATTCAGTTCTTTGTGGCAGGGATTCTTTCCATTCCGCCGATGCTTCTGACAGAGACAACCACGATCAGCGCTGTGAGGGCAAGTATGGGACCAATTTTATATGCGGGAGTGCTGTCCTGTGGTGTTGCCTATACGCTGCAGATTATCGGACAGAAGAATATGAATCCGGCGGTTGCGTCTTTGATTTTAAGTCTGGAGTCTTGTATCTCCGTGCTTGCTGGCTGGGCGGTGTTGGGGGAACAGTTGTCCGCGAGAGAATCCCTGGGATGCGTATTGATGTTTGCGGCCATTATTCTGGCTCAGTTACCAGATAAAAAAGAGGAGAGTTATTGTGAAAATACACAATAGCAAGGGGTAGATTATATGTAAAAATAAACAAAAATTTTGAATTGTGTATATATTTACTTACCAAAACAAAAATTTTGTGATAAGATAATAGTGGAATAAGTTTGAAATCCGTGTCGCTGTACCAGTGAGCGGATTTTTTTACAGGGCTATATTATGAAAGAAAGGAGAATCAGAATGTTCGAGACAGGAAACTATGTTGTTTGTGGTCAGCATGGGGTGTGCAGGGTTGAATGCATGGGACCGTTAAAATTGACTGAGGTGTCCGGAGACAGAATTTATTATACCTTGTCACAGGTATATTCACAGAGCGGCGTTATCTATGTACCGGCAGACAGTGATAAGATTATTATGCGCCCGGTTATATCGCGGGAAGAAGCCGGAAGGCTGATTGATGAGATGGAAGATATGGATATGCTCTGGGTGGAGAATGAAAAGAAAAGAGAAGATGTGTTTAAGCAGGCACTGCGAAGCTGTGATATCAGAGAATGGGTGAGGATTATTAAGACGCTGTATGCCAGGAAACAAGAGAGGCTTGCCCGGGGGAAGAAAGTGACTGCAAGCGATGAGCGGTTTCTTCATGCTGCGGAAGAAAACCTGTACGGAGAACTGGCGGTTTCCCTTGGTAAGAAGAAAGAAGAGATAGAGGAATATATTATAAACAGGATTGAAAAAAGAAAAGTAGATGCTGTTTCATAGAGAGAGACGGAGGTATTTGCAGCCTCCGTCTTTCGTTTTATGAGTTTTTGCCAATATGATAATCTTTTTTCAGCGCAAGCATCGTATACCTTGCTATCATGTCTACAATAATAAATCCGAATGCAATGGCAAGGCAGGTGGCAAGCAGAATAATTGTTTCGGAAAATGCCAGTTCTATATTTCTGCTTACGCATCCGTACATCATGTAATATAGATTGGGTCCCGGTATCAGTGGGAACACAGATGCAGTAAGGAAGATGGTGGAGGGGGCTTTATTTATTCGGGACATGATGAATGCATAAAGCGCCACAAAAATGGAGGCCACCAGAGTTGCCAGAAAATTGCTTGGTTCAAGTTCATATACGATCAGATAAATCCCCCAGGTAAAAAATGCTCCCACGCTGGAATACAGTACCTGTCTGCCGCGGATTTTGAACCACAGTGCGAAGCCGGTGCATGCAACGGTACAGGAGATAAGCTGAACCGGAATGCTGTGGTTGAGAATGAATCCCTCAGAGGAAACATCATTCAGAAGGAGCATGGCAAGTGCGATTCCGAATGCAATTCCGGCCGCTCCCAGGAAAGAATTCATAATATTGAGTGCGCCGGATATAAAATCACGCTGCAGAAGATCCCGGATTCCGTTGGTGGTTCCCAGGGCGCTGATTAACAGCATGACGATTCCGATCATAATACGGTCAGGATGGTTTCCGATGCCAAGCCTTACCATTCCGAGGATAATCAGTTCTGACAGGAAGGAGAGAGTCATATTATAGATCAGAAGATTGTTTTCTCTTTTACTCAGCCAGTTACCTACAACAACAATCATCAGAGACACAACAGCTGCAACGACGGCGTCCATAAAGTCGCAGCCGAAGAAAACAGCAAACCCGGTTCCGCCCATAACGCCGGCGAAATATTGTATGGCAGGATGCTGCTTTTTACGATTCATGGTTTCTATAAATTTTTCATGTAATTCTTTTTCATCAGGACTATTCTTGCAGACATAGCGGCATAGATTGTTCAGATAATCCAGCCGGTCAAAATTAATATCTGTTGCTTCAATGTGGCGGATCTGCGTAATAATGTCACCGTCTGGTGTCTCTACGGTTATCTGGATATTGCTTGGGATTACAAATACATCATAATGAATGAATCCGTAACCTTTACACATACGGTAAAGACTGTCCTCCAGCCGGAAATTCTCAGCGCCGCTTTTTAACATAGCTTCTCCAATGTCAAGAATGCCCTGCAAAATTCTTTTGTAGTTCATAAAATCCTCCTGAAAAATCGAAAAAAGTAACAAATGAATCATAGCATGGTTTTGTAAAATGTCAATGTAGTTTTTGCAAAATTTTTGTTGACAAGTCGTCCGGATTCATTGATGATAGAGAATATGGTTAATAGTATTCGAGAAAGACAGGAGGAGACAAAAAGATGCGGTTTGTGATACAGCGTGTGAGCCATGCAGATGTGAAGGTGGATGGCGAGACGTTAGGCGAGATAGGAAAAGGATTTATGGTTCTGATTGGCGTGGCTGATTCTGACACGAAGGAGATTGCCGATAAGATGGTGAAGAAAATGTTGGGGCTGCGCATTTTTGAAGATGAACAGGGGAAGACGAATCTTTCACTGGATACGGTAGGGGGAAGCCTTCTGCTGATTTCGCAGTTTACTTTATATGCGAACTGTAAGAAGGGGAACCGCCCCAGTTTTATTGAAGCCGGTGAGCCGAAGATGGCGGAAGAGATGTATGAATATATTATTGCTAAATGTAAAGAGAGCGTGGGGTCTGTGGAAAAAGGAAGCTTTGGAGCCGATATGAAGGTAAGCCTGACAAATGACGGACCATTTACCATTATACTGGATTCTGAGAAGCTTTAGAATTGAAGTTTACAAAAAGCGGAGGCTGCAGTCCCTGATTTAATAAATTGATTTTCAAAAGACTTCAATGCCTCCGCTTCTATCTGATATAGCTCTAATATAAATATTCTGTAACTTCGTTAGTTTATGAATTTTACGGCAGTTCCGTATGCCATGATCTCAGCGGCTCCCTGTACGACTGTGCTGGAGGCATAGCGGATATTTACTACTGCATCAGCGCCCATAGCGGCAGCGTCCTCTGCCATGCGTTTCGTTGCGGTAGCCCTTGCTTCATTCATCATTTCTGTGTAAGAAGTAAGTTCGCCGCCTACCAGAGTTTTGAAGCTGTTCATAATATCTTTCCCAATATGTACGGACTGAATCATAGTTCCTCTTACCAGTCCGATCATTTCAAATTTTTTCCCTTCAATATAATCTGTGTTTACCAGAATCATAATCTGACCTCCTTTTGTATTATTTAATTAATACAATTATATACCTGTCACTTATAAATTACAAGTTTTTTTTCGTTTATTGTGGGAATGAATAAAAAAGAGAGTTACCATTCACGGCAACCCACCAGCATGCAGATTGTTATCTATACAAGAAGGAGGTTCACTATGGGAAAGAAAATGACGAAAGCACAGATAAAACAGTTTCAAAGCGTACTAATGAATAATGAACAAAGTACCGCTACCATACAAAAATATCTTCGTGATGTGAAAGCTTTTTGGACTTTTGCCGGAGATGAGACTGTAACAAAGGAAACGGTGATTCAGTATAAGCGGTATTTGCAAGAAAATTATAAGCCTTCCAGCGTTAATTCTATGTTGGCCGCTATCAATAGTTTTTTTCGGGTAATGGGCTGGTTTGAGTGCGTGGTAAAGACACTGAAGGTGCAGCGGCAGGCATTTCGTTCCAGAGAACGGGAGCTGACAAGGGAAGAATATTTTCGCCTTTTGAAAGCGGCGAAAGACAAAGAAAATATCCGGTTGTATTTGCTGATGCAAACTCTTTGTTCTACAGGTATCCGTGTCAGTGAGCTGCCATTTATTACGGTGGAAGCGGTCAGGAGCGGAAGGGCAGCAGTTTGCCTGAAAGGAAAAAACCGGATAGTTTTGCTTCCTGCGAATCTGTGTAGGGAGCTGCTCCGTTATGCAAGGAAGAAAGGGATAAAGAAGGGAAGCATCTTTGTAACCAGAAGCGGCAGACCGATGGATCGGAGCAACATTCTGCATGAGATGAAGAATCTGTGTCCGGAAGCAGGTGTGGAACGGAACAAGGTATTTCCCCATAACCTGCGGCATCTGTTTGCCTGTCTCTTTTATAAGGCAGAAAAAGACCTGAGCCGCCTGGCAGATTTGCTGGGTCATTCCAATATCAATACTACAAGAATTTATACTTGTGTTAGTGGTAATGAGCAGGAGCGTCAGATTGAGAACCTGGGGTTGGTGTTGACGGAAAAAAAACCACATAATGTCCGTTATGTGGTGTGGATGAAGAGAAGTGGGGAAATATCTTGAGGAGAGATAAACAATGACAGATAAGGAACTGAAGCGCCTGAGTCGTGCGGAACTTTTAGAACTGCTTTTGACACAGATGGAAGAGAATGAAAAATTAAGAAAGCAGCTTCGGAAGGCACAGGCTGCCCTGAGAGACCGAAGAATTGAGATAGAGAATGCAGGGAGTATGGCAGAAGCGGCTCTTCGGCTTACTTGTATATTTGAAGATGCAGATCGGGCGGCAAGGCTGTATCTGGAAAATATTCAGCGGATGGCCCGCAAGGGTGGTGAAGAGCTATGACTGGCAGGAGGTTCACGGGATGCCTCCGGAAAAAAAGAAAGAAAAACCGGACAAAGATTCCGGAATCTATGCCTACGGCAGATCAGGTCCGGGCAGAGCTTGCACGGGAGCGAGGACGTCTCCGCTATGGACAGATCCTTCGAAGCACGCTGTTTACCTTTGTAGTAGCGGCAGCGGCAGCAGTCCTTGTTGCAGTACTGGTAATGCCGGTTTTGCGGATTTATGGCAGTTCTATGAATCCGACGTTGACGGAAGGGGAAATTGTGGTTTCGGTTAAGGGGGCAGATTTTGAGCAGGGAGACCTGATTGCTTTCTATTTGGGAAATAAAATCCTGGTTAAGAGATATATAGCAGGTTCCGGACAGTGGGTAGACATTGATGAAGAGGGAAATGTCTATGTGGATAAAAAGCCGCTGGAAGAGCCGTATCTGACCCAAAAGGCACTGGGGGAGTGTGATCTAGATCTGCCATATCAGGTTCCGGAGGGAAGAATATTTGTAATGGGAGATCATCGTTCTACTTCGGTGGACTCTCGCAGCAAGACAGTGGGCTGTGTCGCTGACGAACAGATTGTAGGTAAGATCGTATTCCGGGTCTGGCCGTTGAGTGAATTCGGAACGGTGAAATAGAGAGGATGGTGAGAAACAAATGAAAAGAAAATGGCGGATGATTGTGGCTTTTTTGTCGGCTTTCGTGGTATTTTGTACGACATATGCTTTGATTTTGCCGGCCATTACATTGGAAAATCAGGAACTTCATACACATTCAGAGGCTTGCTATGACGAGAATGGCGCGCTGATCTGTGGTTTGTCAGAGACAGATACGAAACGGCTGATGGGGTACGCGTCAGAGACCGGGAACGGAAGAGTTATTATTACGGTTTCAAAAGGAGGTCTGGTTGTACAACCGGATCCTGTTTCGGGGGAGTATGAAATTTTTGCCGGTAAGACATATAATGTGGATGTTGCCTATAACGGTTTAAAGATTGACCCTGGCAAATATTACGTTACTTTTACTTCTGTTGCAAATATTAGCTTGGATCAGAGGGGAACGCTGCTGCTGGAAGCAAATACCGGGGAAATGGCAGATGTGGGAAGCTGGTATTTTCAGGAGAACGAGGATGGGACGGTATGGCTGATATTTGATATTAATGACAGGATACAGTCCTTCTCCCATATCGATTTGGTTGCTGATGTGGTGTGCCAATTTGATTATATAGATAAACCGTTGGAATTTGACGGAATCATCAAAGTTAATTTGAAATATAACGAGAATACTTCAAAAACTGTGGTGAATAAGTGGGCAAGAAGTACACAGGATCAGCCGGGTAAGATTAAGTGGGGTACGGAAATCTACGGGAATTCACAGTCTGAAATTACTGGAAACCTGCTGACGGATACCATTTCGGGCGGAAATCATTATTATACAGAAGATGATATGGAGAGGGGGATTGCATTTGAGGCAACCTGGTATGATGGGAATTTTGATGATCCGAACAATAGAGGGGAAAGTCACACCTGGACGGTAACGAAGGATACGCCGGGATTGACATGGACAGAAGACGGCTGGAATTACATTATGCCGGAAAAAGTCCAATGTACAAAATGTAAGAAAGAGATTACTCTCGGCAATGATAATTGGCTGTATTATTTTGCCTATACAAGCACGATGGGGGAATCAGATAAGGATTATGGGAACAAAGCGTCCATTGACGGCAGTGAAGACACCGGAATCCTGGAGGCTGTTCCCTCAGAGAGCACGGGAGTAATTGTAAAAACTGCCGAATATAAAAATAATGGAACCGACAAATCTGATGATGAAATTGAGTGGACGATCAAGACGACGATTTTCGGTAAACAGAAAGGAGAATATGATTATTATTGGCATCTTTGGGATGCGATGACTGTCGATGTGGCGAAAAGAAGCGATCCCCTGCATAATGGCTTGGATCAGGCAGCCGTAACAGCGGCAATTAACGGAGAATCGTTTCCGGTGCCGGAGATAAGTAAGGCAACTGCTGATGATCGGATTTGCTGGGAATGCAGCTGGACCGAAACATCCGAAGGCGGTGTTGCATCAAAACGGGAAATTGCTTTGTATAGCCGATGTAATTGTACAGAAGATACTTGTTCACGGTGGATGGACGGGAAATGTCAGGATAAAGAGGAGAATGGATTTTGCCACTGCTGGTGTTTTAAGGATGATGTAGAGCTTACTTTTATCTATAGAACAGAGGTTGGGACATTGGTTGAGGACTATACGGATCAAGGTACTCAGGTTTCTAACAATGTCCAATTGAATAATGTGTATTTCCCAAATGGAGTGAAGAAATCGCGAAATATCGATTCGTCCGGAGCAAGAGTTCCTTTGTCCGGTGTTTTCTCCAAAGGATTAACCGATCTTCCGGATGGAGATAATGATTATAAAGCAGAATACACGATTACGGTTAATGAGATGATGGAAGACCTTGCGCCACTTCAGTCGCTTGTTATTGATGATACGATGACCTCAACATTGGCATTCCTGCCGGATACGATGAAAATCTATAAAGAAGATGCCAAAGGCATAAAAGAACAGGTGCCTTCAGAACAATATACATTGAGTTACCGTCCGAATGAGAAAAATGAAGAGACGGGTGAGCTGGAAAACCTTCTTAAGATAACATTGCAGGCAGAGGCGCTGGGACCCTATAAATATACGTTGGTTTATCAGGCCGGAGTCAGTGGGGGAAACGCGCACTATACTTACAGCAATAAAGCTTCAATCAAACTTTCCGGACAGACCTATGATGTTGGTGGTACAGAATACAGAGTCCCGGCTGCGGCAATTAGCGGCCAGAGCTATGGCGCAACGGTGTACAAGTTTGACAGTGATACCGGATTACCGCTTAGAGGAGCTGAATTTGGTTTATATAAAGTGATAGATGGGCAGGAAGACGGCGAGCTATTACATACATATACTACCGACAGCAGCGGTATCGTTCAGGTGGAAACAAATACACAAGAGGGTGTCGGCGTTTTCCTGGAAACGCATGTGTTATATTACCTGAAGGAGGAAAAAGCACCGGATGGATATCAGCTGGACGATACCAAGCATTATTTTTGGTTCTGCGATAATGAAGATTCTGATTCGTGCAGTAAGTCGGCTGAATTTGGAGGTTCGCAGTATAATGGGCAATGTATTTATACATTTGAAACAAATCCTACAATATACGATATCCGGATTTCAAACAAATCAATTTCAAATGCATATGAACTTCCGGAGACCGGAGGCCCGGGTACAACAATATTATATATTGGTGCCTTGCTGATTATGATATCAGCAGCCATTATATTATATAAAAATCAAAAAAGAAAGGAATGAAAAGATGATGAAATATGGGAAGAAATGGATTAGTTGTTTATTAGTTCTGGTTCTGGCTTTTGCCATGGGCAGTACAGCATTTGCAACAACGGTTGAAGTGAGCGGTGATAAGGATAATTTGTTGGCAGATCACACTTTTGAAGCTTATCAGGTTTTTAAAGGGGATGAATCAGATGGTGTGCTGTCTAATGTTGAATGGGGAACCGGTATCAATTCTAATGCTTTTTTAACTGCCTTGAAAGAAAATGGGGACTATGGCTTCCGGTTTTCTGATGATCCGAGTACTGGTCAGGTAAACGAGGAGTGTAAAACGGCCGCGGATGTAGCAGATGTATTGAGTAAAAATTCGACAGATGATGCATTAGTCCGAGCTGTCGCAGAAATTGCTTTTGAAAATAAGAGTGAGATTAAGACGCCCTTGAGTGTTGGCGAGAATACGTTGGAAGCTGGTTATTATCTTATTGTAGATACGACAGATGTGAGTGGAGAGAATAAGGTTCAAAATGCAGCATTGCTTCAGGTTGTGGGAGATGTTGTCCAAATCAATGTCAAGACAGATCGGCCTACGTTAGACAAACAGATTAAACATAATGAAACAGGTAGCTGGGGTGTTGTGGGAGATAATCAGATCGGTGATACAGTAGAGTTCCGTACAATTACTACGGTGCCTGATACGACCTATTATACGGCCTATACTTATACTATTACGGATACTATGTCCGAGGGTCTGACTTCCAATGTAAAAACGGCTGGTGATCTTAAGATTTTAGTAAATGATACGACAAAACTGGATGCAGAATATTACAGCGTCGAAGCCGATGGGAATACTTTCAATCTGACAATCGACATTAAATCTGCGGTTGCAGCTAATGTTATGAGAGCCGGAGACAGTCTTTATACTTACTATTCTGGTGTTTTGAATGAAAATGCTAAGATTTATGATAATGGTAAAGAGGAGAATACCGCATACTTGACCTACAGCAACGAGCCAAATGGCAGCGGCACTGGTAAAACACCGGAGGAGAAGGTCTATGACTGGACTTTTAAAATGGGGATTCATAAAGTGACAAAAAATGCAGACGGTACGGATAAATCTTTGACAGGAGCAAAGTTTGTACTTTCAGAAAATAG
This sequence comes from Dorea acetigenes, assembly GCF_025567385.1. Classification (NCBI taxonomy): domain Bacteria; kingdom Bacillati; phylum Bacillota; class Clostridia; order Lachnospirales; family Lachnospiraceae; genus Dorea; species Dorea acetigenes. The sequence continues at coordinate 22,153 of NZ_JAOQJU010000001.1, forward strand.
TGGATTAGAAGTGAAAAATATGGGTCTTCAAGATGGTGTTCCTCAAAATACGGATGGATTAATCGCTTTGATTGCTAACAGTGATGGTACTTATACAGTTCCACCTGCTGGTTATGTGGGAGAGCTTACTTATGTGATTGAAGCTGGCAGCGCCACAATTAACGGACTGGATGATGCGACAGATTATTATTTATATGAGACGAAAGCACCGGACGGTTATAATTTGCTGTCAGAGCCTGTTAAGTTCACGATTACCGCTGCGTATACCGAAGATGGAAGCGCTCTATCAGACGGGAAGCCGACTGTAGTAGTTGGAACGGAAGCTTCATCTGCAACGCTTTCTGCAAGTATAGTAAATAAAGCCGGTTCGAATTTGCCTGAAACTGGAGGTACGGGAACAACTCTGTTTTACATAGTCGGTGGCATTCTGGTGATTGGCGCTGCAGTTTTGCTGATTACCAGGAAACGCATGAACTCTGAGAAGTAGATTCTATGGTTTATGGAATGTTTTTCGCTGCGGCTTGAAGACCGCAGCGGCAAGGAGAACCCTGCATGAAGAAAAGAAGACTTTCTACTATTATTTTAATACTGCTTTTTCTCGCAGGGCTGTCTTTGCTGCTGTATCCTACCGTCAGCAATTATTGGAATTCCCTGCATCAGACCGAAGCGATTGCTGAGTATACCGGACAAGTGGAGGATCTGGATAGTGACAGGTGTGAGCAGCTTTGGGCTGAGGCTGAAAGCTATAACCAATCTCTGCGGCAGAAAGAAGACCGCTATCATCTGTCTGAGAAAGAACAGGAAGAATACGAAAGACTGTTGAATGTTTCAGATAATGGGATCATTGGTTATATAGAGATTCCTGTGATAGACTGTTTGCTCCCTGTCTATCATGGAACTGATGAAGCGGTGCTGCAGATTGCTTTGGGGCATATTGCGGGGACGTCCCTCCCGACAGGCGGCAGGGGAACTCACTGTGTTATCTCCGGGCATCGGGGTCTGCCGTCTGCCAGGTTGCTTACCGATTTGGACAAACTGGTGGAGGGAGATGAGTTTATCTTACATGTGCTGGATAAGATATTGACTTATGAGGTGGATCAGATTCTGATTGTGGAGCCTCAGGAACTGGATGCCTTGGAAATTGAGGAGGATAAAGATTATTGTACGCTGGTGACCTGTACACCCTATGGAGTTAACACACATCGGCTGTTGGTGCGGGGACACCGGGTGGCGAACCGGGAAGAGTCCAGTGCCGTTCGGGTAACGGCCGATGCCATGCAGATTGAATCGGTAGTTGTGGCTTCTCTGGCAGCAGTACCTATATTATTGATCTTATTAATTATTCTGCTGCTGTCGGGGCGGCGCAGGAAGAAATCATGAGGTGATGCAAATGAAAACAAGAAAATCTGTTGTAATCCTGCTGCTCAGTATTTTGGCGGCGCTGCGATTCTTTCCGACGCAGGCTATGGCAGCGGACAGAATGGATCCGGGACAGGAGGTGAGCCTGACCTTGTCTTATCTGGATGAAGGAATTCCCCTGGCAGGGGCGGAATTTGACCTGCATTTGATAGCGACAGTGGATGACTATGGTGAACTTACAATTTCGGAAACATTCCGGCAGTTCAATGTGGATATCCGTGGTGAAAATGATGATGCATGGAAGGCGTTAGCTTCCACTCTGGAAGGATTCGTTCTTCGGGACAAAATTACGCCTGTGGACAGCGGAAGCACCAATGAACAGGGAACGCTGGTATTTCCCCGGCAGGGTGGCCGGTTGGCGTGGGGACTCTATCTGGTGCAGGGACATCGCCATATTCAGGGAGGCTATGTCTATGATGCTGCGCCTTTCGTGGTAATGCTTCCATCCTGGGACAGGGAGGTAAATGAATGGGTTTATGATGTAACAGTAAATCCTAAGTATAGTTCCCAGCCGGAGTCTGATGATAGGATTACCCGCAAGGTGCTGAAAGTATGGAAGGACGAGGGAAATGAGAAGAGTCGGCCGGAAGAGGTCATTGTACAGCTGCTGCAAGATGGTGCGGTCTATGATACCGTGGCGTTGAACGCTGCAAATAACTGGCGGTATACCTGGGAGAACCTGGATGGCAATTCCAGGTGGACTATGGTGGAAAAAGAGATGGACGATTATACCGTTACTGTGACAAGAGAGGGTGTTACTTTTGTTGTAACAAATACGTATACCGGGGATACACCTGCGGCGCCGCCCGGCAAACCTGCCGAACCGAAGCTGCCTCAGACCGGGCAGCTTTGGTGGCCGGTTCCGTTTCTGCTGGCAGTTGGCATCTTGCTGGTGCTGATTGGTCTGATTTGCCGCAGAGGTATCGAAAATGAAGAAAGGTAAATCTTTGATTTTTCTAGGACTGCTGCTGATTGTGGCTGCCCTTTCCCTTGTTGTTTACAATCTGTATGATGAGAGGCGGGCAGCAGATGCTGTAGACCAGGCAATGCAGGAGCTCCCTGCTAAAATGCAGGATATTATCTCTGGCGAAGATGCTACAGAGGTTCCGGATTATCTACTCAATCCTAACATGGATATGCCGGTGAAAACTGTTCATGGAGTGGACATTGTGGGGATTCTGAACATTCCGGGCCTGGAACTGGAACTGCCGGTTATCAGCCGGTGGAGTTATTCCAATCTGAAATCTGCGCCTTGTCGGTATGCCGGGAGCGTCTATCTGAACAATCTGATCCTCTGCGGACATAATTACCGCTCCCATTTCGGCAGCCTGAAAAACTTGCAGGAGGGTGATATTGTTATCTTTACAGACATGGATGGCAATGAGTTTGTTTATGAAATTACACTTCTGGAAACGCTGTCTTCTTCCGACGTGGAAGGTATGGAGAACGGTGATTGGGATCTGACCTTATTTACCTGTACCATTGGAGGGTCTTACCGGATAACGGTGCGCTGTGAATTGATACCGGAATAGAAAGTGGTACGGAACTTCTGAAATTGAAAAAATTGCATTGCAAAATTAAGAAAAGGCATGGATTCCGCTTTCAGGAGTCCATGCCTTTTCGAATCGGGGTAACAGGATTCGAACCTGCGACCTCACGGCCCCCAGCCGTGCGCTCTAACCAAACTGAGCCATACCCCGATGTATTTATTCTATCGAATTGTATCGAAGAATGCAAGCCCTATTTTTCTTTTTTTAAATATGATAGACTGTAGATAGTAATCTGTTTATAGAAAATCCATATCTGCAGGGAATGGCAGGAGATGAGGAAAGGAGTACGGATATGAAGGTAATTGTTGTAGGACCGAGAGGGAAGATGGGGAAATTAATTACGCAGATTGCAGCGTCGAGGGAAGATATGCAGCTGGTTGCAGGAGTGGCGCCGGAGGGAAGAGATTATATTGGTATGGATCTGGGACAGGCAGCGCTGGTAGGCTATGATTTGGGCGTACCGGTGGTGGACAATCTGGAGTCTGTGATTGATGGCTGTGATGTGATTATTGATTTTTCTACGAAGGAAATGGCGATGGTGGTATTGGAACTTGCCAGAAAATACAAGAAGGCGCTGGTATGTGGGACAACCGGTTTCTCAGAAGAAGAAATGGAACGGTTCCGGGCAGCAGCGTCAGAGATTCCTATGCTGTATGCTGCCAATACTTCTAAACTGGTGAATGTAATGAATAAACTGTTGGAGATTGTGGCAGAGAAAATAGGAGAAGAAGCAGATATAGAGATTCTCGAAATGCATGATCAATGGAAAAAGGATGCTCCAAGCGGTACGTCTAAGGAGATGGGGGAGATTATGGCACATGCTATGGGGAAGGAGATTTCGGATCTTGCTGTATATGGCCGCCATGGCGAATGCCCCAGGGAGAAAGGGACGATTGGCTACCATTCTCTGCGCGCGGGAAATATACCAAGCAGCCATAGTGTATATTTTGGATTTATGGGTGAGCGGCTGGAAATCACGCATCATTCCTATAACTGGGAATGTTTTGCGAGGGGAGCCTGTGACTGCGCGGCCTATCTTGCAGATAAAGCCCCGGGATTTTATACAATTCAGGATGTATTGAATCTGTAGCATTGCATTTTAGGCAGAAAAATACTATAATCTCTTTATATCAGCTGCCCATTTGCCGGGCAACTTATATGATGTTGGGGTCAAAAGAAGAGCATTCAGAATAAGACAGAATAGGAGATAGATATATGAAAAAAAGAGTTGTAGTTGCATTGGGACATCGTGCGCTTGGCACGACACTGCCGGAACAGAAGGAAGCGGTAAAGCACACTGCAAAATCGATTGCGGATTTGATTGAAGCAGGGTATCAGGTTGTGATTACCCACAGCAATGCGCCGCAGGTGGGGATGATTCACACCGCTATGAATGAATTTGGGAAAGCGCATCAGGATTATACACCGGCGCCGATGTCCGTATGTTCTGCCATGAGCCAGGGATATATTGGCTATGACCTGCAGAACGGTATCCGGGAAGAACTGCTGGACAGGGGGATTTTCCGCACGGTCAGCACGATTCTTACGCAGGTTACGGTGGATCCTTATGATGAAGCTTTCTATACGCCGACAAAGGTTCTGGGACGTTATATGACGGTGGAGGAAGCGAATCAGGAACGAAAAAAGGGCAATTATGTGGTGGAAGAGCCGGGAAAAGGATTCCGGAGAGTGGTTTCTGCACCGAACCCGGTTGAAATTGTAGAAATTGAAGCGATTCGTACATTGGTTGATGCAGACCAGATTGTAATTGCCTGCGGCGGCGGCGGTATTCCGGTGCTGAAGCAGGATCACCGCCTGAAGGGAGCCAGCGCGGTGATCGAGAAGGATCTTGTGGCGGGCAGGCTTGCAGAGGAAATTAATGCAGATGAATTGATTATTCTTACCAGCGTGGAAAAGGTTCGGATCAATCTGGGGACTCCTGAGGAAGAGGAACTGGGAGAAATTACTGTTTCTCAGGCAAAACAGTACATGGAAGAAGGACATTTTGGTGTATACAATATGCTGCCTAAATTCCAGGCATCGGTTGAATTTATTGAAAAGAGAGAAGGGCGTCAGGCGCTGATTACTTCTTTTGACAAGTTGAAGGAAGGAATTAAGGGAAAAACAGGGACAATTATTAAATAGCGAACGGTTTATTTTCTGCTGTACCGGGAATACTTATGGATGGATAACGCCAGAAAGCGTTCTCTGAGAAAAGGAGGAAATAAGCTATGAAAGCAAGAGTGAATGATGGATGCATTTCCTGCGGGGCATGTGTAGCAGCGTGTCCGGAGGTGTTCCGTTTTAATGACGACGGAGTTGCCGAAGCATATACGGATGTGGCTTCTGAAGATGAAGAGGCAGCGGTTGAGGCAAGAGATAACTGTCCGGTAGCTGTAATTGATATAGAGGAATAAGTACAGAAGGCTTCCTTTCCGCATATACTATCTTAGAGGTGATAGATATGAGGCTTTGCGAATTTGAAAAAAAGGAAGTAATTAATGCATGTGATTGTAAGAAGCTGGGCTGTGTGTCGGATTTGATTTTTGACGAATGTAAAGGCTGTATAGAGGCAATTATTGTTCCCAAAAGTGGGAAATGGGGCTGCCTGTTTGGGGACGGCGGTGAATATATCATACCTTTTTCCTGTATTAAAAAGATTGGGCCGGACATTATTATCGTGGAGATACACGAAGAGAAAAACCGTCAGAAGTGAGACATAAAATGTTTTGACAATGCACTTTTCCGGTTTTATACTATAGATGAATACTTTGCAAATAACCGGAAGGCGTACCATGGACGGAGTGCGGTCGGTTCCTGCCCGGAGGGAGAAAGGACAAAAGAAGATGAAATGCCCATATTGCAATCACCCGGATACAAGAGTTATTGATTCCAGACCCGCTGATGACGGGAATTCTATCCGCAGAAGACGTTCCTGCGATGTATGTGGGAAACGGTTTACCACCTATGAGAAGGTGGAGACAATCCCTTTGATTATTATAAAGAAGGATAATAACAGAGAGCAGTACAGCAGGAACAAGATTGAAGCAGGGGTTCTGCGGGCATGTTATAAGCGGCCGGTATCTGCGGATGATATACAGAAGACGATTGACTGTGTGGAAACGAAAATATTCAGCCTGGAGGAAAAGGAAATTCCCAGCAGTACAATCGGAGAGCTGGTTATGGAAGAACTAAAGAGTCTGGATGAAGTGGCTTATGTCAGGTTTGCATCGGTGTACCGGGAATTTAAGGATGTGAATACGTTTATGGCTGAGATTAAGAAAATTCTGGACAAGTAATAATTGCAGATAGAAATGGAACGTGATAAGATTAAGGAGAAGCAAGTGCTGCTTCTTCTTTTTTAATCAATACGTACCCCTTGTTCATGAAGGGGAACATTTTTAAATAAATCGGGTGATGAATATGAAAAATTATAAATTGACGATATCCTATGACGGCAGCCGCTACAGTGGATGGCAGCGCCAGGCAACTACGGATAATACGATTCAATATATTATAGAGCGAAGCCTGGGAAGGCTGGTGGGCTGCCGGGTACAGGTAGAAGGATCGGGACGCACGGACAGCGGTGTGCATGCGCGCGGGCAGGTGGCGAGCGTAAAGCTTGGCAAGCTGTATGACCCGCAGGAACTAAAGAATGCTTTGAACCGGTATCTTCCGGAAGATATTCGGATTCAGAAGGTAGAGCTTGCGGGGAATAATTTTCATGCCAGGAAGAGCGCGCGAGGGAAAAAGTATGAATATTATATTGACTGCAGGGAGAAACCGGATGTGTTTTCCAGAAGATACTGTTATCATTATCCGGAAAAGCTGGATGTGGAAGCGATGCGTGCGGCTGTACCTTATCTGATTGGGACGAAGAACTTTAGCAGTTTTACAGACAACAGGGAATGTAAAGACCCTGTGCGCCGCATTTACAATATAAAAATCGTACAGTCCGGTGAGAAGGTGCGGATTACTTATTATGGATCCGGGTTTTTGTACCATATGGTGCGGATACTTACGGGAACGCTGATTGAGATTGGCGCAGGCAGGAGGGAGGCTTCGAAGCTTCCGGTGGTAATCGCCGCAGAAGATAGGGAACTGGCGGGATTTCTGGCGCCTGCGAGAGGTTTGTTTTTAAGAAAAGTATATTATTAGGTGTGAAATATATTTTGGAGGGTATTTATGAAGTTTATTTCTTGGAATGTGAATGGAATCCGCGCCTGTGTGCAGAAGGGGTTTATGGATTTTTTTCAGGAGGCGGATGCAGATATTTTCTGTATTCAGGAGACGAAGATGCAGGAGGGGCAGTTGACGCTTGATACGCCGGGGTATCATCAGTATTGGAATTATGCGGTGAAGAAAGGGTATTCGGGGACTGCTGTCTTTACGAAGGAAGAGCCGGTTTCTGTGAAGTATGGAATCGGGATAGAAGAACATGATCAGGAAGGACGTGTGATTACGCTGGAATTTCCGGAATATTACTTTGTCACAGTGTATACGCCCAATTCTCAGAGTGAGCTTGCAAGGCTTCCTTACCGTATGCAGTGGGAGGAGGATTTTCTGGCGTATCTGAAGAAGCTGGAAGAGAAGAAGCCGGTAGTGTTCTGCGGGGACCTGAATGTTGCCCATAAGGAGATTGACCTTAAGAATCCGAAGACCAACAGGAAGAATGCCGGATTTACTGACGAAGAACGCCAGAAGTTCACGGAGCTTCTGGAGGCGGGATTTATCGATACGTTCCGGTATTTTTATCCGGAGAAAGAGGGGATTTACTCTTGGTGGTCCTACCGTTTCAGCGCCCGTGCTAAGAATGCCGGATGGCGTATTGACTATTTCTGTGTGTCAGAATGTCTGAAGGACAGGCTTAAGGATGCTGAGATTCTGACGGATGTCATGGGATCGGATCATTGCCCGGTAGTATTAGAGATAGAATAGAAGAGAGAATGGGACGGAGGGTATATCGAATCAGATATACCCTCCGTCTATTCCTATGATTTGTCCGGTCAGATAGGAAGGAGCATGGGCGATGCCCCAAACAAGAGCGGCAGCTTCTTCCGTTTCTCCGAAACGTCCGGCAGGAATCTCATATTCCAGTGCTGCACGTTCGTCGTCAGAAAGCTGACTGTTCATATCTGTATCAATTACTCCGCAGGCAATGGCGTTCACCTGAATATTACTTGGCGCCAGTTCTTTGGCCAGTGCCTTTGTGAAGCCGTGTACCCCGGACTTTGCCGCTGAGTAGGCAACTTCGCAGGAAGCGCCTGCAGTACCCCACATAGAAGAAATGTTGATAATCCGTCCGGCTTTTCTGGACACCATAGGAGGAACTGCGGCTCTGCAGCAGTAAAAGACGGAGGAGAGATTGGTGTGAATTATTTGTTCCCACTCTCTGTCGGACATATCTGTCAACAATCCGATATGGGAAATCCCGGCATTGTTTACCAGTACATCCAGGCAGCCGCAGGATGCGTGGATCTTGCGGAAGATATGCGCTACGTCTGCGGGGCTGCTAACGTCGCCGGGAAGCAGTTCGCAGGAACCAGGGGTGGAAGCTTCGATTTCTTCCTTTACATTTTGCAGCGCATCCATACGGTATCGGCAGTTCAGGAAGACATGCCATCCTTCGGAAGCGAATTTCAAAGCAATGCTTTTTCCGATTCCTCTGGAGGAACCGGTGACAAGAACATATTTTTGAGGCATAAGAAACTCCTTTCATTTTACGAAAATTGTTACTGTTTATTATACATGGGAATTGTTGATATTTGAATCCCCAAGTGGTATTATTTATGTAATAATGCAAAGAACGGAGGAAGCGGATGTTTTCTAAATTCAGCGTAAAGAGGCCTTATACGGTTATTGTGGGAGTGGTTTTGATTTTTATTCTCGGTGTGGTGACGTTTACCAATATGACGGTTGACCTGCTGCCGGATATGAACCTCCCTTATGCTATGGTTATGACGGTTTATCCGGGAGCCAGCCCGGAAGAGGTGGAGACAACCGTTACCAGACCGGTTGAACAGGCGATGGCTACCGTAAGTAATATCAATAATATTCAGTCTTCATCCAGTGAGAATACGTCCACTGTGATTCTGGAATTTGACCAGACTGCCAACATGGATTCTGTTACCATTGAGATGCGCGAAAATCTGGATCAAATCAGCGGTTACTGGCCGGAAGAAATAGCAAGTCCCATTATTATGAAATTGAATCCCAGTATGATGCCGGTGCTGATTGCAGCAATCAGCGCAGGAGGGGAGGATGCTGCTCGCACCAGCAAGGTAATTGAAGAGCAGGTAATCCCGGAACTGGAAAGTATTGAGGGCGTGGCGTCTGTTACTTCTGTGGGAAGTATCGAAGAGTCTGTTGAGATTACTGTAAACGAGAAAGAGATTGAGAATCTGAATGATGAAGTGTCTGCAAAGCTGAATCAACAGTTCCGGGAAGCGCAGAATGCATTGGAAGAGGCAAAAGCACAGGCAGAGCAAGGCAGGGCAGCTCTGGAGGCAGGACAGGCACAGGCAGCGGCCCAGATGGGTGATGCGGAGGCGCAGATTTCCGTAAAAGCAGAAGAACTGAAACAGGCACAATTTGAGATTACGGAGAAGAAAGCAGAGCTTCAGATGGGCGAAGCGCAGATTAGCCAGGGACTTTTGGCGGTACAGGCGGCGAAGGCGGGATTGCAGGCGCAGCTTGGACAGCTTGAAGCTCTGCTGCAAAGTGAGAAAGAGCTGCAGGCAGCATATGACGCGCTTCTTATGAAAGCCCCGGAGGATATGACAGAAGAAGAAACGGCGCAGCTGGCAGAAATTGAAGCACAGCTTGCGGAGATTCAGGGACAGCTTGCGGGAATGGGCGGCTACGATGCGGCGCAGGCACAGCTTGCAAAAGCCCTGGAGGAGGCAGAACAGCAGGAAGCAGAGTATCAGGAGCAGAAAGAACAGCTTACCGCAGGAATGGAACAGCTGGAATTGGTGCAGGCGCAGCTGAATGAGGGAGCGCTTACACTTGCGCAGGCAAGAGGCCAGCTTAGTTCCGGCCAGATTCAGGCAGCAGCAGGCATCAGTCAGGGAACTGCGCAGATGGCGGCAGGCGAGACGGCTCTTGCCCAGCAGGAAACCCAGTTAGAGACCGCGAAGGAAGAGGCCTATGAGAAGGCGGACATGGCTGGGGTACTGAGTGCGGATATGGTAAAGACATTCCTGACAACCCAGAATTTCCGTATGCCTGCAGGGTATGTGAATGAAGATGGAATGGATTATCTGATCCGTGTGGGAGATAAATTTGACAGTATTGCGGATATTGAGAATCTGGTTCTGCTGGAACTGGAAGGAATGGGACCGGTGAAATTATCGGACATTGCTACAGTAAAGCTGGTGGATAATGCAGACGAGACTTATGCGAAGATTAACGGAGAATCCGGAGTTATGCTCAGTATCCAGAAACAGACAGGTTATTCTACCGGAGATGTAAGCGATCGGATACTGGAGAAGTTGGACAGCCTGGAGAAAGAGGAAGGAATCGGAGTAAAGGCAGTTACTTTGATGGATCAGGGAATCTATATCGATCTGATTGTCAATTCCGTGCTGCAGAATCTGGTATACGGGGCAATCCTGGCGATTATCATTCTGTTTGTTTTCCTGAAGAGTGTAAGACCGACTTTTGTGATTGCATGTTCAATCCCGATCAGTATTCTGACGGCGCTGGTGGCAATGTATTTTTCGGGGGTTACGCTGAACATCATCTCTCTTTCCGGTCTGGCGCTGGGCGTAGGTATGCTGGTGGATAATTCAATTGTGGTGATTGAGAATATTTACCGTATGCGAAATGAAGAGGGGGCTTCGGCGAAGGAAGCGGCGGTGGAAGGCGCAAGGCAGGTGTCAGGGGCGATTGCGGCTTCTACGCTTACGACGGTTTGTGTATTTGTTCCGATTGTATTTACAAAAGGGATTACCAGGCAGCTGTTTGTAGATATGGGGCTTACAATTGCGTATTCTTTATTGGCAAGCCTTCTGGTAGCGCTGACGGTGGTTCCTATGATGTCCGCAGGCATCCTGAAGAAGGCGCGGCAGCAGGGGGAGTCGGCGTTTTATGGCAGGATTAAGGAAGGTTATGGGAAAATACTAGGGAAGGTGCTTACGTTCCGGCTTCCGGTGCTGCTTGGAGCACTTGTGTTATTCGTTGCCAGCGGGGCGCTGTCTCTGTCCAGAGGAACGGAATTTATACCGCAGATGGAGAGCACGGAGCTGTCAATGACTCTTCAGATGCCTCAGGACAGTACGCTTGAGGAGACGGCGGCAGTGGCAGATGAAGTGATGGAGCGGGTAGGCAAGATACCGGATATACAGGATATTGGAAGCATGGTTGGAAGCACAGGACTTTTGGGAGGCAGTTCTGTAAATGAAGCAGAGTTCTATGCCATTACGAAGGAGAAGGCGGAACTTAACAATGCGCAGCTAAAGGATCGGATTGAAGAAGTGACGGAAGGGCTGGACGGGGAGCTTACGGTAAATACTTCGTCCATGGATTTGAGCGCCCTCGGAAGTTCAGGAATTGTCGTGCAGATTAAAGGAAAGGACCTGGACAGGCTTCGTGAGATAGCCGGAGATATCAAAGAAATTGTTGAGGGAGTAGAGGGAACGCAGAATGTACTGGACGGAACGGAGGACAGTACACAGGAGTTCCGTGTGACCGTGGATAAGGAAAAGGCAATTGCCCATGGGCTGACAGTGGCGCAGGTATACCAGGAACTAGCCGGGAAGCTTTCTGAAGCGTCTGCGGCCACGGCGCTTTCATCCGATACGGAAGAATATGATGTTTATGTAAAGGATGACGTGAATGAGAGCATGACCAGGGAAGATGTCCGTAACATGACGCTTGAGGTTACGAAGCAGGATGGAACGACGGAAACGGTGAAGCTTTCGGATGTGGCGGAGTTTGAAGATGCAAAGGGACTGCAGGCGATTAGCAGGAAGGAGCAGAGCCGTTATATGGCAGTAACGGCAGAGATTGCAGAGGGAGACAATATTGGTCTTGTCAGCGGCAGAGTGAAGGAGGCGCTGGAGGACTATCAGCCTCCGGAAGGATACAGTATTGAGATGGCCGGGGAGGATGAGACGATTAATGAGGCAATGACGGAGCTTCTCAAGATGTTAGGGCTTGCGATTGTATTTATGTATTTGATTATGGTTGCACAGTTCCAGTCTCTGCTTTCGCCGTTTATTGTCATGTTTACCGTACCGCTTGCGTTTACCGGCGGTTTTTTGGGACTCTGGCTGACCGGAAAGCCGGTTAGTGTGATTGCTATGATAGGGTTCGTGATGTTGTCCGGAATTATTGTAAATAACGGAATCGTGTTTGTGGATTATACGAATCAACTGATAGAAAGCGGGCTCCCGCAGAAGGAGGCGCTGATCGAAGCAGGCAGGACAAGGCTCCGTCCGATTATTATGACGGCGCTCACAACGATTCTTGGACTGTCCACCATGGCGGCTGGCGTGGGGATGGGTTCAGATATGGTTCAGCCAATGGCGATTGTGACGATAGGAGGGCTTTTGTATGGCACGGTTCTCACATTGTTTGTAGTGCCGTGTGTGTTTAGCCTGTTTCACCGAGAGAAGCACTCCCGGTCGGAAAATCCGCCGGCAAATAATGGATTTTCTGCATAAGAAAGGGAGGAAACCGATGATTAACAAAGCGATTGAATTTGCAACGAAGGCTCATGAAGGTCAGTACCGGAAAGGAACGAAGCGTCCCTATATTGTTCACCCGATTGAGGTGGGGGATATTGTGGCTGCCATGACGAAGGACGAAGAGGTTATCAGTGCCGCCGTCCTCCATGATACGATTGAGGATTGCGCGGGGGTTACACAGGAAATTCTTGCCAAGGAATTTACTCCCAGGGTTGCGGATATGGTGGCCCAGGAGAGTGAGGATAAAAGCAAAACCTGGATGGAGCGCAAAGAGGCGACGATCCGTCGCATAAAAGAGGCACCCAGGGAGGTACAGATGATTGGCCTTGCGGATAAGCTTTCGAATATGCGGGATATTGATAGGGATTATCCGGTGCTGGGCGATGAATTATGGAACCGGTTCCGTATGAAGGATAAAAACATGATTGGATGGTATTATAAGGGAATCCGTGATGCTTTAAAGGAAGAATTTGAAGGAATTCCGGCTTTTGAAGAGTATTGCAGGCTAATTAATAAGAATTTTGGTTAGAGGAGAAAATAAATGATAATCAGCGCAAGCAGGAGAACCGATATTCCGGCTCTGTATCCACAGTGGTTCGTGAACAGGCTGCTGGCGGGAGAGGTGTTGGTTCCCAATCCATATAACAGGAAAAAGGTGGCGCGCATCCGGCTTTCACCGGATGTGGTGGATTGCTTTGTGTTTTGGACGAAGAATCCGGAACCTATGCTTCCCTATTTAAAAATGATTGATATGCTGGATTATCAGTATTATTTTGAGATGACCATTACGGATTATGGCAAAGATGTGGAACCGAACCTGCCGTCAACGGAAGATTCTATCGCAAGTTTTATCCTGCTCAGTGAGCGGCTGGGGAAGGAACGGATTGATTTTCGGTTTGACCCGATTATTTTAAATGAGAAATATTCGCTTTCTTATCATCTGGAGAAATTCGATATGATGTGTTCCTGGCTCCACAAGTACACTACCAGGTGCATTATCAGTTTTGTGGATGCTTATAAAGGTTGCCCTTTTCAGGAACCGGAGGAAGAAGATATGCGTATGGCGGCAAAGGGGCTGGCACAGATCGCGGCAAAATACGGACTGCCCCTTTATACCTGTGCGGAAAGAGTGAATCTGGAAGAATGCGGAATCCGGCATGGAGCGTGTATTGATAAGAATAAAATCCGGCAGCTTGTGGGATACAAGCTGGATGTGAAGAAAGACCGCGGGCAAAGGAAGGAATGCGGCTGCTGTGAAAGTATTGATATCGGTATGTATGATACCTGTATCCACGGATGCAGGTACTGTTATGCTACGGCCGGTTGCGAGAGCGCCAGGAAGAAGCAGAAGCTTCACGATCCGGAATCTCCCATCCTGATTGGGCGGTTAAAGGGAGACGAGGTTATTACGGATAAAAAAATACAGTCGGCAAGAGATAATCAGTTGTCTTTATTTGACTTTATGTAGCAAAAGAAAGGGTGAAGGAATCAGTTATGGAGAATCTTGCATTTAGCTTAAATGCTGCAGTACCAGTATTTTTGATGATGGTGCTGGGGCTTTTTTTTCGGAAAATAGGATGGATTGATGAGGATTTTGCGGCAAAGATGAATAAGTTTGTATTCATGGTTCCGCTCCCGACGCTGGTATTCAAAGATCTGGCAACGGTGGATTTCAGGGAAGTGTGGGACGTGAAATTCGTGCTATACTGTTTTGGCATCACCTTACTCAGTATTGCATTGGCAGCGCTGCTATCCTGTCTGTGGAAAGACCGTTCTATCCGGGGAGAATTTATTCAGGCGTCCTATCGGAGCAGTGCGGCGCTTCTGGGAATTGCATTTATCCAGAATATCTATGGGACTGCAGGGATGGCGCCCCTTATGATTATTGGGAGCGTTCCCCTTTATAATATCATGGCAGTGCTGGTGTTGTCATTATTCCGGCCGGATCAAGGCGGGCTGGACAGAAAGGTTATCAAGAGGACTTTGAAAGGGATTGTGACGAATCCGATTATCCTGGGTATTGGGGCAGGTCTTTTGTGGTCGGCGCTGCGGATTCCTATGCCGGTTATTGTGGAAAAGACGGTAAGCAGTGTAGCGGCAATGGCTACTCCTATGGGATTGATGGCCATGGGAGCTTCCTTTGACATCAAGAAAGCATTTGCCACCGGGAAGCCAGCTTTGGCGGCTGCGTTTATCAAGCTGGTGGGATTTTGTATCCTGTTTCTCCCGATCGCAGTTGGGATGGGATTCCGGCAGGAGAAGCTGGTTGCTATTTTAGTAATGCTTGGATCGGCGACCACAGTTAGCAGCTTTGTGATGGCGAAGAATATGGGGCATAAGGGAACCCTCACCTCCAGTGTGGTAATGCTGACTACGCTGTGCAGTGCATTTACGCTGACAGGGTGGCTTTGGATTTTGAAAAGCCTTAGTCTTATATAGAGCTTATCTATATTAAAATAGAGATAATCGATTAGACGGAGCTTACACAGAATGTTAGAATGAAAAAGGAATTAGATGAAAAATGGGAGGTCATAATGGAACAAAAGAAAAAAAAGAATCTAATTGGGAAAATTATTGTTGTTGTATGCATTCTTGCGGCGGTTGCGGCATACTTCTTTATCCCCTCTGTAAACAGTCTGATGAAAAGAATTACGAAGATGTTTGCCAGCGGTGATTTTACAGTGGTGAAGGATTTTGTCGCTTCCTATGGCGGTTATGCGGCGGCGGTATCCTTTGCATTGATGATTCTGCAGTCTATCGCGGCGCCGCTTCCGGCATTCTTGATTACCTTTGCGAATGCGAATCTGTTCGGCTGGTGGCAGGGAGCCATCCTGTCCTGGTCCAGCGCTATGGCAGGGGCGGTGGTCTGCTTCTATATCGCAAGAATTCTGGGCAGAGATGTAGTCGAGAAGCTTACCAGTAAGGCCGGGCTGAAGCAGATTGACGAGTTTTTTGAAAAACATGGAAGACTCAGTATCCTGATTGCCAGGCTGCTTCCTTTTATATCCTTCGATATTGTAAGTTATGCGGCTGGCCTTACGTCTATGTCTTTTGGAAGCTTTTTCATTGCAACAGGAATCGGCCAGCTTCCGGCGACTATCGTATACTCCTATGTAGGTGGTATGCTGACTGGAGGGGCAAAACTGTTTGTGACAGGATTGTTGATTTTATTTGCATTGTCAGCTTTAATCGTACTGCTCAGACAGCTTTATATGGAGAAACAGAAGAAGAAAAATGAAGACTAAATATGGAAAGATTATTGCCTTTGCGGTAATTGTGATTCTACTGTTTGCGGCAAACCATATTTTCGGATGGTCAGAGTATCTCGGAGATACGAAAAATCTGAGTTTTCTGCAGGATATGGTAGAAGAGAATATCTGGATGGCAGGATTGATTTATGTGGTGATTACCATAGTAGGGTGCGTGGTACTTGCGCTTCCGGGGATAACCTTTGCCGTATTTGCAGGATTGATTTTCGGACCGGTGCTGGGGACGGTGCTGTGCTCCCTTGCCACGACCATAGGAGCGGCACTTGCTTTTCTTGTGGGAAGGTTTTTCCTGAAAGACAGTGTGAAACCGATGGTGGAGAAAAATAAATATTTGAAGAAGCTTCTGTTTGATGAGACAGGGAAAAATGAGATTATCGTGCTGATGATTACCAGGCTGGTGCCTCTTTTCCCTTACAATCTCCAGAACTTTGCCTATGGGATTACAGACATTCATTTCTGGCCATATACGGTGTATTCCCTGATTTTTATGCTCCCGGGAACCGCTCTTTTTACGGTGGGTACAGCGGGGCTTACTTCAGATGGGAATAAGTGGATCTATCTGGCGGTTGTTGTTGTTTTGGCGGTATTTGTGTTTGGTACAGGATACTGGCTGAAGAAAAAATACATTAAGGGAGAGTAATTGTGGCTGAAGAGAAAAAACAGTGCATCCATTGTGGGGCGTGTACCGGGAATTGTGATTTTCTGCGCAAATATCAGATGGATATTGGCAATGAAGAGAAAGTGAAGGAACTTGCCTACCATTGTTTCTTATGTGGAAAATGTGGGTCTGTGTGTCCGGCAGGGATTGATGGAAGAGAAGTGTTCCTGCAGGCAAGACGCAGCCTTACGGCAGAAAACGGCGGTAAAGTGGCGGCGGACGGATATGATATGCTGGTGAAAGAGAAACAGAATTACATTTTTCGGAATTATAAAAATGTTACAGCAGGAACCGTGCTTTTTCCGGGATGTAATTTTCCCTCTTTTTATCCGAAGACGACGAAGATGCTGGCAGCACTTTTAAAAAAGAAAGGAATTGGTACCGTCTATGACTGTTGTGGGAAGCCGATTGCAGAGTTGGGACTTGCCGTGCAGGAAGAGCGGATTATCCGGCAGATCGATGAGCGGCTTAAGAAAGCCGGAGTGGAAGAGGTGATTATGCTCTGCCCCAACTGCTATTATTTTCTGAAAGGCAAACTGAGTGTGCGGGTAACCGGAATTTATGAAGCACTTGAACGGCTTGGGATTGGCAGGAGAATAGAGGAAGATAGGATGTATCTTTTTACGCCGTGTCCGGACAAAGAAAGCAGGCTTTGGCAGCAGCAGATGAGAAGCTTCCTGCCGGAGAATGTGCGGGTGATTGATGAAATCCAGTGCTGTGGCCTGGGAGGCTGTGCGCGGGGGAAAGAACCGGAGATTTCTGCGGGATTTACCGAAAAGTTAAGAGAGAAAAATTATAAGAATATTTATACTTATTGTGGTTCTTGCGCGGGGAAATTCGCAAGAGACGGTATGAAGAATGTTCATCATATGCTGGTGGATATTCTTGAGACAGGCGAACTGCCGGACACAGCTAAGTCTATGATAAACCGGACGATGAGCAAGTTTTGGTAAGAATGTGGGCAGAAGCCTGAATAGATAGAAAAGAAAGAGGAGAAAGAAGATGAAAAAGAGAGTAGTATCCGTGTTGTTAGCGGCAACTATGGTGTTGTCACTTACTGCATGCGGAAGCCGAAATGACGAGTCTTCTTCTGAAAAAAAGGAAGCAAAAGAAGAGGTAAATATTGAGGATATGAGCTTTGATGAGCTGAAAGAAGAAGCCAAAGGAAGTACGGTAACCTTCTATGGCTGGGGCGGCGACGAGAAGCTGAATGCGTGGCTGGACGATGTGTTTGCACCGGCTATGAAGGAAAAATATGATATTACCATGGAGCGCGTGCCTATGGATATCGAGCAGGTTTTAAGTCAGCTTTCCGGCGAGATTGAGGCCGG
This sequence comes from Dorea acetigenes, assembly GCF_025567385.1. NCBI lineage: Bacteria > Bacillati > Bacillota > Clostridia > Lachnospirales > Lachnospiraceae > Dorea > Dorea acetigenes. Next base: position 40,072 of record NZ_JAOQJU010000001.1, read on the forward strand.
GACGGAAGACGGAAGTATCGACATGATCTGGATTAACGGAGAAAATTTCCAGTCTGCAAAAGAGAACAATATGCTGTATGGACCGTTTGTGGACAAGCTTCCGAATTTTGAAGAATACATTGACACAGAGTCAGAGGATGTTACCATGGATTTTGCTTATCCGATAGAAGGATATGAGGCACCTTATGGAAAAGCACAGGTGGTTATGATGGTAGATACGGCTGTGACACCGGAGATGCCGGCGAATGCAGAGGAATTCATGGAATTTGTGAAAAAATATCCGGGCAAAGTAACCTATCCGGCACTTCCGGATTTTACAGGGAGCGTATTTGTAAGAAATATTATCAGTGAAATCTGCGGATGGGAGCAGTTTATGGATATGGAGCCGGATAAAGAGACGGTAAAGGCTGCCATTGAACCGGCGCTTGCATATCTGAGAGAGTTGAATCCATATCTTTGGAATGAAGGCAAGACATTTCCGGATTCTTCTGTGACACAGGATAATATGTTTGCAGATGGTGAACTGGTATTTAACGTAACTTATGGTGCATATGATGTCCCGGTTGCCATTGAAGATGGAAAATATACAGAGACTACCCAGTCTTTCCAATTTGACAAAGGTACCATCGGCAACACGAATTTCATGGCGATTGCAGCAAATTCAGGAAATAAAGCGGGAGCCATGGTTGCCATCAATGAAATGATGTCTCCGGAAATCCAGGCGGACAGATTCGCAACGATGAAGACGCTTCCGGTTGTTGATTATGACAAATTAAATGACGAACAGAAGGCGGCATTTGATGAAGTAGAGCTTGGCAAAGGGGCAATCCCGCAGGATGAACTGTTATCTAAACGTATTCCTGAGATGCCGGCAGAACTGGTGCCGATTATTGAAGAAATCTGGCAGGAAGAGGTTGTAGGAAAATAATGCGAAAGAAATGGACGCCTTATGCGCTGCTGGTTCCGCAGCTTGTCCTGAGCGTTATATTTTTGATTGGACTTATTACTGGAATCACTCAGAGTTTAGGGGTGGTTCCAGCTTTTGGATTAACGGAACCGACGCTTACATATTACAAAGAAGTGCTGACAAGGCCGGACATGCTGCAGTCAGTGTTGTACAGTCTCCATATTGCATTTGCCTCGGCTTTTTTTGCGACGGTTATCGGCGTGATTCTTTGTGCGGTGATTGTGATGCAGGGGAAGACGAAGGGAGGCTTTATGAGAATCGTACAACTGCCGATTGTTGTCCCCCATGTAGTTGTGGCTCTTTTTATTGTGAATATTTTTTCTCAAAATGGTCTGCTTGCAAGGATGGCTTTTGCGCTGGGAATTATCGGAGACCAGCAGGATTCTCCTGTGATTGTTTATAATGCAAATGGAATGGGGGTTATTCTGGCGTATTTGTGGAAGGAGATTCCCTTCATTATTTATTTTGTGATTGCGTTGATGGCAAATATCAATGGCAATCTGGGAGAAGCAGCAGTGAATCTTGGCGCAGGCAGGATACAGTCCTTCTGCAGGGTGACGCTTCCGCTTTGTGCCCATACGATTCTAAGTGGCTTCCTGATTATTTTTGTATTTGCGCTGGGAGCTTATGAGCTGCCGGTCTTGTTAGGGGCAACGGCGCCGAAAGCATTGCCGGTTCTTGCGTATATCCAGTATACGCATCCGGATTTACGAAACAGGCCGTATGCAATGGCGTTAAATGGGATTATTATTGTGATTTCTCTGATAAGTGCGGCTGTTTATTTTGTATTGATGAAAAAGAATATAAAGAATTTGGCGAATAAGAGATAAACTATGAAATCGAAAACAAGTATAAGTTCTAAGATTATATTGACTATATTTATGCTGGTAATCATTCTGCCGGTACTTACTCTTCTCGTGTGGACATTTACAGAGCGGTGGGCATGGCCGGATTTGTGGCCGCAGGTATTTTCCATGCGTGCAGTGGATGAAATCCTGAGGAGAAAGGAAGAGCTTATAAAGCTTTTTGCATCCAGTATCCTGATTTCCCTTGTGGTTGCTGTCTTGTCTATTGTGATAGGAACCATGACAGCAAGGGCGTTGGTGCTTTATGATTTTCCGGGAAAGGATGGGGCGTATTTCCTGAGTATTCTTCCCTTTATGGTTCCCGGGACGGTTTTTGCCATGGGTGTGCAGGTGACTTTCATTAAATTGGGACTGAATAACAATGTTTTGGGAGTTATTATCGCTCACCTGGTCTGCTCCCTTCCCTATGCAGTAAGGCTTTTGATGGATGGCACGATGGCGGTGGGAAATGGATTGGAAGAGCAGGCACGTGTTCTGGGAGCGACACCATGGAAAGCATTTTACAAAGTGACGCTTCCCATGCTGGCTCCGGTCATGTTGTCGTCTTTTAGTATGGCATATATTGTGTCCTTCAGTCAGTACTTTCTGACGCTTTTGATTGGCGGCGGGCAGGTAAAGACATTTACGATTGTAATGGTGCCGCTGCTGCAGGGAGGAAACCGCAATATTGCCAGCGTTTACAGTACAGTTTTTCTGGGCGTTACTCTGATTATTTTTGGCGTGTTCGAGTGGGCGGCGGGGCGTCTTGGCAAGAATTACGGCAGCGAGTATTATACGTAGATAAAGGAGCAGACAGATGGGACTTACAGTGGACAGACTAAGTGTAAAACTGCAGAAGGAAGAAGTTCTCCATCAGGTGAGCCTGGACATCCGGGATGGAGAATTTATCTCTTTGCTTGGTGCTTCCGGGTGCGGAAAGACGACGCTGTTAAAGAGTATTGCAGGACTGCTTGAAATAGAATCCGGAGAAATCCGTATGGGCGGGCGAGACATCAGCCGTGTGGCGCCGGAGCGCAGAGGGACGGTGATTGTATTCCAGGATCTCCGTCTGTTCCCGCATATGACGGTGGAGAAAAATATTGCATTTGCTATGGAGGTTAAGAAGATTCCGAAAGCGGAGCGCAAAGAGACAGTGAGAAGGCTGCTGAACGAGGTACAGCTTCCGGGCTACGAGAATCGTCGGATAAAAGAGATGTCGGGGGGACAGATGCAGAGGGTGGCGCTTGCCAGAGCGCTGGCGGCGAACCCGAGGATTCTGCTTTTGGATGAGCCTTTTTCCGGGCTGGATGAGAGATTGAGGCTGGAGATGGGGGCATTGGTGAAGAAGCTCCACAATGAAAGGAAACTTACGACCATCCTGGTGACTCACGACAAGCGGGAAGCTCTTCAGATGTCTGACCGCATTGTACTGATGGATCAGGGGCATATCCTTCAATATGCGTCGCCGGAGGATATTTTTTATCATCCCGCGTCCAGGAAGGTTGCAGATTATTTTGGGAAAGCAAATTATATCAGCGGCCGCGTGGAGGAACACTGTTTTTCCTGTGAATTCTTTGAGATGGCGGCAGAAAAGGAAGACGGAGAGTATGAGGTAATGCTCCGGCCTTTCGATATTCTGCCGGAGCCGGAAGGAAGCGGCTGCCTGGTGGAAGAGATTGTCTTTATGGGAGAAACGGTGCAGCTGATGTTAAAGACGCAGAAGGGCCGGATCTTCTGCCAGATGGTGAGCACAGAATTCAGAAGAATGCATATCTGTGAAGGGGATGAGATTGGAATCCGGATCAACGAAGCAGAGGCTGCGGGGAGACAGAATCTGTTTAAGAAGGAGACAGCAAATGAAGCATATTGTATATGATTGTGATAATACCTTTGGGGTGCCGCGATGTGACGTGGATGACGGACTGGCGCTTCTGTATCTGCTGGGCTGTGAAGAAGCATGGGTACACGGAATTACAGCCGCTTACGGGAACAATAAAATAGATGTGGTCTATGAGACTATCCGAAAGATGCTGCGGGAGATTGGGAGAGAAGACCTGACTCTGAAAAAAGGCGGAGCAGGAGCGGGAGATTATGAGAGTGAGGCGGCAGATTACCTGGTGGAGATGGCAGACAAATATCTGGGCGAACTGTCTATACTTGCCACAGGTTCCCTTACGAATCTGGGCGGAGCATATAAGAAGGATTCGCATTTTTTTGAAAAGGTAAAAGAGATTGTGCTGATGGGCGGCATTACAGAGACGCTGACATTTGAAAAGAAGACTATGAAAGAGCTTAATTTTTCCTGTGATCCGGAGGCTTCCTTCGCGGTGCTGCGGTATGGGAAAAATGTGTCGGTTGCCAGTGCCAACAACTGCATGAAAGTATTATTTACGAAAGAAGATTATAGACGGGAGCTTTATAGGACGGATAAGCAAATTGCAGTATATATCCGGGAAAATACAGACTATTGGTTTGGGTTTAATGAAGAGGATTACGGAATACAGGGGTTTTATAACTGGGATGTGACGGCAGCGGCATATCTGATGCATCCGGAGCTTTTTGAGGATAGAAAGAAAAGGTATGCGTTTTCTGTAAAAGATTTGGAGATAGGTTTTTTACGGGAGGATGATAAAGGAGAGACCGTGTGCAACCTTCCGGTTATCCGTGACGGCGAGAAGTTTAAGCGGAATATTTACGATACATGGATGCGGGTGGAGATGCCGGAGAGGAGGGAGAAGTTTTGCGGAAAGCATTGATTGTTTTCAGCCGGGTTCCGGTACCGGGAGCGACGAAGACCAGACTTCAGAAAAACTTTACCGGAGAAGAGTGCGCCGAACTTCACCGGGCAATTCTGATGGATCTTAAGCCCCTTACAGACGGTGAAGACTGGGACAGCTTCGTGTATTATACCCCTGCCGGAGGCGAAGCGGTGATGCGGAAACTGCTGCCGGGGGCGGCAGGGTATGAACCACAGCCGGAGAAGGAATTCGGTGCCAGAATGAGCGGCTGTATCGGACAAATATTAGAAAAGGGTTATGATGCCTGCGTGCTGGTTGGGACAGATATACCGGCGTTGGATACGAAGATTATCGGGCAGGCATTTGCAGTGATGGAAGAGAAGGATATGGTGATTGGCGCTACGGAGGATGCAGGATATTATTTGATTGGAATGAAAAAACTCCGGGATGAAGTATTCCGGGATCAGGCGTATGGTACGGGAAGCGTGTTCGCAGATACGCTGGAGAAGATCAAAGGCTGCGGCTGTACTTATGGAGTGCTTCCTGTGCTGCGGGATATCGACGAACCGGAAGATGTGTCTGCCTATCTGGAAATGTATGAGGCAGGCAGATTGGACAAGAAAATGCATACATGGGAATGTATTTTAAGGCTGAACGAAAAGTATCAGCTTCATAACGATTAGGAGGAGGAAAGAAAGATGAAGGACATGAAAAGAGTAAGAAGAGCAGGAGCGGCGCTGTTTCTGGCGCTGGCTATGGCGGCAGGAACCGTGGGATGCGGATCCAATGAGACGGCATCGGAGACGGACGCGGCGGATGATGGAGAAAGATTTCAAGGGGAATACATTATCACTGCCGATGAAGCAAAGGAGCTGGTAGGAGACGATAACGTGGTATTCGTAGATGCCAGAGGAAGCAAGCAGGCGATCCTCGGTACGATTGACGGGGCGATTGCTACCACATGGCAGGAGCTTTGTACCTGCGAAGAAGGGAAGGCCGGAGATGAGAACTGGGGCAAAATCCCGGAGGCAGACGATCTGGCAGAACGTCTTGGTGAGCTGGGACTTTCAAAAGAGAAAGAAATTGTTTTTGTGGGAGAAACGAAAGATGGTTGGGGAGATGACGCAAGGCTTCTCTGGGAGCTGGCTGCGGCAGGCTATGAGAATGTGAAGATGATTGACGGCGGTTATGCGGCTGCAAAAGCGGCTGGTGTGAAAACGCAGCATCTTGCGTCTAAACCGGAAAAGACAGAAGTGGAAATCGATGAGATTGATAATACCCATGTAATGACGACGGAAGAACTGCAGGCAAATTACGATGATTATACGATCGTGGATGTCAGAACAGACGAAGAGTACGACGGCGCTGTTCTTTACGACGAGGCACAGGGTGGCCATATGCCGGGAGCCATCCATGTAAGGTACACCGATATGTTCAAGGATGACGGCACTCTTAAGCCGAACGATGAGATCGTGGAGATGTTTGAAGCGGCAGGAGTGGAAAAGGATGATAAGGTTGTGGCATACTGTACAGGCGGAATCCGTTCTGCGTATGTACAGCTTGTTCTTGAGATGTGCGGATATGAGAACACCTGGAATTATGATCAGTCATACTGGCGCTGGTGTGTCGTAGGTGAGGTAGAGTAAATACATGGTTTCAATCATTATTCCCATATTGAATGAAGAAAAAGGAATCAGGCGGATTCAGGAGAATTTAAAAACCCTGGAAGGTGAATTTGAAGTGATTTTCAGCGATGGTGGAAGTACGGATCGGACTCTGGAGAGAATTGATCCGGACTTCCGTGTAGTCCATAGCCCCAGGGGAAGGGGAATTCAGATGAATACCGGAGCAAAAGAGGCGCAGGGGGACGTGCTGTTCTTTGTGCATAGTGATGTGCTTCTGAAAAAGGACGTCCTGCTTCAGATTCCTGATAAAATCAAGAGGGGAGAAGCGGCGGGCTGTCTTAAGATTGTCTTTGATTCGTCCCATATCCTGATGCGGATCTGTGGGTTTATGTCTAATCTGCGGGTAAAGCTGCGCAGGATTGTTTTTGCTGACCAAGGTATCCTTATACAGAAGAAATTATTTGAAAAAATGGGTGGGATGCCGCAGATGCCTCTGATGGAGGATTATGAATTTTCCCTGCGGATGAAAAAGAAGAAAATCCCCATCATAAGGATCGACAGCAGTATTCTGGTGTCTTCCCGGAGGTTCCAGAAATATGGTATGCTCTGGACTATGTGGCAGATGCAGAAATTCCAGCTGCGTTACCGGCTGGGAGGAGATGTGGAGAAGATTGCAAAAGAATATGAGAATATAAGATAGGCGGGAGAAGAACAATGGTTAGTGTATTGATGAGCACTTACAACAGAAAAGATTTGCTTCCTGAAGCGATAGAAAGTGTGTTGAATCAATCCTATACAGATTTTGAGTTTATCATTATAGACGACGGCTCGACGGATGGTTCTGAGAAAGTAATCCGTTCCTACAAGGATGAAAGAATCCGGTATATCCGTATGCCGGATAATTATTATTACTGTTATTCTGCAAATTATGGGATACAAAAGTGTTCTGGAAAATATGTTGCGATTATTAACAGTGACGATCAATGGAAGAAGGACAAGTTGGAAAAACAGGTTGCATTTATGGAATCCCATGCGGAATATGGAGCCTGTTTTACGGAAGTAAGGCTAATTGACGACGGCGGGAATCCGGCAGAGGAAGCTTTCTGTATCAGGCTGGATTCTCAGGAAGCGTATCTGCGGTACTTTTTCAGGCACAAGAATATGTTGTGCCATCCATCGGCATTGCTCCGCAGGACAATCCTTGATAAGGTAGGAGGCTTTAACCTGATGTATGGCCAGCTCGCGGATTTTGACCTGTGGATACGGATTGTGACAGAAACACCTATCTATGTGCTGCCGGAGAAGCTGACTCTTTTCAGATGGCATGAAGACGGGCAGGGACAGGTGAGCAGCGTTACCAGAGAGCATGTGGCGCAGAATTATAATGAGCAGCTTTTTGTCAGAAGAGATCTGGTTGAGCGGCTATCGGACGAACAGTTTTTGCGGACATTCCGGGAAGATTTCCGGAACCCTCTGTCCGCATCCCATGAAGAGCTGGAATTTGAAAAGGCATTTCTGATGATTGATTATTCCGGGGAAGCGGCGAGTATGAAGCTGATGGGGATGCAGAAGCTGGATCTGCTGCTCAGAAAGCCCGGTGCGGCTGATTTGCTGCGGGAGCATTTCCAGATGAAATTGCAGGATGTTTACCGGATGAACCAGGAGTGGATGTATTTGGCGCCGGATGTGCTGAGCAAGCTGGGTGAGCTTAAGATTGTGAATGCGGATCTGGAAAATCACCGGAAAGTGCTGGCCCAGGAGAGGGGGCGGCTGACAGAAGCCCAAAGTCTGGCTGAAAGACTGGAGCAGGAGAAAGAAATTTTATATCAGAAAAGAGAGAAACTTTTGCAGGAAAAGGAACTGCTGGTTCAGATAAATGCACAGCAGGAAAAGAAGCTTCAACGGGCAAATGAGAAGATAGCGGATCTGGAGGCGCGTGCAGCGAAGGCAGAGGCGGAAATCAGAGTCTATGCGGATTCTACAAGCTGGAGAATTACAGCACCTTTCCGGAAGATTATGGAGAAGGTAAAAAGAAATGGATAGGATTGAAGGATTAAGAGAATATATAAAGATGCCGGAATACCGGGAAGCGCTGGGGATTCCGGCGGGCGCAGGAGAGTTGTATCAGCCGCTTGCACAGGGAGAATATAATATTAATTATTGGTTTGTGCATCCGGTGACGGCAAAGAAGCTGGTGCTCCGGGTGAATACAGGAAGCCAGATGCACCTTGACCGTCAAATTGAATATGAACATAATGCCCTGAAAATCCTGGAGCCATCCGGGAGGACACCGAAGCCCCTTTATGTGGATGGCAGCAGGAAACACCTGAATTATGGCGTTATGGTGATGGAATATCTGGAAGGCCATGCCCTTGATTACCGAAAGGATCTGACATTGGCGGCACATTGCCTTGCGGACATCCACAGTACGCCGGTTCCGGATACGTACATTGGGTCGGGTGAAAGAATTTCGGGGACAAAAGAGAGCGGTCTTTTGCAGCCGGAGAATCCGCTGCAGGCGATTCTTGACGAGTGCAGGGAGATGGTTCAGACTTATTATCAGTCGGATCTGGGAGAAATTCAGAAAAAGAAACAGATAGAAAGACTGCTTCTCGCAGGGCAGAAAAGGGTGGATGCAGTGGGAGATTATACGGGATACCGCTGCTGTATCAATACGGAGTTAAACTCCGGCAATTTTCTCATTAATGGAGCGGGGAAGCCGAATTATCTGGTGGACTGGGAGAAGCCGCTGTACGGCGATCCGGTTCAGGATCTGGGGCATTTTCTGGCACCTACCACTACATTCTGGAAGACAGATGTCATCTTAAGCGAAGAAGAAATGTCAGATTTCGTTATGCAGTATAAAAAGGCGGCGGACGGCAGGTTTGATGTGGCGGGAATCGAAGAACGTCTGCGTCTGTTCGTGCCAATTACCTGTCTGCGTGGAATAACCTGGTGTGCCATGGCGTGGGTACAGTACCAGGAACCGGGGAGATTAATCCGAAATGAAGAAACCTTCCGGAAAATGGAAGATTATTTAAGCCGGGAATTTCTGGATATGATAGAAACAAGGTACTATTAATTTCTTTTGAATAGTGCCTTAAGACTTTCTGAAAATTCTCGAAACTCCTTGACAAATCAGGAGTCGATGGCTATCATATTCAATGTGCAAAGGCGTTGAAGAAGAGGAGTACGCATAGATTCGTCCTGAAAGAGAGAACTGCTCGAGGGCTGAAAGGCGGTTTCGGGAAAGAGGTGCGGAAGGTAGCTTTGGAGCCGGATGGCTGAACCTGAACAGACGGATCGTAGACAGAATCCCGGAGGCAAGGTCATCCCGTAGTCGTTCACGTTACAGAACAAGATGAGATATGTAGAAGATTTTCTTTCTATATATAAATAAAGGTGGTACCGCGATATAGTCGCCCTTTAGTTTTTAAAGGGCGATTTTTTTAAAATGTGAAGAAAATATACAGATAGAGGAGAGAGTTATGAGCCAGAATATGGAAACCACTTACAATCCGAAAGCGATTGAACCGAAGCTTTATGAAAAATGGTGTAAGAATAAGTATTTTCATGCGGAAGTAGACAGAGACAGGAAGCCATTTACTATTGTGATGCCGCCGCCGAATATTACCGGTAAGCTCCATATGGGGCATGCGCTGGACAATACATTGCAGGATATTCTAATCCGTTACAAAAGGATGCAGGGATACAATGCCCTTTGGGTTCCGGGGACTGACCATGCGGCAATTTCTACAGAGGTCAAGGTTACGAACCAGTTAAAAGAAGAAGGGATTGACAAGAAAGAGATCGGCAGGGAGAAATTCCTTGAGAGAACCTGGCAGTGGAAGGAAGAGTACGGCGGAACCATTAAATCTCAGCTTAAGAAGCTGGGAATATCCTGTGACTGGGACAGAGAGCGTTTCACCATGGACGAGGGATGCTCAAAAGCAGTAGAAGAAGTATTCATTAAATTGTACGAAGAAGGATATATTTACAAGGGTTCCAGAATCATCAACTGGTGTCCGGTATGTAAGACGTCTCTCTCTGACGCGGAAGTTGAACATGAAGAACAGGACGGATATTTCTGGCATATTAAGTACCCGATTGTTGGGACGGATGATTATCTGGAGATCGCGACGACCCGTCCGGAAACCATGCTTGGAGATACGGCAATCGCCGTACACCCGGATGACGAGAGATATAAAGCGATTGTAGGAAAGACCTGTAAGCTGCCGCTGACAGACAGGGAGATTCCGATTGTCGCAGATTACTATGTAGACAAGGAATTTGGAACCGGAGCGGTTAAGATTACACCGGCGCACGATCCCAATGACTTTGAGGTAGGAAAGCGGCATAATCTTCCTGAAATCAATATTATGAATGATGATGCGACGATTAACGCACAGTATGGCGGTAAATATGCGGGAATGGACCGCTATGAGGCAAGAGAGGCCATGGTGAAAGATCTAAAGGAGCAGGGATATCTGGTAAAGGTAGTTCCCCATTCCCACAATGTGGGTACACATGACCGCTGCCACACGACAGTTGAACCGCTGGTTAAGCAGCAGTGGTTTGTGAAGATGGAAGAGCTTGCGAAGCCTGCAATCAATGCCATTAAGACGGGAGAGCTGAAATTTGTCCCGGAGCGTTTTGACAAGATTTATCTTCATTGGTTAGAGAATATCCGCGACTGGTGTATTTCCAGGCAGATCTGGTGGGGACACAGGATTCCGGCGTACTATTGTGATGCGTGCGGCGAGGTAGTTGTGGCAAGACAGATGCCGGAGGTATGTCCGAAGTGCGGCTGTAAACATTTTACACAGGATGAGGATACTCTGGATACATGGTTCAGTTCAGCACTGTGGCCGTTCTCTACACTGGGATGGCCGGAGAAGACGGAAGATTTGGATTATTTCTATCCGACGGATGTGCTGGTAACCGGATATGATATTATTTTCTTCTGGGTAATCCGTATGGTATTCTCCGGATATGCCCATACAGGAAAATCACCGTTCCATACCGTATTTATCCATGGACTGGTGAGAGATTCTCAGGGACGCAAGATGAGCAAGTCTCTTGGAAATGGAATCGATCCGCTGGAGATTATTGACAAATACGGCGCAGACGCCCTGCGTATGACGCTGGTAACAGGAAACGCGCCGGGAAATGACATGCGGTTTTATAATGAACGAGTTGAGGCAAGCCGGAATTTTGCTAATAAGGTATGGAATGCTTCCCGCTTCATTATGATGAATATAGAAGGCAGGGAAATCACAGAGCCGAAGGATGTAAACGCTCGTCCGGGGGATTGCTGGATCATGTCCAGATGCAACAATCTGGTGAAAGACGTAACGGAGAACATGGACAAGTTTGAACTTGGAATTGCGCTTCAGAAGGTATATGACTTTATTTGGGATGAATTCTGTGACTGGTATATTGAGCTGGCGAAGTACCGTATCTATCACGCTGAGGAAGACGCAGAGGCGGCGAATGATGCTATGTGGACGTTGCGGGAAGTTCTGAAAAAGGCGCTGAAGCTTTTGCATCCTTTCATGCCGTTTGTGTCCGAGGAGATTTACAGTAACCTTTGTCCGGAAGAAGCGTCGCTTATGATGTCGGAATGGCCGGTATATGATGAGAGCTGGAGCTTTCCGGAGGCAGAAAATATTGCGGAGCATTTCAAGGCAATTGTAAAGGGCGTCCGCAATGTCCGCGCAGAGATGAATGTGCCGAATTCCAGAAAGGCAAAGGTCTACGTGGTATGTGAAGACCAGACACTGTGTGCTGGATTTGAAGCTTTAAAGCAGTCTGCGATTATGATGGCTGCGGCAAATGACTTCTTAATCCAGCAGGATAAGACAGGAATTGCTGATGATGCGGTGTCTGTTGTAGTTCCGGATGCTACGGTATATGTACCGTTAGAGGAACTGATTGATTTTGAGCAGGAAATGGAACGGCTTCGTAAAGAAGAGAGCAGGCTTACAAAGGAAATTGCCCGTTCCAATGGAATGCTGAATAATGAGAAGTTTGTAAGCAAAGCACCGGCGGCTAAGGTGCAGGAAGAAAAAGATAAACTGGAGAAATACCAGCAGATGATGGATCAGGTTAAAGAGAGGCTTGAGGGATTAAAAGCAAAGATGTCATAGAAAACACAGGGGACGCATTTGTCCCCTCATGTGGAAACAAGGGGATGCTATGAAGAAGATTCATTTCAAAAAGCCGGATGTTAAAGGAACTGTAAAAAAAATAAAGCATTTGAAGCGAGAAGATATAAAGGCGTGGTGGAAGGCAAAAGGCGAGAGACGGGAGCGGATACTGAATGAGCGGCGCAACAGTGCGTTTGCGAAGAAGATGAAGCCTGTCTATGCATTTATGAACCGTTTTTCCCTCCTGTTTCATGCCTTGCTTGCCTGCATGATTAACTTCGCCATAGAAGGTATTTCCAGGCGTTCTCTGTTTGAGGCATGGGATTACATGACAGAGACGCCGCTGGTATTTTTATACAATGCGTTCATGATATTTATGACGTTTTCTATTGTATATCTGTTCAGAAGGCGAGTTTTTGTCAGGATTATCATCAGTGTGCTCTGGATGGTTCTTGGCGTATGCAACGGCTATATGCTGTTGAAGCGTGTCACGCCCTTTAATGCACAGGATTTGAAGGTGGCGACGGATGCAGTTTCTTTGATTAACAATTATTTCAATCCCTTTGAGCTGGTGATACTTTCTGTGGGGATTGTGGCAGTCGTGGTCTGGGTAATCTCCATGTGGCGGCGGGGAGGACAGTATGAAGGCAAACTTCACAGAGTTGTGGCACTGATTGGTGTTTTTGTATGCTTCGGTATCTATTCTGTTCTAACAACCGCGGCGCTGGACAAACGGGTGATTTCCAATTATTTTGGAAATATTGCCTTTGCTTATGAGGATTATGGGCTTCCCTATTGTTTCATGGCAAGCCTGTTCAATACAGGGATTGATGAGCCGAATGATTACAGTGAGGAAACCATGGCTGAAATCAGTAACAATGGCGAGATTACCAAGACGGAAACCAGTCTTACCCAGGAGGAAATGCCGAACATTATTTTTATTCAGCTGGAATCTTATTTTGATGTGGAAGAGGCAGAATTTTTTACCACTTCGGAAGATGCATGCCCGAATCTTCACAAGATGTATGAGAATTTTTCCAGTGGTTACTTTAAAGTACCATCGGTAGGAGCCGGAACGGCCAATACAGAATTTGAAGTGCTGACAGGGATGAATCTGCGGTACTTCGGACCGGGTGAGTATCCTTTTAAAACTTATGTGAAGGAGAAACCGTGCGAGAGTGTGGCGACGGCGCTGTCTGCGCTGGGCTACGGCACCCATGGGCTGCACAACAACGGCGGTAATTTCTACAGCCGTGCCAGGGTCTATAACAATATGGGCTTTGATACATTTACAAGCAAAGAATTTATGAATATCCTTCAGACTACGGAGAATGGATGGGCGAAGGACGATATTCTGATAGAGCATATTCTGGAGGCGATGGACACCACAGAGCAGCAGGATCTGGTAGTGGGAATCAGTGTCCAGGGACACGGAGATTATCCGGAGGAACAGGTGATTGAGAATCCGAAAATCAAAGTGCAGGGAATTGAAGATGAAGCGTTGAAAAATAAATGGGAGTATTACGTAAATCAAGTGTATGAGATGGACGCATTTGCCGGAAAGCTTGTACAGGCGATTGAGGACAGGGGAGAGCCGACTGTCATCGTGTTCTATGGCGATCACCTTCCTACGATGGGGCTGAAGGCAGAGGATCTTAAGAGCCGCTATCTCTATAATACCAATTATGTGATCTGGGATAATATCGGACTGCCTAAGGAAGACGGCAATATTCCGGCCTATCAGATTGTGGCAGAGGTGTTTGACCGTCTGGGTATTCATTCCGGTACGGTATTTAATTATCATCAGGAAAGGAATCAGACGAAGAATTATCTGTCGGATCTGGAGCTTCTGCAGTATGATATTCTCTACGGTGAGCAGTATGTATATGACGGGGAGCCGCCGATTACAGAGGGGCATATGCAGATGGGGGTTAAGGATGTTACTTTGTCGGAAATTGTTTCTCATCTGGATGGAGGGTATAGCCTTTATGGAGAGAATTTTACAAAATCCAGTAAAGTGTATGTAAATGGCGAGAAGCAAAAGGGAATAAAGTTCCTGAATAATACCAGGATTGAGCTGCCGGAGACAACGCTGGAGGATGGAGACGTGATTACCGTCAGTCAGGTAGGCTCAAGCAACACCATATTCAGGACTTCATCGGAGTATATTTATGAAGACGGGAAGCTTACGGAAGTTCCCGGCACAGGAACCGGAAAGGAAGGGGTATCCTGGGTAGAAGCAACGAAAGAGGATGAAGAATAGCAGCGATGAATTATCAGGAAGCAGTTGATTATATAGAAGAGATTCCAAAGTTTACGAAAAAGCATACTCTTTCACATACAGCAGAATTCTTAAGAAGACTGGGAAATCCACAGACAGGGCAGAAAATCATCCATGTGGCGGGAACCAATGGAAAAGGCTCTGTCTGTGCCTATATGCAGGCGATTTTGCTGGCGGAAGGGAAACACGTGGGATTTTTTACATCTCCCCATCTGGTTTCTATTAATGAGCGGATAAGGATAGATAATAAGCAGATAGATGATGAGACATTTCTGAAAGCATTTCTGCGCGTGAAAGCAGTGACAGATCAGATGGAAGCGGAGGAAATCGCCCATCCGTCTTATTTTGAATTTCTGTTTGGTATGGGGATGACGGTATTTGCCGGAAAGAAACCGGATTATATTATTCTTGAAACCGGACTTGGCGGAAGGCTGGATGCTACGAATGCCGTCGAAAATCCGGCGCTTACCATTATTACTTCTATCAGTCTGGATCATACCAGGTATCTGGGCAATACAATCAGAGAAATTGCAGCGGAGAAGGCGGGAATCCTGAAAAAAGGGATTCCTGTTATCTGTGACGCGGGAAATGAAGAGGCGCTTGCAGTAATCAGAAACCGGGCGGAATCACTTTCGTCGGAGTGTAGAGAAATCTCGAAAAATGCGTTCAAAATCATTGAAATTACGGACAAACATATTGCTTTTTTCAGAAGAAGTGCGTATGATGATAGTATTCCGTGGAGGCTTAGGGGCTGCGGTTTGTATCAGGCGATGAATGCGTCTATTGCCATTGCGGCGATGGAATATTTATTGTTAGAAGGAGAGAGGGCAGCCGGAGACACAGATAGGGAGAGCTATTATTCCAGATGGCGGGCAGCACTTTCGGCTGTCACCTGGGAATGCCGTATGGAAGAGGTCCTTCCGGGTGTTTTTATTGATGGAGCTCATAATCCCGGGGCAGTCGAAGCTTTTGTGGAAAGCGTGCGTGCGGTGGAGACAGCTGCATGCCCGAAGAGCGAAAAGGGAGAACTTCCGGTAATCCTTTTTTCGGCGGTGGAAGATAAAGAATATGAGCAGATGATTGCATATCTGTGCAGGCATTTGAAAGTAAAGACATTTGTAATTACGGAAGTAGAAGACAGAAGGAAGGTTCCGGCGGACAAGCTGGGACGGATTTTCAGAAAATATACAGAAGAAAGCGTCTTGGTGAGAGCGGACAGAAAGGAAGCTTTCCGGGAGGCGTTAAGCCGGAAGGAACCTGGTGGGAAGGTGTACTGCCTGGGGTCGCTTTATCTGGCGGGAGCAATAAAAGAAGAATTGGACGGGAGGAAGACCGTATGTTAGATTATGAAGAAGAACTGAAGAAATTCCAGCCAAGCCTGGAAGTGCAGGACATAGAGGAAGCCGTATATCAGGAAGATCTGACGGATATGTCAGATATCCTGCGGGAAATGATTGAACAGACGAACAAGTAGATTTTAAGGAAAGATACGAGGAGCATATGGAGTATACACAAAAACTGGTGTACCAGTCGAATTACTGGTATAATGACGGGCTTAAACGGGCAAAGATAAGAGACATGTCCGGAGCGGCAGCCTCCTTGAAGAAAAGTCTGCAATATAACAGAGAAAATACTGCGGCAAGGAATCTTCTTGGTCTGGTATATTATGGGCGGGGAGAGATAGGAGAAGCTCTGGTGGAGTGGATTCTCAGCAAGAATTTTCAGTCTCATGATAATATTGCCAATTATTATATACAGAAGGTACAGGGAGATCCGGAAGGGCTGGCAGCGGTAAACCAGGCAATCCGTAAGTATAATCAGAGCCTGGAATATTGTGGGCAGGAAGGGGAAGACCTTGCCATTATCCAACTGAAGAAAGCGATTCAGTCTCATCCGTCTTTTTTGAAGGCATATCAGCTGCTGGCGCTGCTTTATATGAAGACGGAGCAGTATTCAAAGGCGAGACAGACTCTAAGGAGCGCCCACAAGCTGGACACAACCAATGATATCACGCTCCGTTATATGCATGAGATGAAGCAACTGCGCAAGAAGGGAAATGCGCATCCAAGAAAAGAGGAGAAGTCCCAGGCAGTATCCTATCAGGTGGGCAATGATACTGTGATTCAGCCGGTGGCTGCAGGGATTAAGGGTCATGCGGGGCTGATGACGATTGTGAATATCTTGATTGGTCTTGTGGTTGGAATTGCGGTTATGTGGTTTATGGTAATGCCTGCTGTTACCAGATCCAATAATGAAAAGACAAATCAGCAGGTAGTGGAATTTAGCGACCGGATTGCTACCCAGGAGGCGCAGATCAGTGCCTTGAAGAAAGAATTGGAAGAATACCGTTCTAACGGGGAGGCGGCAGAGGCGGCACAGCAGACGGCGGAATCCACTCAGGAGAGCTATGAGATTGTTATGAGCATTTATAACAGTTACACGGAAGGGGATATGACGGATGAGGCGATGGTAACGGAGCTTTTGAAGGTAAATCCTGATGCACTGGGAATTGCGGGAAGGGAACAGTATGATTCCATGACCGGAGAACTGTATGACCGCTATGGCTCGGTGTTGTATGAGAGTGCCAGAGAGAATTATGATCTGGCTAATTATACGGAGGCGATTACCAGCCTGACTACTTTGATGCAGATGAATTCCGGTTATCAGAACGGCTATGCGATGCTTCTTCTGGCACAGTGCTATGAGGCAAGCGGAGACAGTGAGAATGCTAATGTCTGGTATACAAACCTTGACCAGAATTTCCCGGGAGTGAAGGAAGAGGCAGCGCAGAACGCGCAGGAGAGTGCAGATTACAGCGAAGATGACGGTTATTATGATGAATATTCGGAAGACTATGAATAGAAAGACAGATACGAAAGAAGAGATATGCAGGTAACTGCATATCTTTTGTTTTATAATAAGGGGAAACGAGGAGGAGTTTTATGAAATATGAAGTGCAGGAGAACTGTCTGACTATTTTTCTGCCCAGCGATCTGGATCATCACAATGCAGAAGAAATCAAGAAAGAGGCGGACCATCTGGTAGACCGGAACCATATTCGTTATATTATTTTTGATTTTGCCGAGACGAATTTTATGGACAGTTCGGGAATTGGTGTGATAATGGGGCGTTATAAGAAGATTTATATGTTGGGGGGAGAAGTCTGGGCCGCTCATACCAGCGAGCGGATGAAGAAAATATTGACGATGTCGGGAGTTACGAAAATTATGAAGATCTATGAGGAGGAAAAATAGGATGGAACAGATTGCGAATGAAATGGAATTGATATTTGACAGCAGGTCTTCTAATGAGGCCTTTGCCAGAGTGACAGTAGCTTCTTTTATGACGCAGCTCAATCCGACGCTGGAGGAGGTATCGGATGTAAAAACAGCCGTTTCAGAGGCGGTTACCAATGCGATTATTCATGGATACGAGAATGAATTACATAAAATCTATATCCGGGCGTGGATTCAGGGAAAGGATCTGTATCTGGAAATCAAAGATAAGGGCGTAGGAATTCCTGATATTAAGAAAGCGATGGAACCTCTTTTTACAACCAGACCGGAAATGGAGCGCTCAGGAATGGGGTTTTCTTTTATGGAGGCATTTATGGATGAGATAGAAGTAATCTCTAAGGTGAAGGAGGGAACCACGGTAAAAATGAAGAAAACAATTGGCAAAGGACGGGGGTTATGGACCACACAATCGCTTTAATCAAAAAATCTCACGAAGGGGATAAAGAAGCGAGGGCACAGTTGGTGGAAGAAAATACAGGGCTGGTCTGGTGTATTGTGAAACGGTTTTATAACCGGGGAGCAGAGGCGGAAGATTTGTTTCAGATTGGGAGCATTGGGCTTTTGAAGGCAATTGATAAATTCGATTTGTCCTACGATGTGAAGTTCTCGACCTATGCAGTTCCCATGATTTCGGGAGAGATTAAGCGGTTCCTTCGGGATGATGGAATGATTAAGGTTAGCCGATCGCTAAAGGAGCTTGCCTGCAAAGCATTCAGCTGTCAGGAGGGGCTGAGAAGGAAGCTTGGCAGGGAACCGCTGCTTGCAGAGATTGCGGCGGAACTTAAGGTGGATAAGGAAGAACTGGCGGCAGCGATGGAAGCGAGTGCAGAAGTGGAATCCTTGCATAAAACCATTTATCAGAAGGATGGGCATGAGATTTCCCTGATGGATAAGCTGGAGGAGCAGGAGACAGGGGAAGACAAGGTGGTGGATCACATGCTTTTGTCGGAGCTTTTAAAAGCGCTTAATGGGGAAGAGAGAAAGTTGATCTATCTGCGGTATTTTGCCGGCCGGACCCAGTCGGATGTGGGGAAAATCCTGGGAGTGTCGCAGGTCCAGGTATCAAGGATGGAGAAAAAAATCCTTGGGCGGCTGCGAGAAAAATTATAAATAAAAACAGCAAAAAGCATACCGGTGCATATTTTTCCGGAGATTATCCATACTAACACAAGAATCAGGAATTCTTTTATTTATTTTAGAAGAAGGAAGGTGCATAAGGATGGATGAGGCCAGAAAAAAGCTCAGGGTATGCTTAATTTGTGTAGTGGCGGCGGCAGTTATTGTGGGAGTTATTTATTATTTCGGAGATGTAAGGAATGCAGAGAATGTAAACGAAGGGACACTGGTAACGATATCAGAGAACGCCGGATGGAGGCATTTTTATGGCGGCAATGAATGAGACAGTGTATATAAAAGGTGATAAGAATGTGGAAGTGACGTCACCGGAAGTGTCTCTTGGGCAGGTCGTAAAAATTGAGTGCGGTAATCCGGAGATTGTCCCAAAACTGAAGGCGCTGAAGCTTCTGAAATTTGTTGATAATCCGAAGAAAGAGAAGAAAAAGGGAAGGAGCCGGACGGTAGTATCGGTTCTTAAGGTTATTGAGTGTATTCATGAGCAGTACCCCAATATCGAGGTGCAAAATATGGGAGAGAAGGACATGATTGTCACTTACGAGAACCAGCATACTCCGGGAGGAATGGTACATGCGGTGAAAGTGGTCTGCGTGGTGCTGATTACCTTTGTGGGGGCGGCATTTTCGATTATGGCATTTAATAATGACGTAGATACGACAAAACTGTTCGGCCAGATCTATGAGCTTCTTGCGGGTAGACCTTCCGACGGATTTACGATGTTGGAGCTGTCCTATTGTATCGGACTGGTTATAGGTATTCTTGTCTTTTTCAATCATTTCGGCAAGAAGCGGTTTTCCGTTGATCCCACGCCGATGGAAGTGGAAATGCGGCTCTATGAAAATGATATTGAAACGACACTGGTGGAAACCTATGGAAGAAGGGGGAAAGAGCTGGATGTGGGGACTACAGATTGTGCTGGCAGTCATAGGTCTTAGTGCAGGAATTACAGTGGCAGGAGGACTGTTTTCTTTTATCAGTGGCCTGGGGGTTATCTCTGATTTTGCAGACCGGACGCATACGGGGGAGCATATTTTATTATATGAGGATGCCACCGCCCTTGGAGGGATTCTGGGAAATATTTTTATTATTTATCAGATAGAGATTCCCTGTGCAGAAATTCTGCTCCCTGTATTTGGGATACTGGCGGGGATTTTTGTGGGCTGCTGGGCTATGGCGTTGGCAGAGATGCTGAATGTCTTTCCTATTTTTGTAAGAAGGGCAAAGCTGATCAGATGTATTCCGTGGGTAATACTGGGAATGGCACTTGGAAAAGGCATAGGAGCATTTCTTTTCTTTTTTCACCGCTGGTAGTATCAGTCCGGCAGTAGTTTATGAATTTGGAGGAAACACAATGAAACAGATGACAGAGAGTGAAAAACAAGCTTATCAGGAGTATGTAAAACAGAAGACTCCTATGCACAGCCTTCCGGCAAATATGGCAAAAGCCTTTGTCGTGGGAGGAATCATCTGTGTGATAGGGCAGGGAATCTTAAATTATTGTGAGAAGCTGGGACTTGATAAAGATACCGGCGGAGGATGGTGCTCGTTACTTCTGGTGCTGGGCAGTGTTCTGTTGACAGGATTAAATCTCTATCCGCGTATCGCCAAATGGGGAGGAGCGGGAGCGTTAGTGCCGATTACCGGATTTGCTAATTCGGTGGCTGCTCCGGCAATTGAGTATAAGAAAGAAGGCCAGGTCATGGGAATTGGCTGCAAGATATTCACAATTGCAGGTCCGGTTATTTTGTATGGGATTTTTACAAGCTGGATACTCGGGCTGATTTATTGGATTGCGTTGAAAGCGGGGATTGTAGGATGATGGAGAAGAAAAAAGGCGGACAAAGTATTGCATTTGACAGAGCACCTTATCTGATAGAGAGCGCCTCCGTCGTGGGAAAGAAGGAAGGCGAGGGACCGTTGGGAAAGTTTTTCGATATGGTAGAAGAAGACAATCTGTTTGGGGAAAATACCTGGGAAGAGGCAGAAAGTACCATGCAGAAGGAGGCATGTACACTGGCGCTTGGGAAAGCCCATGTGAAACCGGAAGAGGTAAGATTCCTCTTTGGCGGCGACCTTTTGCGTCAGGGAGTTGCCACATCGGCAGGGGTGGAGAGCCTGCAGATTCCGCTATTTGGGTTGTTTGGCGCCTGCTCCACTTCGGGGGAAGCGCTGGCACTGGCATCCATGTGTGTGGCGGCAGGATATGGGGAGTATATGCTGGCGGTGACATCCAGCCATTTCGGGAGCGCGGAAAAGGAATTCCGTTTTCCGTTGGGATATGCCAATCAAAGACCTCTGTCGGCACAGTGGACGGTGACGGGGAGCGGTGCTTTCCTTGTAGGAACTAGAAAAAGCCATGTGAGGATCAGTGGAGTGACTATTGGGAAAATCGTAGATTATGGACTGAAGGATTCTCAAAATATGGGCGCGTGTATGGCTCCTGCGGCAGCAGATACCATCCTTTGCAACATGGAAGATTTTGGAAGAAAACCGGAAGATTACAGTAGGATTATAACGGGAGATCTGGGGTATGTGGGACAGACGATCCTCTTCGATTTGATGCGCAAGAAGGGACTGGATATTATGAACAGCCATATGGACTGTGGAATGGCTATTTTTGACCAGCAGACGCAGGACACCCATGCCGGAGGAAGCGGCTGTGGCTGTGCTGCGACTACACTTGCGTCTTATATTCTTCCTAAAATCAGTAAAGGTGAGTGGAAAAGAGTATTATTTGTGCCGACCGGAGCGCTGATGTCTACGGTAAGTTACAATGAAGGAGCCAGTGTCCCGGGGATCGCGCATGGGATTGTGATAGAACATTGTTAATGCAGGAGGAAAATGATGGATTACGTAAATGCATTCTGGGTAGGAGGACTGATCTGTGCATTGGTACAGATCCTTCTGGACCGGACGAAGCTTATGCCGGGAAGGGTAATGGTACTGCTGGTGTGCAGCGGAGCGGTGTTTGGATTTTTGAATCTTTATCAGCCGCTTATAGAGTTTGCAGGCGCCGGAGCAAGCGTTCCTCTTCTTGGATTTGGCAATACCCTGTGGAAAGGGGTGAAAGAGGCGGTAGAATCGGATGGGTTTATCGGTATTTTTATGGGAGGGTTTACGGCCAGCGCAGTGGGAATATCGGCGGCGCTGGTATTCGGCTACCTGGCTTCCCTTGTTTTTGAGCCAAAAATGAAAAAATAAAAGAAGTAATTGTTTTCCGACTATAAAAATGCTATGATTAAAATGATGTGAAATAAAAGTAAAATATTGTCAAAAATAGGAGGAAAACGGTGGATTACGTGAATATTATTATCCCTTTTGTAGGGGGGCTGGGGATGTTTATTTACGGTATGCAGATTATGTCCCAGGGACTGGAGAATGCAGCCGGAAATAAAATGAAATCCATTTTGGAAGTCCTGACCAGAAATAAGCTGATGGGCGTGCTTCTCGGCGCTGCGATTACGGCGGTCATCCAGAGCTCATCTGCGACTACGGTTATGGTAGTAGGTTTTGTAAATGCCGGCATTATGAATCTCACACAGGCGATGGGAGTTATTATGGGAGCTAATATCGGTACGACTGTAACCGGATGGCTGGTATCAGCTGTGGAGTGGGCAGAATTTTTAAGCCCGGCAAGGCTGGCACCTATCGCGGTAATTGTCGGCGTGGTAATTATGCTTACAGGAAAGCGGAGGTCTGCAAGAGATATCGCCAGTATTATTATCGGCTTCGGACTGCTGTTTATCGGGATTACCAATATGTCTTCGGCGGTGGCGCCGCTGCAGGAATCAGAAGCTTTCAGCAGTATTTTTGTGAAGCTGGGGCATAATCCGCTTCTTGGTATTTTGGCGGGCGCATTGATTACGGCGATTATTCAGAGCTCCTCTGCGTCTGTGGGAATCCTGCAGAGCCTTGCGGCTGCAGGTTTGGTGCCGTTTAGCGCAGCAATCTATATTATTATGGGCCAAAATATCGGTACCTGTGTGACGGCAATGCTTTCCAGTATGGGAGCGAAGAAAAATGCCAAGACGGCAGCGCTTATGCACCTGCTGTTCAATATTATCGGAACGATTATTTTTAGCATATTTGCCATTTTGTTCTTTAAAGTCATTAATCCGGCGGCGGGAGTCGGCATGATCAATCAGACACAGATCAGTATGGCGCATACGGCATTTAATATCGGAACGACAGTGCTTCTTTTCCCGGTATCGAATCTTATTATTAAACTGGCAAAGAAGATTGGGCGTGTGGAGGAAGATGAATTTGATGAAGGCAAGGTTCAGCTTGATGAACGTATCATGGAAACACCTGTTATTGCGATTCAGTCTGTAGTGAATGAAGTTGCCCGCATGGGTGATATTGTTGCAAGATCACTGGAGGTGGCGAAGAAGGTTCTGTTTGTGGAGAGCTATGAAGATGTTGTCTTTTTGAAAGAAGAAGAGTCGAAGGTGGACAGGCTGAGTGCAGGAATTACCGAGTATGCGATTAAGCTTAGTTCCCTCCAGATTAGTGAGAAGGAACATCAGGATGTGGCGCACCTTTTGCAGACGGTGTCTGATATTGAACGGATCAGCGATTATTGTGAAAATATTTCGGAATTTGCCGAGAACCTGTATCAGAAGAAACTTAGATTTTCTAAAGTGGGAACAGAGCAGCTCAAAGAAATGCTGGATGTGTGTGCAGATAGTTATCAGTATGCTATAGAAGCTTTTAAAGAGAGAAGCAAAGAGAAGGCTCTTAAGGTTATTGAGAAAGAGACAAGAGCAGATGATTTGGAGATTACGCTGCGGAGCAAGCATATCAAGCGTCTTACCAATGGAGAGTGCAATACGGAAGCAGGGATTGTCTTCTTGGATACTTTGGTCTGTCTGGAACGTATTTCAGACCATGCAAGGAATATTGCAGAGGAAGTTATGGAGCAGATGGTATAGCCAGAGTGAAAGAAAGAGAATAAAGAGATATAAGGGACTGCCATGACAGAAGGAAAGAATTCTGCCATGGCAGTTTTTATTAATATTAATGAAAATTTAATAATTTATTCTATTAGTCCTTCGTTTTATTGTGTATGATTAGCATAGAGCAGTAAGGAGGGGATAGAATGCGGAGTGTGATTGAGGTAAAGAATCTGTATAAACTTTACCGCGTAGGTGATGAGGTGGTTCGGGCACTTGACGGTGTGGATTTTCAGATAAAGAAGGGAGAATTCTGCGCCATTGTCGGAACTTCCGGTTCCGGCAAATCTACTTTATTGAATATGCTTGCCGGTCTGGAACATCCCACCAAAGGAGAGATTATTATCAGCGGACAGCATATTGAGCGGCTGAATGAAGAGCAGCTTGTGAAATTCAGGCGGGAGCATGTGGGATTTATTTTTCAATCATTCCATTTGCTTGGGACTATGAATGCTGTGGAGAATGTGGCGCTGCCTTTAAGCTTTCGCGGGGTGCCAAAGAGCGTACGGCTGAAGAAAGCAGATAAGATGCTGGAACTGGTGAAGCTCGGGAAGCATAAGAAGCATTTGCCAAACCAGATGTCCGGCGGACAGCAGCAGCGTGTAGGCGTCGCCAGGGCGCTGGTGGTTGATCCGGATATTATCTTTGCTGATGAACCGACCGGGAATCTGGATTCCCATACGTCGGAAGAAGTGATGGAACTTATGCAGCAGGTGGTGAGGCGGCAGAAGATGACGCTGGTTATGGTGACCCACGATGCCCATCTTGCTACCTATGCCGACCGTGTTTTCCATATTATTGACGGTAAGATTGTGAAGATAGAAGATAACCGGAAGAACGGAAATGAAAAGAGGGAGGAAGAGAAGGATGATTAGTTTTAAGAAAGCAGCGGCAGGAATATTGAGTATTGCATTGCTGGCAGGGATGTTTCTGCCTGTAAACAGCCGGGCAGAAGGACAGGGACAAGAAGAAGCGGCGGTTGCAACCCGGAGTGTATCAGCGCTGTCCGTAGAGACGCCGGATAACGGAGTGCTTACTTATGAATACGGGACGGCGCAGGATTTTATCCTGCAGGTCACGAATCGAAGCAGTGAAGCCGTTGCCAATATCGTAATTGCGCCGAAGCTTAGGAATGGAACGGACGTCTGGCCTTTTAAGACGGAGTACCAGAGTTATAAAAGTGTGATTGATGCTTTGCAGCCGGGAGAGACGAAGGAGGTTTCTTTTAGCTTTACAGAGCGGGACGATATTGCGACGGGTACCTACAGCCTGTGTTTTCAGGTTACAGCGCAGTCTGCGGGCGGGGAGGAACTTCCGCCGGGTGAAGAATATTTCTTTGTAAATACGACGGCGAAGCCGGAAGATCCGGTTACGGATCCTGCTTTCGAGCCGCAGGAAGAGAGCGGAATGGAAGAAGAATTATTGGAGGCGTCAGCAGGCGGGTTCGCGAATGGAGACATATCCTACAGCGGCGGAGGCGGCGGAACATCTGCAGCGTCTGTCCCCAGAGTGATTGTGACAGGATTTTCCACCAATCCGGCAGAAGTAAAAGCCGGAAGTGACTTTGTACTTACGATTCATTTGAAAAATACTTCCAAAAGCACACGGGTAAGCAATATGCTTTTTGAACTGGCGGCGCCGACAGAGGGAAATGATGAACAGACATCTGCTCCGGCATTTCTTCCTACTTCAGGTTCTAATTCTATTTATCTGGATGGAATTCAGGCGGGAGGGACCGCGGATATTTCCATTCAGCTGAATGCAAAGGCAGATTTGGTACAGAAGCCATATGGAATTAATCTTAGTATGAAGTATGAGGACAGCAGCGCTTCCCAGGTGGAGGGAGAAGCCAGCATTTCTATTCCGATTAAACAGGAAGCAAGATTTGAGTTTAGCGAATTTGAGGTTACTCCGGAAATGATTGAGGTGGGCGAGGAAGGGAATGTTACCTGCAGCCTGTATAATCTGGGACGGATAAAATTATATAATGTGAAGGCTGTATTTGAAGGAAAAGGAATTAAGAAGGAAGAGGTATTTGTCGGCAATGTAGAACCCGGCGGAAGCGCTTCGATAGATGCGATGCTGGAAGGAACAGATGTGAATGCGGATACAGACAAGATTAAGATGACTTTGTCCTATGAAGACGAGTCGGGGAATGTCAAAACCGCAGAGCAGGAATTTCAGCTTATGGTTACGGAGGCTATGGAAGACAGCGGTGGTATGGTAATGATGCCGGATGAGCAGGAGAAAAGCTTTCCGGTCATTCCTCTGGTAATAGCTGCGCTGGTGCTCCTGGCAATTGTTGTAACGGTTGTAGTAAGAAAGAAAAAGAAAAAGCAGATATTGTCAGCGGAAGAGGAGGGGTTGCTGGATGAACTGGATGGACCTTCTGAGGATGAGTAGTGGGAATTTAAAGAGAAGAAAGCTTCGGACATTCCTTACGGTTCTTGGTGTAATTATCGGTACAACCTCCATTGTGGTTATGATTTCTCTGGGGCTTGGGATGCAGAAAGAGATTTATAAAGAAATAGAACAGTCCGGCGGGCTGAATACGATTACAGTAAGCGGCGTAAGCGCCGGAGACAGCATGATTTATTACGGAGACGGGGATTCCGAGGAATCTACGAAAAGGCTGACGGACAGCGTGGTGGATGAACTTGCTAAGCTTCCGCATGTGACCCTTGCTTATCCGCAGTATGATATGTCAGTTATTCTGCTTAAAGGACCTTACGAAGGATGGGCGCAGCTTACGGCGCTGACACCGGAGGGAATGCTGGCTCAGAATATAGAGCTGACACCGGGAGCGCGGCTTCCTGAGCCGGGAAGTAAGTTGGAATTATTGTATGGAAACGGCGTGATTACGCAGTTTACAGAGAAGGGGAGCCAGTTAGGATATTATGAGACAGGAGAAATTGCAGACATTGACCTGAGCAAAGATTCCCTGTTCTTAATCCTGGATCAGGAAGGATATTATGAAAGCCAGGAACAATCAGGGACTGCAATAGGTACGGACACAGAAGGAACCGGGGAAAATGACAGTACGCCGGTGAAGCCGGTGCAGAAGTATTCCGTCCTTTCCTGCGGCGTTACAGCCGGTGATTACGAAACTTATACGTCACAGTACTATAATGTGTATTGTGATCTGGATACTTTGAAGCAGGTACTGAAAAAAGAATTTTCCGGAAGAGCGATTCCGGGGCAGCCAACGACAAAATCAGGTAAGCCGTATAAAGATTTTACCTATTCGTCTATTCAGGTTAAAGTGGATGATATAGAAGAAGTAGAAGCAGTTTCGTCAGTAATTCGCTCTATGGGGTATAACACCAGTACAAATGTAGAATACATGGACTCCATGAAGAGCCAGCTGGCTATTATTCAGGCAGTGCTGGGAGGAATCGGAGCGATTTCCCTTCTGGTGGCAGCCATCGGGATTGCCAACACGATGATGATGTCCATCTATGAGAGGACGAAGGAAATCGGAGTCATCAAAGTACTTGGATGCAGTCTGAAGAATATTAAACAAATGTTCCTTATGGAAGCAGCATTTATCGGATTTATCGGCGGAGCCGCAGGCTGTATCCTGAGTTATGGTTTGTCGGCAATCATTAATTTTGTCACAGGCCATGGGGAAGCAATGGGATTTACGGGAAATATCTCTTATATCCCTATATGGCTGGTTTTTGCGGCAATGGGATTCGCCGTATTTGTTGGCATGGCGGCGGGATATTTCCCGGCATTGCGGGCCATGAAATTAAGTCCTCTTGCGGCAATCAGGAACGAATAGAAAAGCGGGTGGGAAGCTTGACAATTTATCCATTATTGCAATATACTTAGAAAATAAAAAAGAAATGGATAATCAAAGGAGACTTTGCCATGTTTCGTTTATGGGGAAAAGAATTTAAAGATAATAAGTTAATCCGTGATACGGTGGTCTGCGACGATACAGATGATACCCGGACACATAAAATCTTCCATGCACTGGAGCAGATCTGTAATGAGTTTGATTTAAGTAATCCCATTTGGCTTGACAATACTATTGTGGAATTCCAGAAGCATGCGAAAGCAAGGTTCTATCAGGACAACTTTGTAGACTCCATTGATTTTGATTATCTGGAAATCCATGTAATTGAAGAATGATTTGGCTAAAACCAGCACCGTAAAGGCGCTGGTTTTTTGCCGATGTTTTTTATGGGAGCAGTCCCTGGATTAGAATTACAACAATAAGGATTGGCAGGACAAACAGAAAATACCATTTCATCCAATTGGTAATTTTAATTCCTTTTCCTGTGTTGGCTTCTTTCTGATATTTTTCAAAGCCCCATCCCCATTTGGTAACGCAGAACATAAGGTAAATCAGAGAGCCTATCGGCAGGAGCAGATTGCTTACAAGAAAGTCCTCGCTGTCTAATACGTCGCGCCCGCCGATGAGATGTAAATCGCTCCAGAGATTGTAGCCAAGGACGCAGGGAAGACTTGCAATCAGGATTACGATACAGTTGATTACGGCGGCTTTTTTTCTGCTCCAGCCGAAGTTATCCATGCAGGAAGACATAATATTTTCAAATACGGCAATGACCGTTGAAAAGCTGGCAAAGGTCATAAATAGGAAGAAAAGGCTGCCCCAGATACGTCCGCCCGTCATATTCACGAATACATTCGGAAGCGTAACGAAGATAAGACTTGGTCCGGCATTGACTTCTACGCCGTAGCTAAAGCATGCAGGGAAAATAATAAGTCCTGCGCTGATTGCCACGAAGGTGTCCAGTGCGCAGATGCGGATGCCTTCACTTGTTAAGGTATGTTCTTTGTCCATGTAACTTCCGAAAATTTCCATTGCGGCAACCCCAAGACTTAGTGTAAAAAAGGACTGGTTCATTGCTGCGGCGACTACATTCCCGAATCCGACGCGCTGGACGGTCTCCATATTGGGAATCAGATAGAAGCTTAAGCCTTCCCGGGCGCCTGACAAGGTAATGCTGTGGATGGCCAACACAACAATGAGGATTAAGAGGGCACTCATCATGCCTTTGCTGATCCTTTCCAGACCATTTTGAAGCCCGCGGCTACACACAAGGAATCCGGCAAGAACGACCACGGCCATCCAAATTCCCATTTCCAGAGGGTTGGACAGGAGTGTGGTGAATACAGAGCCACTGCTCTCGGCGTTCATGCCCTGGTGAAAAGTCCCGGCGGCGAACTTGAAGAAGTAGGATACCATCCAGCCGGAAACGGTAGTATAGTACATCATCAGCAAGTAGCATCCGAGAATTGCGAACCAGCCGTGGATATGCCATTTGGTTCCCGGCTGCTCCAGCGCTTTGTAGCCAGAGACTGCGCTTTTTCTGCTTGCCCTTCCGACAGCCAGCTCCATGGTAAGTACGGGAAGTCCCATGGTGATTAAGAAAATGATATATAAAAGTACGAACCATCCGCCACCGTTTTCTCCCACCACATAAGGAAAGCGCCAGACATTGCCGATTCCGATGGCGCAGCCCGCACTTACCAGTAAAAATCCTAATCTTGATTTAAAGGATTCGCGTTCCATAATAAAAATTCCTCCCATTCTCTTTATAGTAACAATACTTATTTTAGAAGTAAAAATGGTAGTTGACAATGGGGCAATACAAATAATAAAATAAGAATAACTTATACTATGGAGGGTGTAATGAACCAGAATCAACTAAAATATTTTGTGGCGGCTGCAGAAACAAGAAGCTTTTCAAAGGCCGCAGAGGAATTTTTTATTTCTCAGGCTGCGATTACCCAGCAAATAAAGTTTCTGGAGTCAGAACTTGAGGTGCAGTTGTTTGACCGGAGTACAAGGCCTGTAACGCTGACAGCGGCGGGCCGTACTTTTTTCGTAGAAGCGAAGGCAATTCTGGAGCGGATGAGCCGTTCGCGTAATCTGGTCCGGGATACGGCGGCAGGAATGTCAGGAACGCTTCGAATAGGGTATCTGCGGGGATATGAAAGAAGCAGCCTGTCATCCGGAGTACAAAAGTTCCATTACAGGAATCCCAATGTGCTGGTAACCTTTTACCGGTGTTCCAGTGACATTCTGGCATCGGGAATTCTTCAAGGCGATTATGATATCATTTTTACCTGGGATAGCACGAATTTAAAGCAGAATGTAAATATAGCCTACAAACTGATAGAACGGGCGAGACTTGTCGTTGCGTTGTATAGTCGGCATCCTCTGGCGCAGAGACATGCAATTGATCGGAAGGAACTGTCTGGAGAAAGTATAATTTTTATGTCTCCCAGTGAGACGGATGATTCCTATGGGGACGCTTATTTTATGAATTTATACTACGAGGCAGGTTTCAAACCGAATATCCTGGCAAGAACCGCAGATACGGAAAGCGTCCTGATGATGGTAGCTGCGGAAGAAGGCATCTCTATTCTGCCGGATTATTGCACAACAAAATTATACCATGCGGAGAATCTGGCGTTTGTGCCGCTTAAGGGAGAGTGGGAGAAGGAAGAGATTATTGCAGTCTGGAAGAAAGAAAACAGGAATCCGGCACTTAGGCGTTTCGTAGAGACACTTGGGCAGGAGATGAGCGGAGATATAGCAGAAAAAATTATAGATTAGCACAAAGTAATAAGCTGCGGTATATACCGCAGCTTAGAAAAGAGGATAAAGAGAAAAAATCTATACTAAAAATAACTTAATGTCTTTGGACGAAGCTGACGAAAATCCAGACTCATCTGTCGTAAATCATCGGCAGCCTCTTTGTTTGTATGAATTTAGTATATAATGGAAATGTGACGAATCTGTGTCATCTATCTGAAGAAAACGTGAAAATATCATTAGAAAGTTCTAAAGTTTCTTAAGAAGATATGATTTGGCAATCCAGAGAAAAGATGATATGATGGAGAAGAAAAAAGATGCTCAGAGAGTCGGATGTTTAGAAAAAAGGAGTAGAGAAAAATGATGAGAAAAAGATTATTAGCGATGCTTCTGGTTCTGGTTCTGTCTTTTTGCCAGGCGGCAGTGGTATTTGCTTCTGAAGTACCGCAGCAGAAAGCGGGGCTGGAGACGGAAGAAGAATCAGGGGGAGAATTATCGGTGTTGGAAATCGGAGATTATCTCAGGCAAGGGCAGACAGAAGAGATTGTAGAAAAGCTGGAGATGCCCATTGTGTCATCAACACAGTTTTTTTACTCGAGCGCTGCACATGCAAAAGATGGGCTGCGTGTCGAATGGTATGACGATGGAGCAGCACGGCAGATTTCAGTTTTGTGTGAGGATAACAAAACGGTCAGCATAGATGGGATTCGCTGCGGAATGGATAAGGAGCAGGTGCGGCGTATTTTGAAAGCTGCAGGTTACCTGCCTCCGCAGTTAACAGGAGGCGGAGAGACAGGCGCATCATATGAGGAATATTGTGATAGCCGTCCGGATTTCTTTTTTGTCCTGGATTTATACTACGATGCAGACGGAATTCTGGAAGGGTTCTATTGGAATAATTATTCCCAGGGGGATATCCTTCGCGAGCCACTTTCTGATGTAACCCGTTCAGATTGGTTTTGCGGGGCGGTTACCTATGTTTATAACAACTGGCTCATGACAGGGTTGGGTGATTTTGTTTTTGGACCAGGTGAACCTCTGGCGAGGGCGCAGTTTGCGGTGATTATACACAGGATGGAGAACAGTCCGCAGACAGAATATTTTTCTGCCTTTCCGGACGTAGAGGATGAGCAGTGGTACACAGAAGCCATTCTATGGGCAAATAAAAATAAAATCGTAACCGGGTATGCAAATGGGAGGTTTGGTCCGGCGGATCTGATTACCAGGGAACAGATGGCGGTGATGATGTACCGATATGCGAAGACAAAAGGATATGATACGCAGGCAAGGGCAGAGTTGTCTGGGTACAACGATGTTTCCCTTGTCAGCGCTTTTGCAAAAGAAGCAATGGAATGGTGCGTAGCGGAAGGGATTATTTCCGGCAAGGATTATGGGACAAGGCTGGATCCGCAGGCAAATGCGGCAAGAGCAGAATGTGCGGCAATTATAGCGCGGTTTGTAAAGAAATATTCAGAAACGGAGATTCCTGAAAAATTGGACTATGAGAAGATATATGGTCCGCTAGTGGATATGTGTGCGAACAGTTATGGAGAATATGCGAAATATAATACCTATTTTCTGTATGATATCAACCATGACGGAGTGAAAGAGCTACTGCTGCAGGAAGGAACCTGTGAAGCGGATTATCTGTATTATATCTATACGATAGAAAAGGGAAGAAGCATCTGTCTCGGGTATACCGGAGGCGGGTGGACCATGTTCTATAAGGATGAAAGTGGAGGAAAAGAAGATTATATTCTGCGTTTGAGCGCCCATATGGGATATGAAAGGATAGAAAAGGTATGGATAGATTCCTTTGAGGTGAAATATCAGGTTCTGTCTGAATCGGAAACGGAAGGCGAGTACTATTCCAATCCTTATCCGCTGGAAGCACATTATGTGACAGATAAAACCGGACTTCGGTAGTTGGGAGTATATTTTATGAAGAAATTATTAGACCGTATTTTTATAGAAGGTCTGAGCGGAATGGCTCAGGGGCTTTTTGCTACGTTGATTATTGGGACGATTATCCAGCAGATTGGCTTGCTTGTGGGCGGCAGCCGGGGCGATATGATTTATGTGCTGGGGAAGGTGGCAGCATCCCTGACAGGGGCAGGCATTGGCATCGGTGTTGCAGCTAAGTTTAAAGAGAGCCATTTGGTTATTGTCTCGGCGGCTACCGCCGGAATGGTGGGTGCTTTTGCAAGCAAGCTGCTGGCAGGAGAAGTGCTGGCGGAAGGAAGTATGGTGTACGCAGGACCGGGAGAACCGCTGGGAGCATTCATTGCAGCTTATGTGGGGATTGAACTGGGACATCTGGTGGCGGGAAAGACAAAGCTGGATATTCTGCTGACCCCGTTAGTAACGATTGGTACAGGCTCTGCTGTGGGACTTCTGCTTGGACCGCCGATTTCCAGATTCATGGCAGGACTGGGCGGAATCATTAACTGGGGGACAGAACAGCAGCCCTTCTTAATGGGAATCGTAGTTTCTGTGGTGATGGGAATGGTACTGACCCTTCCCATCAGTTCAGCAGCCCTTGGCATTATCCTGAATCTTTCTGGTCTTGCAGCCGGGGCGGCGACCATAGGCTGCTGCTGCAATATGGTAGGATTTGCGGTGGCAAGCTACAGAGAGAATAAGATGGGAGGACTTCTGGCACAGGGAATCGGAACCTCTATGCTGCAGGTGCCTAATATTGTGAAGAAGCCGGTTATCTGGCTGCCGGAGATCCTTTCCAGTGCCATTTTGGGGCCGGTAGGGACGATGCTGTTTCATATGACCAGCAATGCCACCGGTTCCGGTATGGGGACGGCAGGACTGGTAGGACAGATTATGACATGGGAGACTATGATTCAGACAGAACCCGCACAGATGGTTCTGATTAAAATTCTTGTTATTCAGATTATTCTTCCGGCGGTTGTGACACTGGCGATTTCTGAATATATGAGGAAAAAGAAATGGATTAAGCCCGGAGATATGAAACTTGATTTGTAAGAGAAGAATCCTACAATATGAAACCGGATATTACAAAAGAAAAGAGGAAGAGTATATGTTGGGTACAGGATTGATACATGTGTATTACGGAGATGGAAAAGGAAAGACGACCGCTGCGGTAGGACAGGCGGTTCGTGCGGCAGGAGCGGGGCTGCGGGTACTGTTTTTTCAGTTTATGAAGGATAATACCTCCAATGAGCGGCAGATTTTGGAGAAGATACCGAATGTTACCTGTCTTCCGGGAAAACGGCACATGAAATTTTACAATCAGATGAATAAGGAAGAAAAAGCAGAGTACAGACGTTATAATACGAAAGCATTAGATGAGATTGGAAAATTCTGCGTTAATTTCGATCTGCTTGTTCTGGACGAGGCGGTGTGTGCGGCAGATCTGGAATTGTTAAGTGAGAAGAAATTAATTGATTTTCTGCGGCACAAGCCGCGTGGACTGGAAGTAATTATGACAGGACATCATGTGTCAGATGCTATCTTTAACGAGGCGGATTATGTTACCGAGATGACGAAGGTGAAACATCCTTATGATAAGGGCAGGACAGCGCGGGAAGGGATTGAATTCTAATTCTTAAATAAATATGAACTCCATGGTAGTTCCCTGTCATTTATGGTATACTGAATAAGTAAGCGATGAGCTTATGATATACAAAGTGTTGGGGGAGAACCATATGAAACTTGCTCTTAAAAACTACGAGGATGTAGACAGCTGGAAGACGATTATGTTCCTGTATACATCTGCGGTTAAAGAAGTAAATACGAAGCTGGAGATACTGAACGACGAGTTCCAGCATGTGCATCAGTATAATCCAATTGAACATATTAAGACAAGGATTAAGACGCCGGAAAGTATTGTAAAGAAATTAAAACGCAACGGGCATGAGACGTCCATTGAGAATATGGTAAAATATGTCAATGACATTGCGGGAGTACGGTTAATCTGTTCTTTTACATCTGATATCTATAAGCTTGCAGAGATGATAGGGAATCAGAGTGATTTGAAAGTCTTATCAATTAAAGACTACATAAAGAATCCCAAGGAAAGCGGTTATAAGAGTTATCACATGCTGGTTTCCGTCCCTATTTTTTTATCTGACAGCGTGGTGGATACAAAGGTAGAGATACAGATCCGGACCATTGCCATGGATTTCTGGGCGAGTCTGGAGCACAAGATTTATTACAAATTTGAAGGGAATGCACCGGAATATATCAGCCGGGAGCTGCAGGAATGTGCGGAGATGGTATCGACGCTGGATGAGAAGATGTTGTCTTTGAATGAAGCAATTCTTGCCTGCCTGGATGAAGAAGAGGAAAGCGGATGTTAGACGGGCAGACAAAACAGGAGGGAAAACTTATAAGGTTTCCCTCCTGTTTTTGTTGCCCTTTTTGGACAGTGCTTATTCAAATACAGGATAAGTTGTTACAAATCTTGTGATGATTGTAGAAGCCTGTGCACGTACAGCGCTTCCCTGTGGGTCAAGTTTACCATTATTTCCTGTGATGATTTCATTTGCAACAACCCATTCCATAGCATCCTTTGCAAAAGCAGTTACACTGGATGCATCCGGGAATGTACTCAGATCGTCAGATGCCGTAACATCCCACTTCTTATAATTTGCATAACGGTACATAATCGTAGCCATCTGCTCACGGGTGATCGGGTCGCTTGGCCCGAACAGACCGGTGTTCGTGTAACCTGTGATAATCTTATTCTGGTTTGCCCAGATAACAGCGTCTTTGTACCAGTCTTCACCGGCATCCGGGAAAGTAGGTTCTGTAGTATTTACCTTTGGTGAACCTTCCATACGGTACAGGATCAGTGCGAACTGTGCACGTGCAAGATCCTCGGTTGGCGCGAAGGTATTTTTATCTTTACCGGTCATCAGCTCCGTGAAGTAAGTAAATTCTACGTAGTTATAATACCAGTCAGCTCCGTAAACATCTGTAAATGGAAGGCTGACAAATGCATCGCTGACGGTCTTATTTCCTGCTCCGCCTGTGATGATGAAGATATTGTTTGTATCAAATCCCAGATCTTTTAAGATGGAGATAGCCGTCTTAGCACATCTGTTGCCGCTGAAGCAAGTAATATAAATTGGAGAGTCTGCATCTAAGTTTGAGGAAGCCCATTCAGCGAAAGCGATCTGAAGGTCTGCGTTCTCCACATCCTTTAAGTTACAGTTGATTGCTCCCGGAAGATGTCCTTCTGTGTAAGAATCTGCATCTCTTACGTCGATATACTGGATATAGTCTTCGCTATCCAGATCGTCGACTGCTTTCTGCGCCTCTACATATTTCCAGTCAATTTTCTCATCGTATCTGTTGGTAGTAAGAGCACCTTCGATTTTTTCCAGAGCAGCAGCTCCGCCTGTAATTGTGAAGATTCTGTCTTCGGCAATTCCTGCAGCGAGAAGGTTTCTGGTAGCTCTCTGCGCGCCTCTCTGGCCGCTGTTGCATACGATATAGATTGGTTTGGTGTCCCCTTCACCCATGAATGTAGCCTTTGCATAATCTACCAGTCCGGCATCCAGGGATTCATCATCTAATGGGAACTGCGGGCACCAGAGGGAGTTCGCAATACGTCCGGCTGTGTAGTTTTCAAAAAGACGTACATCCAGAATGTATGCGGTATCTTCTTTTGATGCAGTCAACGCTGCCTCAGGAGTTACAAATTGGTATTCCGGCTCATCGGTAACGAATGCGCCGCTGAGTGTTGCATCGGAAGCGCCGCCGCGGATGATATAAGCCTTGTCGGTATCATAGCCCAGATCCTTCAGGATAGAGATAGCGGTCTTCGCGCAACGGTTGCCGCTGTAGCAGGTAATGTAAATCGGCTGGTCGGCATCCAGGTTTTCGGGAACCCATGCGGCAAAAGCATTCTGAAGAGCAGCATCTGCCGGAGTTCCAAGGGAACAGTTAAGAGCGCCTTTTAAGTGGCCTTTTGCAAAATCAGCCTCACTTCTGACGTCAATAATCTGGATTTCGTCATTATCTACTGCTGCAATGGCGTCTGCAGGTTCTACGTATTTCCAGTCAATAGCATCGTTGTGTCTTTCTGTGGTAAGAGCGCCTTCGATTTCTTTCAGAGCAGCAGCGCCCCCTGTGATTGTGAAAATCCTTGCTTCATCAATCCCTGCTGCAAGAAGGTTTGCAGTAGCTCTCTGCGCGCCTCTCTGGCCGCTGTTGCATACGATGTAGATTGGTTTGGTGTCCCCTTCACCCATGAATGTAGCCTTTGCATAATCTGCCAGTTTAGCATCCAGTGATTCGTCATCTAACGGGAACTGTGGGCACCAGAGAGAATTTGTAATCCGGCCTGCCGTATAGTTCTCGAAAAGACGCACGTCCAGGATGTATGCGCTGCCGTCAGCAGCAGCTTTTACTGCGTCTGCCGGTGTGACAAAATTATAAGTTGCTTCCGCCTCTTCTGCTGAGGCAATTGGGTCTTCCTCTGCAGCAAATACAAGGCTTGCGTTAGAAAATACCATTGTACCTGCAAGAAGAAGAGCTAATAGTTTCTTTTTCATAAAAAACCTCCTTAGTATTATTATAGATTAATGGTAAACTACCACCTTTATTATAGTATTAATTGGATAAATCTGCTAATAGATTATATTGATAAATGATAAATATAATAGATAACTCCTATAAATGTAAGCTGGAAATGAAGGGAAACTGTTTTTACGCAGATTTAACATTCCGACGGTTTCAGATTTAACATTCCTCCTATATGATGGCAACTGTGAAGAAAATACAAATCTGAAAACAAAAGGAGATTATAATTATGAAATTGAAAAAGTTTATTGCAGTATTAGGAGTGGCAGCAATGATGACAGGTCTTCTGGCCGGCTGTGGAAATAGTGCAGATGAAGGAAATGCAGATGGAGGAAGCGAGGCGGCTGCAGAATGGGATTCCGCCAATGATATTACCATTGTTTCCAGAGAAGATGGTTCCGGAACAAGAGGCGCCTTTATTGAGCTTTTTGGAATTGAAGAAGAAGTCGAGGGCGAAAAGGTAGATATGACAACGGAGGAAGCACAGATTACAAATAGTACTTCTGTAATGCTTACTACAGTAGCAGGTGACGAATACGCAATCGGCTATGTATCTCTCGGCTCTCTGGATGATAGTGTAAAGGCTCTGAAGATTGACGGGGCAGAGGCAACTGCCGAGAATGTAAAGAGTGGTACATATAAAGTGTCCAGACCATTTAATATTGCAACCAAAGAAGGGGCAGATAATGAAGTAGCAAATGATTTTATTACTTTCATTATGAGTACAGAAGGACAGCAGGTTGTGGAAGAAAACGGATATATTCCGCTGGACGGAACACAGGCATATGAAGGAACAGCTCCTTTCGGTAAAGCAGTGGTAGGTGGTTCTTCTTCTGTATCACCGGTAATGGAGAAATTAATTGAGGCTTATAAAGAAGTGAATCCAAATGCAGAAATTGAGCTTCAGACAACAGATTCAACCACTGGTATGGAATCTACAATCAATGGAAGTTATGATATTGGTATGGCGTCCCGTGAATTAAAAGATACAGAATTGTCAGAAGGACTGACAGGCCAGGTCATTGCAACAGATGGTATTGCGGTTATCGTAAACAATGACAGTACTGTAGATGAACTGAGCAGTGAACAGGTGAAATCCATTTATACAGGTGAAGCCGTAACATGGGCAGATGTAGTGGAGTAGTAACGAAATCATCTTTAAAGAGGGAATAGAATCAATGAAATCAAAAGCATGGACAGAAAGCTTCATGCGGG
This sequence comes from Dorea acetigenes, assembly GCF_025567385.1. Taxonomy (NCBI): domain Bacteria; kingdom Bacillati; phylum Bacillota; class Clostridia; order Lachnospirales; family Lachnospiraceae; genus Dorea; species Dorea acetigenes. The sequence continues at coordinate 78,412 of NZ_JAOQJU010000001.1, forward strand.
GAGTGTTCTTCATTGCCGCCTGCGCTTCGGTGCTGGCGGTAGCTCTCATTTGTGTATTCTTATTTGCAAATGGGATCCCTGCCATGAAGGAAATCGGATTTGGAGAATTTTTGAGTGGGAAAATGTGGAAACCCAACAATAAGATATTCGGGATTTTTCCTATGATAATCGGAAGCTTGTATGTGACTGCCGGGGCAATCCTCTTTGGGGTGCCGGTTGGAATCCTGACTTCCGTGTTTATGGCAAAATATTGTCCAAAACGTATTTATAAACCATTAAAGGCAGCGACAGAACTTCTGGCGGGGATTCCGTCTGTTGTATATGGCTTCTTTGGATTAGTGGTGCTGGTACCGGCGATACGAAGCGTTGGAAGGATACTTTGGCAGATGGGGCTTATAAAGTCACCCGGAAATGGAAATAGTATGCTGACAGCGTCACTTCTTCTGGCTATGATGATCCTGCCTACCATCATTGGTGTAACGGAATCAGCAATCCGGGCGGTCCCGGAGCATTATTATGAAGGTGCCCTGGCATTGGGTGCAACCCATGAAAGAAGTATTTTCCGGGTTGTAATCCCGGCAGCGAAGAGTGGTGTGATTGCAGGGATTGTTCTGGGCATCGGGCGTGCGATCGGTGAAACGATGGCAGTTATCATGGTGGCGGGCAATCAGGCGAGAATGCCAGCCGGAATCCTGAAAGGAGTCCGGACGCTGACAGCAAACATCGTTATTGAGATGGGATATGCTACGGATTTACACAGAGAGGCGCTGATAGCGACAGGCGTGGTATTGTTTGTATTTATTTTGATTATTAATTTCAGTGTGGCATTGTTGAACAGGAGGGGCGGACGTGAATAAAGAGACATTTAGACAAAAGATGAAATCCTATGCCCTGCATCCGGGTTCATTGCTTATGATGCTTCTTGTGATGCTTTCAGCGGTTATTACCTTTGCAGTTTTGCTTTTTTTGATTGTATATATATTGGTACACGGTATTCCGTACCTGAAGCCGTCTTTGTTTTCTTTTACTTATACTTCTGAGAATGCATCTTTAATGCCGGCGCTGATTAATACTGTTATTATGACGCTGCTTTCCTTGCTTATCGCAGTTCCGCTGGGAATTTTTGCGGCAATTTTTCTGGTAGAATATGCGGGAAGAGGCAATAAGTTTGTTGAGGTTATCCGTCTTACAACAGAGACACTGTCAGGAATTCCTTCTATTGTATATGGGTTGTTCGGTATGCTGTTTTTTGTTACTACATGTGGATGGGGGTTTTCGCTTCTGGCAGGAGCGTTTACCCTTTCTATCATGATTTTACCTCTTATCATGCGTACAACAGAGGAAGCGTTGAAATCTGTTCCTGATTCCTACAGAGAAGGAAGTTTTGGGCTTGGAGCCGGGAAGTTAAGAACGGTGTTCCGTATCGTGCTCCCATCGGCCGTGCCGGGAATTCTTGCGGGAATTATTCTGGCGATCGGAAGAATTGTGGGAGAGACGGCTGCGTTGATTTATACAGCAGGAACGGTGGCAGATGTGCCGTCAAGCGTCATGGGTTCCGGAAGGACGTTGGCAGTCCATATGTATAATCTTGCGAGTGAAGGACTCTATATGGATCAGGCGTATGCAACTTCGGTGGTGTTGCTGATTCTGGTGGTTGGAATCAATACGCTTTCCAGTGTAGTGGCAAAGAAGTTTACCAAGGCATAACCGTCTTAAATCTAAGAAAGGAAAACGAACATACAGATATGGGAAAACTAAGTATTAAAAATCTGAATTTATATTATGATGATTTTAAAGCCTTGAAAGATGTGAATCTGGAGATTGAGGCAAATAAAATCACAGCATTTATCGGACCCTCCGGCTGTGGTGATTATGTTAAAATAAGACTAAGTTAGCAGATTCCTTATAAAATAAGGGCTCACGCCAATTTAGTCTTTTTTCTATTATACCATAAAAGGTAGAAAATTCATAGACCGGGAATGAATTTTTCATAGTAAAAATCAAATGGCAGGGGCTCTTAAAGATAGAAACCTATTGCTACTGGTCCTGTCAAAATTATATCCATTCTCACAGGCGGTCAAGTTTGTGAAAAACCATTCGGTTACAATATATTGAAAAAAATATGTTAAGGACTAGGTTAGTTAAAAGATTCTGTTAGCTGGCTTAGTCCTTTTTTTCTTGGGAGGACAGAGCAATGATAAAGGTGATTATGATTGTTGGAATAATTTTTTTCCTCGTTTCGTTGTATGCGTGTCTGGTGGCAGGCAAAAGAGCAGATGAAGAAATAAGTGCTTTATTTGAAAAAGAAAAGAAGCAGGGGAGTGAGGAATAAACGTATGAATGGAGGTATTTATAGCACTGGAAATGAAATTGTAGATGAAAATGCAAAACTGAATATATCTGGAAATATCATTCCGCAGGTGTGGTATCGGACAATCATCAGAGAAAGTGGAAAGCCAAATCTAACAGCTATTATTATACTGGCAGATATTGTGTACTGGTATAAGCCTACAGAAATCAGAGATGAAGGAACCGGACAGGTCATTGGGGTAAGAAAGAAATTTAAGTCAGACCTTCTTCAGAGAAGTTACCAGCAGATCAGCGAACAGTTTGGGATTTCCAAAAAAGAAGCGACAAATGCAGTGGTATTTTTAGAGAAGCTGGGTGTGGTAAAACGGGTATTTAGAACCATTTCCATGAATGGGATTGTTGTAAATAATGTTCTGTATCTGGAATTGATCGTAGACCGGTTAAAAGAATTGACTTATCCAGAAGAAACAGGAGCAGATCCGGTTTCCTTTGAAAAAAGAAGAGAGAAATCCAAAGCAGAGAAAATCAGTTCCCATACAGCCATAGAGGAAGAGATACATTTTGTAGAAGAGAGGGCTGTCCCTTTCCAAAGGAAGAGGGTGTCACCATTCAAAGAGGGAGCATACCCCGACAGGGAAACAGAGCCCTGGATACCCAAAGAGGTACCTCAGACTGATAGCGGGCAGACAAATACAGAGATTACTACAAAGACTACAGCAGAAAGTACCCAAAAGAATACAACAGAAATAGGGAATGGGTATAGAGATAATCCTATCTTATCCTATCAGGCAGCAGAAGAACAGTTCAAAGATCAGATTGATTATGATGCGATATGGATAGACAGACCTTTTGACAGAAAACTGCTCAATGAGATTGTAGGGCTTGCAGTAGATGTTTTGACGTCCAATGCAAAGACCATAAGGGTAAATCAGGAAGAACGACCTCTTGGCATTGTACAGGGAATGTATAAAAAGCTGGATAAGTTTACCGTAGAGTATGTGATAGACTCAATTAAGCAGTGTACAAGGAAAGCCAATAATATCCGGGCAGTGCTGCTTACCGCTTTATACAATGCCACATTGACAGCAAACAGCTATATATCCAATCTGTTTGCTTATCAGGAAGCTATCCCTCAGACGTAAGGAGCGTGATAGAAAGTAACAAAATTAAGAAAATTCAGGACAGCTCATGGATATACACAGAGAGAACTTGCGGCTGTCTTGGGTATCAGTCTTCGGACGTATCAGAGGATTGAATACGGACAGCAAAAGCCAAATGTCTATGTAGTTGTCCTGCTTCAGCGGCTATTTCAAAAAGATATTAGTGAGATTATGGAGGAATATACAGAATGAGGGAAGAAAGGTTTCGTATTCAGTGCCCCAAACATTTTCTGGTTGGAGATTCAGAGCATTTTGAAAAATCTTCACAGGAAAAGGATTCGGATTTTGTAGTAGATTATGCTCCACCGGAAATATTTGAAGCCGGGATTGTTTTACAGGAGATGGGGACGGAAGGAGAGACCTATTGCACAATGTATGTCTATTTTGCCCCAGAGGAACACATGCCGGTTTATATGGACAGCATGAAATACGACTTACAAAAAGTATCCATTCGGAAAATCTTTGTTGATACCGAAGAATATCTCATAAAAGTAAATGAGAAGACAAAAAAGTTTTGTGCAGGTGAGGACGGTTGTTGGGGTTCCTATACAGAACTTTACCGGAGAGAGAACGGGGAACGTCAGACGGATGCAGTGATTGTTTTTCTGTGTATGCCAGATGAAATGAAGTTTCAGGAAATGGAAGCGGTGATGGGGGAACTGTTTGACAAACTTCCTGTGATAAACAAAGAAAAGAAAGAAGCAGGTCAAGAACCAAAGAGAACAAGATAAAATACAAACTATAACTTTCAGGAGGATAAGAACGTGGAAACTAAAATGATTATTGGAATTGATCATGGAAACCGTAACATGAAAACTGCAAATACTGTATTTTCAGCAGCAATCCAGCCTTTGCAGGCAAGGCCGGACAGCCTGGAACACATTCTGGAATACCAGAACCAGTTTTATTATGTGGGTGGGAAAGTACCGGAAAAGGAATGCGTAGATAAGACAGAGAATGAAAACTATTATCTTCTTACCCTTGCAGCACTGGCGCAGGAAATGCGCTGCCGGGGACTGACAGACGCTTCCGTAAAAATGGGAGCTGCCCTGCCACCCAGAAGATTTCAGCAGCAGAAAGAAAATTTTAAGAAATATCTGTTAAAGACAAAGGAACTGCATTTCCGCTATGAAGGAGTACATTATCATGTGTCTTTGGAAAATGTGTTTGTTTTTATGCAGGGGCATGTGGTGATCCATACGCTTTTAGAAGCGGTTCCCGGTTATTGCCTTTTAGTAGATATTGGTGGAGGGACTACCGACCTGGTAGAGTTTGTTGACGGAATGCCGGACGGGAAGTATTCGATTTCGGATAAGGCAGCTTTGTATTGTATCGGAAAAGTCAATGAGGAAGCCATTGCAAAAACAGGGGCAGGGGTACCGGCATACATTACAGAAGCATTTATGAGGACAGGAAGCTATGACTGCCCGAAGCAGTATCAGGAAGTGATTATAAACTGTTTGAAATCCTATGCAGAGGAAATTTATGGTATCATACAGGCAAATCATTATAATCTGGACCTGACCAAAATGGTATTCATGGGAGGTGGTTCTTCCATTGTGGAGCATTTTGGAGCTAATGAGGGAAAAGATGTACAGTTTGTGACGGATATACATGCCAATGCAAGGGGCTGTGAAGAAGCAGTGAAAAGTATTATCCGGGCAAAACAGAGGAAAATGCGGACGGCATGATAGGAAGTGAATGCTTATGGATACGGAAAAAGTATATACTACTTCACTGCGGCTGTATAAAAACAGGCCGGTACATCATCAGGCATACCGATATCTGAAGGAGTATAACAAAGATATTTTCAAGACGAAAGACGATTTCATAGCAGAAGCAATCGTTTATTTTGCAAAATACCTGCAGCAGGAAGAAGATGTACAGCAGATGAAACTATTAAATACCCTTCTGGAGAACCAGAAAGAACAATTTTGTAAAATCGTAAAAGAAGCGGTTTCAAAGGCACAGGAAGAAGCCTTTGAGAAGCGGGGTGTGCTGGAAAAGACCGTTCAGGGAGAACTTTCTGACGGTGGAACGATAGCAGAGAACAGGGAAAAGGAAGAAGCCTGTATGGAAAAAGATTTACGGTTTGCGGAATTTTATGGGGCATTTGAAGAATAAGGAGGAAAAAGATATGGCAGTAGGAAGAAGTGTATGGGAAGTTGTAAAAGGGATTTTCATTGCAGTGGGGAAACTGCTGTATCTGACAGGGAAACTGGTGATATGTTTGTTTCTGCTGGTTCTGCAGCTTGTTTTGGCAGTGTTCCATGCAGGAAGCAGGGAATAGAAAGGGGATTGACGGGTGCATTGGATACGGGACAGACCGTATACAAAAGATAGAAAAAAGAAGATAGAAAATGGAAAGCAGGCTTGTGTGGCCTGCTTTTTTTGACGAAAAAATGAAAAGGAGCAAAGCTATGATGAAAGGAAAAAAGAAAAGGCTGCTGGCTGGGACGCTGGCACTTCTTCTTAGTTGTTCTACGTTACTCAATACAGGGATCACCGCACTGGCTTCTGAACAGTCTGAGGAACATGCACAGATACAGGAAGTAAAACAGGAGGAGGCTGCTTCAGAAACATTACCGGAGTTGGAAGAGGTAAAGGAGCAACTAACAGAAGAAGAACTGGTGTATGCAGAGGATCTTACCATAAAAGCAGGAGAGTCCTTTGACCTGGAAACAGATTACAGGGGTTTTCAGAAAAATGATGAAAAAGTAAAGGTAACGTTTCTGAAAGCAGAAGGGGACTCCGGCAATTCTTTTGATTTCAATACCCCAGGTTCTTACCAGGCATTTTATCGTGTTGATCCGTTAAGCGGAAACCCTTCCTATCAGATTATGAGAAGAATTGTGGTAGAAGCAAGGGAAAACAGTACACAGGAACCCCAGGGAGAAGTAAGCCAGCATACCGAAGATGGCTCCGGTGAGGACGGTGAGGCGGACCCTGACCCGGAGATACCGGAGGTACTGACGGAAGAACCGGAAATGCCAGATGCAGGGGCAGAGTTGATTGATCTGACACCAAAAGAGGATAAGGGAATGTTCTTATCGGTTGTTCCGGCAGCAATGGAGCAGCAAAAAGGAAGCAATGTACATCTGGTACAGGGAGAGAAAATCCCATACCCTTCTAACGTGGGGAACTATTCTACTTCCTATTTCACCGTAAATGGCCATGTGGCATATTGTCTGGAGTCTATGAAGGCTTCCCCGCCGACCTCGGATTATGTAGCCAATGAATTTGAAAGCAACCCGGAATTACAGAAAGTCCTTTATTATGGATATGGCGGTCCCGGGGACATTACTGGGGAGTATATGCCCTCTTTTGACTGGAAGACAAAGTATATTTTTACGCATTTAGCTGCCGCTTATTCTTATTGTGGCATGGACGGTTTTTATGGCTGTACCTTTGAAGATATTAAGGCAAGCGGTGTGTGGGGATATATCCAGCATATTTACAGCCTGGAAGCACCTCCGACAGCAGCAATCACGTTGTCCCCAAAGGAAGCAAAGGGTTATGAAAGTGGAAAGGAACAGCGTACCGGAGAATTTACTTTAAAAGGTGACCATAGAAACTATATTACTTTAAAAATGCCAGAGAATGTGACTTATCACAGTGGAAGTACAAAACAGACAGGAACCGTAAAGATCAATGGAAATACCACATTCTATTTCAGTGCTCCCAAAACTGTAACTGGTACATGGAACAGTGGTAAGCTGAAAGGACAAATGGGAACTCAGTGGAAGACCTTAGTATTGTCTACGGGTTCTGGTTCTCAGGATATTGGGTATGGGGCATTTTTTGAAGAAGAAAGTGCTTCTGTGGAATTTACGGTGAAGTGGCTAGACCTGGCAAGGGTAAAGGTAACAAAAAAAGATAAGAACAGTAAAGTAAATCTGTCCGGCGCTGTTTTTGGTATTTATTCAGACAGTGCATGTAAAAACCTTCTTGTACAGATGCCGGCCACAGACAGCAATGGTACTTCTGAGGTGGAACTTCCGAAAACCCAGGATACGGTATATTTAAAAGAAATTTCTGTTCCAGAAGGATATAAGCTGAATACAGAGTCTTTTAACGTGAAGCTGGAAACAGGAAAAACAACTTCTGTTGCAGTGACGAATGAGGAACAGAAAGGAAAAATCACAATCCGTAAAAAAGGTGAGGTTCTGACCGGAGTAACCGGAGAAGAGGGAAACCTGACTTTTGTATATGGAAATGCGGACTTTGCAGGGGCAGAATATAACATTTATGCGGCAGAGGATATTTACAGCCAGGATAAAGTGACGAAGGTGCATAAAGCAGGGGATTTGGTAGAAAGTCTGACAACAGGGGAAGATGGAAGCGCTGTTTCCAAAGAATTGTATCTTGGAAAATATAAGGTTGTAGAACAGAAAGCACCGGAAAATCTGGTGATTGGGAAAACAGAACAGGAACGTACCCAGTTTGTAACCTTGTCCTATGCAGGACAGAATGTAGAGCTATCCCAGGGGGAAACCGTTTTTACCAATGCAAGACCGGAGATTTCCGTAAATGTAGTGAAAAAATCGAAACATGATGATGTTACCCTGGAAGGTGCGACGTTTGGCTTGTATGTAGAAGAAGACCTGACAGCAGCAGACGGAAAGGTCCTTGTAGAAAAAGGAAGCCTGGTGGAACGTGCTGTTTCCGACAGGGAAGGAATGGCTGTGTTCCATGCAGATATTCCTTTGAATTTCCATTACAGTGTAAAGGAAATCCAGGCACCGGATAAGTACTATATGACAGATGAGGTGTATCGTTTCTTCTATGAATATAAAGACGACAGCACCTACACATATACTTTTTCCCATGATTTTAAAAATGAGGAAGTACGGGGAGAAGTTCATGTAAGTAAGATTGACCAGGATTCCCAGGGATTTATTTCCCAGGGTGACGCAACCTTAGTAGGGGCAAAATACGGATTATATGCTGCACAAGATATTGAACACCCAAATAAGAAAGATGGGATTGTCCATAAAAAAGGGGAACTTGTAGCGCAGGGTACGATTTCCAGTGAAGGAACCGTAGATTTCAAAAACCTGTATCTTGGAAATTATTTCGTAAAAGAAATAGAGCCGGCAGAAGGGTATCTGTTAGATGAAACAGAGTATCCCGTAGAGGTTTCGTATGAGGGACAGGAAGTACAGATTGTACACCGGGAGGTGACTGTAAAGGAAACTGTAAAGAAACAGGCCTTTCAGCTTATCAAGATCTCAGAAGACGGGGAGCAGACAGAAACAGAACTGGTAGAAGGAGCTGGATTTAAGGTATTCCTCATCAGTGAGCTGTCTGGTGTAAAAGACGGAAGTTTGAAGCCGGGAAATGGTTCTTATTATACCCCGGAAGATTTTATCACCTATGATTACAGCAAAGACGAAACAGCTTCTTATTGGGAGAATGGTAAAAAGATTACGGTACCAGAGCTGTTTACGGATAAGAAAGGATATTTAAAGAGTCCAGAACTTCCTTATGGAACCTATGTGGTGTTTGAGTCTACGGTTCCGGAAAATTTAAAAGGGATTCGTCCATTTATTGTACAGATTTCGGAAGACAGCCGGGAACCCCAGGTATGGCGTGTGTTTGATGACCGTCCTTTGCAGTATTACTTCAAGATTGTGAAAAAAGATGCCCAGACGCAGAAGCCGGTGCTGGATAACAGTGCAGCTTATAAGATTTATGATGTGGAAGCAGAAAAATATGTGGAAATGATCGTAAGATATCCAAAAAAAGAAGTGGTATCTGTGTTCAGGACCAACGAAGAGGGATACCTGATTACACCGGAGCAGTTAAAATGTGGCACTTACCGGATTGAAGAAGTGGAAGCACCGGAAAATTATGTACAGGTAGGATTTGAAAATGTCCTCTTAAAAGACGGGAAGGAAGTTCCGCTGAATGAAGTTGCAGACGGGGGAGCTTACCAGGAGGCAAAGAAAGCGCCGATCACCATTACCGTAGATTCTGATACCGTACACCAGGTAGAGGAGGAAACTGGTAAATTTATTGTTGTCATTGAACAGTATAATGATGAAGCAGTAGGAAGTCTTACAATCCATAAAAAAGGAGAAAAACTTTCTGGTGCTTCTAAAGTAGAAGAAAAGTTCCTGACAAAGATGAAAAACGGTGTAGCAGGTTTCGTAAATCAGGTAAGCAGTTTCTTCACTGGGGAAGAGGTCATGGAAAAAGAGAAAGGTTATGAATTTGACTATGAAGAGGGAAATATGGAAGGTGCAGAATTTGCCATTCATGCAAAGGAAACCATTTATACCCCGGACGGACAGAAAGACGAAGCAGGAAACCGCATTGTAAAATATGAAAAAGATGCCCTGGTAGCTCGTATGGTGACAGATAAAGAAGGAAAGGCAGTCCTGAATAATCTTCCTATCGGAAAATACTATGTAGTGGAAGAAAAAGCAGGTCAGAACTGCGTGCTTGACTCGGAAGCAAAAGAATTTGAAATTGCATATAAGGGACAGGAAGTAGCAGTGGATTATGTAACAATGGAACTTACCAATCAGCGACAGAAAGTTTCCCTGAGTCTTCTGAAGAAAGACGCAGAAACCGGAAAACCGCTGGAAGGAGTGGTATTCGGGCTGTATGCGCAGGAGGATATCAAAAATGCTGCCGGGGAAGTAGTTGTAGAAAAAGATGCCCTGATTGAACTGGGAACAACAGATGAAGAGGGCAAGCTGGTATTTCAGGCAGATCTTCCTCATGGAAAATACTATATTCAGGAAGTAGAGCATAAGCCGGGATACCTGCCAAATGATGAGGTGTATTCCTTTGATGCGTCTTATACAGACCAGACCCTTGAACTGCTCGCTTTTTCAGAAGAAATTTCTAATCAGCCTACCATTACGGAATTTACAAAAGTAGATTTAACCGGTGGACAGGAAATTGAAGGTGCAAAAATGCAGATTTTAGATCAGGACGGAAAGGTGGTAGAAGAGTGGGTATCTAAGAAAGAACCCCATGTAGTCTATGCACTGGAACCAGGAGAATATGTACTGCATGAAGAGCAAGCGCCTACGGAACAGGGATATGTCCGGGCAGAAGATGTGAAATTTGTTGTGGAAGAAACAGGGGACATACAAAAAGTGAAAATGGAGGACGACCATACCAAAGTTTCAATTTCCAAAACAGATATTACAGATGGAAAAGAAATTGAGGGAGCGAAGCTGCAGATTCTGGATCAGGACGGGGAAGTGGTAGAGTCCTGGACCACAGGAGAGGAACACCTGATTGAGTACCTTCCGATAGGTACTTATACTCTGCATGAAGAAGCGGCAGTTGACGGATATATTGTGGCCAATGACGTGGAGTTTACAGTAGAAGAAACGGGAGAAATCCAGAAAGTAAAGATGGAAGATGAGCGTGCTATGGGACAACTGGTTATCGTAAAAACGGATGCAGACAGCAAAGCGGCTCTGGAAGGAGTAGAATTTGTTCTGCTGGAAAAGGAAACCGGAAAAGAAGTAGGACGTTTGAAGACTGGAAAAGATGGAAAAGCAGTTTCAGAACTACTTCCAATTGGAACTTATGAAAATGGTGTTTTCAAAGAACCGATCACCTATGTGCTGAAAGAAACTGCCACCTTAAAGGGATATGAGAAGACGGAAGAAGAGTGGGAAATCGTATTTACCTATCAGAATGATAAAACACCAGTCATTGAAGTGGTAAAAGAGATCCAGAATAAAAAAATACCAGAAACACCAGGTACCGTAAAACCAGGACCAAAAACGGGTGATGATACAAACTGGTTCCTGCCTTTGCTGGCTCTTGGTGTAAGTGCAGGTATGGTAGCAGGCCTACTTTATTACAGAAAAAGACATAAAAAGGCATAGAAAATAAAAATCAGTTTTTAAACTTGGGAAAGGGCGGCTGCGGCTGTCCTTTCTTTGGCAATATGAGGTGAGAAGCATGGAAGAGAAAAAAAGAATACGGTTTATTGACAGCCATTATCATACCCTGTTCAGCATAGCAGACGGGGACTCCATAGAGATTGTATATCCAGATGGAAAAAGGGAAGAACGGGTTTGTACCTATATTGATGAATACCACACACAGGTAGGGGCAAGGGTGTTCCATATTTGTGAATTTGCAGAAATCATGGAAGCAAATGGAAAATCATATTGCCCGGCAGAATGCAAGGAAAAGGAAGAAAGAAAAGAGGCAGTCAAAGGGGAGAAGAAAACCGGAACTATCCGTATGGAAAGGAGCAGGCGTTGAGGATAGGGATTATAGATGCAGATCTTTTATACCGGAAAAGACACCGGTTTCCTAACTTGGCATGTATGAAACTTTCCGCTTATTGGAAGGAGCAGGGATTTGAAACAGAGCTTCTTTTGGATTACAGCCAGGCAGGGGAATATGACCGGCTCTATGTATCAAAAGTGTTTACGGATACCTTTGTGCCGGAACATATTTTGACGAGGGAAACAACCGTTTATGGAGGGACTGGATTTTTTTACGATAAAGCACCGGTACTTCCAGAAGCGATTGAACACCATACACCGGACTATCATTTGTATGACCAGATGGTAAAAGAACATAGCGAAGGAGAGAAAAAGAAGAAAGAGTTCCAATTTTATACGGAGTATTCCATTGGTTTCCTCACCAGGGGGTGTTTTCGGAAGTGCAGTTTCTGTGTAAACAAAAACAGCACCGGTGCAGCACCAGCAAGCCCATTGGAAGAATTTTATGACCCGTCCAGAAAGAAGTTATGCTTTTTGGACGATAACTTTTTTGCCTGTGCAGGGTGGGAAAAAATCTTTTCCAGTGTCCTGGAAACAGGCAGGCGGTTTCAATTCCGGCAGGGGCTGGATCTGAGGATTATGCAGAAAAGGCAGATGGAACTTCTGGCATCTGGAAAATTGGATAATGGTATGATTTTTGCCTTTGACCATATCAAAGATCAGGAACTTATTGTAAGAAAATTGGAACTTTTGCGGGAAGTGATCCCAGTTTCTTACCAGAAAATTAAGCTGTATGTACTGTGCGGTTATGACTGGGAAGGGACCTGGAAAGCAGATTTTTGGGCAAAGGATATTCGGGACGTTTTCATACGGATTGAGATTTTGATGCGGTATAAGTGCCTGGCTTATCTGATGCGCTATGCAGCATGGGAACAGGCACCGGAGGTTTATAAGGGAATGTATATCAACCTAAGTCGTTGGTGTAACCAGCCGGCCCAGTATTCGAAAAAGAGCCTACGGGAATTTTGTACCGGACAGGGAGAGTATAGTTCCTGTTTCCGCTACCTGACTGCTTTTGAAGCTCTGCACCCGGAAATGGCACATTATCTGGATATGAAATATGAAGAGGTGCAGTATGGGAAAATTTACGGCTGAAGAAATTCAGATTGCAAAGGCAGTGGATTTAGTGGATTTGGCGGAGCAGATAGGGATTCCATTGAAAAGGAAAGGCAGGTTCTATCAGGCAGTGGGTATGGACTCTGTGATGATCTTCAACCGGTCTTCCTGGTGCCGGTTTAGCCAAGGGGTAGGTGGCAGCACCATTGACTTTCTGGAATATTTCAGAAACATGGATTTTGTGGAGGCAGTCAAATATCTGCTGGAGTTTGCCGGATATATCCGTACTGAAACCATGCAAAAATTTCAACCGGAAAGACAGACTGAAAAAATAGAAGAAACAAAACAGAGAAAAGACATACCGAAAGAACCTTTTGTACTTCCTTCAAAATCAGAAACCAGCCGCCGGTTATATGGCTATCTGATAAAACAGCGGAAGCTGTCAAAGCAGATGATTGATTTTTGGGTAAAAAAGGGGATTTTGTATGAGAGCGGAACGTACCATAACCTGGTTTTTGTGGGAAAAGATACGGAAGGTATCCCACGTTTTGCCAGCCAGAGGGGAACCCTGGATAAATATGGAAAACCCTTTAAAGGAGATGTTACGGGGAATGACAAAACTTATGGGGTTAATCTGGTAGACCAAAACAGTGATACGCTCTATGTATATGAGGCGGCCATTGATGCCATGTCCGATATGGAACTGCGGGAAGACTATCAGAACAATATCCTGGTACTTGGAATGCTTTCCGATGGTCCTTTGGAAAAGTTCTTAAAAGATTATCCTCATATCAGGAAGATACAGTTCTGTTTGGATAATGACCTGCCGGGAAGACAAGCGGCAAAAAAATTGGCAAGAAAATATACCCTTATGGAGTATGAGGTTTTTGTACGTCTTCCACCTATGGGAAAAGACTATAATGCTTTTTTGCAGTATAAAAAGGAAAACCAAGAGCTTTCCAGCCTGGTAGAAAAGGAAAGGCCGCTTCTTACTGAAACAAAAGGGACAAACATACAAAAGATAGAAAAAATGGTAGGACACAGGAACATAGTACCATACCAGATAGCACAGGCAAGATAGGAGGGTATTCTTTTGGAAAATAGCTATGATGAGGAATGTTTCAAAAAATGGGAGATCGACGAATGCGAAGCGGAGATGGAAAAAGTAGTGCAGTGGATAGGAAAGAGGAAACTGCATGGACGTGTACGGGTTGCGTTTATCGAAGAGAGCTATGAGCGGCAGGGATACCGCATGGGGATACCCAAGCAGGCGTATGTGTCCAGGGTGCTGGCAAACATCAGGAAAGAAGAGCGGTGAGAAAGAAATAACCAATCCGAAAGTGGGGGTGTTAGGAAAGGAGGTGGTGCAGACCAACAGAATTTTTGACAGAAGGATAAACTCTGGATACGGGAAGGGGTGATTCTATGATTGTAAGGTAATGCCAGATGGATATTTCGTTTGTAGCTGTGGATTTCTCATGAAGACTATAAAAAATTTAGGAGACAGGAGGAAATAAGTGAGTAATCCTAGGTAAAATGTGTAGCTACACCTCATGAAATATGAGGAATGAAATATAGTTTGGTGAATTTTTGTGAGTTTGATAAATATGCAGCAAAGAGTTATTGTGCGATTCATGGTACAAGTGAAACATTGAATCTGGGAGATATTACAAAAGTGGACGAAAGGGAGATTGAACCGTTTAACATGATTTGTGGCGGAAGCCCCTGTCAGGATTTTTCCCTGGCAGGCAAGCAGGCAGGCGCAGTTTGGAAATGCCGAAGCTGCGGGTATGAGTATAACCCTCTGCAGGTACATTATTCCAAAAGGGACGCCTGCGGCATGTGTGGTTCCCATGATATTGATAAAACACGTTCTTCCCTTCTGGTGGAGTGGCTCCGTATGATACGGGGTGTCAAACCAATATGGGGAATTTATGAAAATGTAAAAAATATTGTAGGAAAAAAATTCCGGGATACCACATTCCGGTTGTTTGAAGAAGAACTGCATGAATACGGATACCACACCTATTGGAGTGTTCTTAATGCAAAGCATTACGGAATACCCCAGAACAGGGAACGGGTATATCTGATTTTGATACAGAAGGAAATGGATAATGGAACATTCCAGTTTCCAGAACCGCTGGAGTCCTTCCAGTGCCTTATGGATATTCTGGAGGATACGGTAGAGGAAAGATACTACTTATCCCAGGAAAAAGTACGCCGCTTGATTGAAGATATGGAAGAGAGAAAAGCGCTTTTGTTTGAGCCGGACGAAAAAAGCCTGAAGGCTTTTCGGGAAAACCGGGTAAAACGGGCCGGAAATATCAAAGGGGTGTTTGAACAGACTGGACGGGTTTATCTGCCAGACGGGTGCTGCCCTACGGTAACTGCCTGTGGTGGTGGCGGACATCAGCCCAAAATTCTTCAAGTGGGAGATATTCATACCGGCTATGGTTCAAGCGGGGTTATTTATTCCCCTTTAGGAAGCAGCGGTGCGGTTTTAGCAGGGCATGACCAGCCAAAGATTGTAGAAAAATGTCCAGGAGCAATCCGGGGCAGGTATGACCCGGAAGGCCGGATTGTGCAGACTTTGGAACTGGGAGAAAAAGAAGTCTGCCATACCCTTACTTCTGTACAAAAAGATAATATCATTCTGGTACGTCAAAAGACACAGAAAGGTTATGAGGAATGTTTGGAAAATGGTGTTGTAAATCTTAGTTATCCGTCTGTGGAAAAACGGGGAAGGGTACAGGAGCATGGGGAACTCTGCCCTACGCTTACGACATCAAATGGGATACACCGTTTAGAGTCTTTGATCCGTATCCGGAGGCTGACACCTTTAGAATGCTTCCGGCTTATGGGCTTTTCCGATGCGGATTTTTGGAAAGCAAAAGAAGCAGGCATAAGCAACAGCCAGCTTTACAAACAGGCAGGAAATTCCATTGTTGTTGATGTGCTGTACTATATTTTTCTGGAACTATACAAAGCCATGCCATATCTGTTTGAGGATATTCGGCTTTCTTCCTTTTTCAGTGGGATTGGAGCTTTTGAAAAGGCATTGGAGCGTTTGGAAGAACAGGTAAACCAATAATTTCATAAGAGAAACCCAAAGCGGCAAATGGTCCATAGAGAGTCTTCCCATACTTGTTGGAAAGAGAGAAATTGCGGAAGAAGAAGCAGCCAGCAGGGAGTCTGTGCAAAAGCGTTGATAGCAGAATGGAAGAACTGCTGCCACATCAGACACAGGAGGCTGGCAGATTTGCTAACAGAACTGGGGTTTTGTTAGCAGAAATAGAAGTAGGAAGTGGAAAAACCGATAGCAGATGTTTGGAACTGCTATCGGTTTTTCCCTATATGGAACGCAGGTCTGCTATCAGTATCTGCGTTTTGCTATCTATGTTATCCGGGGTATTAGGGGGTGCCCCCTAACAAGATGGGATTTTGTACGGTAAAATCCGTATCTTGCAGAGGACTGGCATAGCCAGTCCGGACGCCGGGAAGTTATACGGTGACCGATAGCAGGTCTTAGGAGTTGACTGCAGATAGCGTTGGAGTAGAAATCGGTAGATGAAATATGTGATAAAGATAAGGAAAGGGGGAGCATGAAAAAAGAAACAATGAAATGCAGAAAAGAAATCCGGCTGTACTCATGGGAGTTGGAAGAGTTACAAAAACAGGCAGAAAAGATGGGGCTTTCCGATTCCCAGTACCTTCGTATGCTGATTACCAACCGTCCCAGGGATTACCCGGAAATCCGTCAGGAACTGGAACGCATGAACCAGGAAATCAACCGGATTGGTGTAAACATCAACCAGATTACCCATAACAATAACAGCGCCCTTTATTCCAGGGAAGATAAACACCGTCTGTATGTGTTTTTGAAGCAGATAAAAACACTGGTAAGCCAGGTGCAGGAAAGGCTGTAGGTTATGGCAATTACAAAGTGCCTGCACATGAAACAGGCAAAAACGGGTTATCCGGCAAAACATCTGGCAAATGGTCTTCGCTATATTATGAACCCGGAGAAAACAGAACATGGCCGCTATGTCTGTGGACATAACTGTATTCCTGAACAGGCATTATCCCAGATGGTAGATACCAAACGTCATTTTGGAAAGCTGGATAAAAGGCAGGGCTACCATTTCATTCTTTCATTTGAGGAAGATGAGGTTTCGGAAGAAGAAGCCTTCCAAATGGTAGGAGAGTTTGTGACAGAATTTCTTGGGAAGGATTTTGAAGCGGTTTATGCAGTCCATAATGATACGGACCATATTCATGGGCACATTATTTTTAATTCAGTACGCTGTACTACGGGATATAAATACGATTATAGAAATGGGGATTGGGAAAACATTATCCAGCCTCTGACCAACCGGATATGCAGGGAGCATGGTTTATCTGTGCTGGATCTGGAAGAAGCCAAGGAAAAACGCAAACAAAAAGGACAGGAAGAAAAATCTCTTTCTGAACGGGACAGGCGGATCAGAAGAGATGTGGACCAGGCATTACAGGACGCAGGTTCTTATGAGGAATTTCTTGAAAATCTTTCCAGCATGGGATATGAGTTGCGGGGAAGAAAGCGCCTTTCTGTTCGGGAACCCGGAGCAGGAAGGGCAAGGCGGCTTGACCAGCTAGGGGAAGAATATACAGAGGAAAAGCTTCGGCAGCGTTTTGGACGCCTTCCAATCCCGGAAATGACCGGAGAGGAGATACCGGTAGAATGGACGTATGTGTTTATCCCATACCGGGAGCGGCATTTGACCAGATACCAGAAGGAATGTTTTCTTCGCAGGTATCGGCAGGGGAAACCAATGGCAAACTCTAAAACCTGGAAATACAGGGCAGCAATCCATGAATTGAAAAAATTGCAGGAGGAATTTGATTTTCTGGCAGCTTATCGCATACAGGATAAGGCGCAGTTGAAAGCCATTTCTGATGCAACAAAGGAACAGCTTTGGGAAAACAGCAGGGCAAGAAAGCAGCTACGAAAAGAAATGGTTCCTTATGAGGAAATGCTTCTGCTTCTCAATAAGCTGCAGGAAAAACAGATGGAAGCAGAACTTTATCAGGAAGGGTATCAGGAATTTTTTCAAGACCACCAGACATACCAAAACCTTCTTGGGCAGTTAAAAGAAATGGGATATTCCTTGTCTGATGCAGAACAGACAGACGCTTATTTCTTTGAGAAAGAGGAGCGTTTGCGGATCGAACGGAAAAAAATCTTAAAAGAAAAAAGGATTGCAGAGCGTCTGCGTGAAAAAGCAGAAGAAAAAGAAAAGTTGGAAGCACAGCAGAAGGAAAAGAATAGGAAACCGTCTGCGAGGGGCAGAGGAAAAGGAGGGTAAATGACAGTAGAAGGACAACGGTATCTGGAAGAATGCCGGAAAGTTTTAAAAGAAGAACAGATGGACGCAGTTTCTATGGGGCTGGATTTTGGTCTTCCTGTTTCAGATATTCAGAAAGTAGTTAAGAGCAACCAGGAAGCCCCGGTGATGAAAGCAATCATCATAGGGCTTATGGAAGGGATTGGGGAAATCGACTTTTTATGCGAAGGAAATTATAACCAGTTCCAGGTACGGGAAATCGTAGAGGGCTTAAAAAACGGGCTGGATCTGGAAGAGGTGAAAACCTATGCCGGAAATGAACTGCCGGCCAGCCGTATGCGGACCATGCGGATACAACTGGAAGAGTCAAAGGCAAAAAAAGAAGTTCCGAAAGATGAAGAAATGCGTTCTTATATGAAAAATCTTATGGGGATCATGGAACAATCCATTCAGCAGTTCCGGGAAAGCAATGACCGTTTTACAGCCTTGTCCTCTCTGGTAAAGGAGCATGTTGTTGAAGAGAAAAACCAGGAGATTAAAGACCTGTATGAGAACCTGCAATATAAAGATAAAAACATACAGGAATTAAAAGAAAAGCTGGCAAAGAAAGAGCAGGAAATTCAGGAGCTGAAAAAAGAAGCAGAAAAATACAGGGAAAAAACAGAAGCTGCTTCCAGGGAAACAAAAGTGGTATTGGAAGAAAAAAGCATACAAACAGCGGAAGGGCTGCAAAAAAGTAAGCGCCGGCTGCTTGGGATTGCCATGCTTGGAAAAAAAGTACCCAAAAGTGTTGTGGAGAAAATTCTGGAATATAACTTGTCCGCAGAACAGTTGGAAGAAATTCGCCAGTGTGTAGAAAGTGGGCTGGCAGATGCAGAAATTCTTCAGGTGATGGAGAACAGTCCTTCACCGGAGAGAATGAAAAAAATGCGGGAAATTATCCTTTTGATGCGGAAACGGAAGGCGGGTGTGTAAATGGCAGAACTTGAACATGTGGTAAAAATATTTTCCCTTTTGGAAGCTGCCGAAAAGGAACAGCCCTTTCTTACTAGGGAGCAGAAACAGGATTTGTACCGTATTGCTTTTCATAAGGAGTCTATGGAAGAGGTAGAAAAAATTATTTTGCAGTTACAGGCGCCTCATGCAGGAAAGGAAGAAAAAGAGCGTATTCTTTATCATTACCTTGAACCGTTTTCTCAGGTTCCGGAAAATATTTTGCAGATTGAGAATTATATTTTTCAGCTTCAGTATATGACCTATGAAAAGGAAAAAGCAAACCACATGCTGGAGGCTCTCTTAAAACAGGAAAATATCCAGTATGACCTGGAAGCCATGCTTGCAGAAGGAAAAACAAAGGCGGCTGTTTTAGCAAAAAAAGACAGGGCAATGGGATAGGAGGGAGAGCATGAGTGAAATACAAGATGCGGCGCAAATCATTAAAGTTTCCTTTGAAGGCGCAGAAATCATTCTGAAAATGGGAAATACAGGCTGGCAGTTTGTAAAAGATATTTGTGCGGTATTTAAAAAAGTTCTGGACCAGGAAAAATTGTCAGGGAAAACTTCTGTACAAAAGCTCCTGAAAATGGGAGGCGATTTGCAGGTTTTCCGTTTTGAAACAAAAGACCTGGAACGGGTAAAAGCCCTGGCAAATAAGTATGGGATTTTATATTCCATTTTGCCGGATTTGAATGAGAAGGACGGTATGAGTGAAATTTTGTTCCATTCCCAGGCAGCGCCCCGTATTCAGTCCATGATGGCAAAAATTGAACATTCCAATATTGGGACGTTAGATGAATACTATGAAAATGCAGAGCCGGATAAGGTAGAGCAGTTGGTAGAAGAAGTAAAAAAGCCTGTCCTGCCGGAGCCGAAGGAGTGTGAACTGGTTGCGCGGGAACTGGCGAAAAACCAGGTGGAGAAGATCAGTGATGTCCGTTCCCGTCTGAATATGACCTGGCTTCAGATCTGGCCGATTATCTGCTACATGGAAGAACAGGGGATTTTGGAGAAAGGGAAGGAAGGTACGGTGACACTGACCAGGACACCGGAACAGATCGAAGAATTGGTAGATTCCCAGCAGTGGAAACAGTTGTTTGGGGAAGAGGAAGCCCAAAGACGCAGCACTGGAAACAGCCAGGAAACAGAAGAAAAGATGCAGGTCATTCAGCGTATCCAAAAGGAAAAGCGGAACAATCCAGGTGTGAATGCCATTACCATAGACCAGAAGCTGGTATATGAAGAAACAGAGCATCATATCAAAACCAGGATTCCGTACCGTAAGAATGAATTTATCTGGCTGGACAAATCGGAAATTAGCTGGATTAATGACCATAAGACTATTTTTGCAGGATTGGAAAAGAAGAAGGAGTATGCAATTTTAGACCTGGAGGACCGTTTTCTTAGAAAAACTTCGGGGGAAGATTTATATAGGGAAAGCTATGATCCGGTACGCAGGGAACGTGCCAGACAGGAGCAGGAAAAGATACGCAGAAGAAGGGAACATAATTACAGGAAGACACAACAGAACCTGGAAGCAGGGAGAAGAAGCATACAGGGGCAAAGGAGGTAGAGAACCGGAGCAATTCAGAAAAAGAAGAAACAGTCCTGGGGTATGTATTTCATTGGAGGCGTAGCTTCCGGCTATGGAGGTTATCTCTTGAACGTGTGTTATCAGCCTGGAAAGGATATCAACTATTTTTTAAACCGTCTGGATCAGGTGATGGCAGCCCCGTTTGCCAATTATTGGAACGAAACTTCCTTAAAAGCAATCATTCTGGGGATTTTTGTATATGTGATCGGTATGGTCATGTATGTCACCAGCCGGAAAAACTATATGCCGGGTCAGGAATTTGGTACCGCTGTTTTTGCAGATCCGAAAAAGGTGGCAAAGCAGTTTGCGGATAAAGATGAACACAATAACCTGATCTTATCCCAGAATGTCAGGCTGTCCATGAATACCAGAAAGACTAGGAGAAACCTAAATGTCCTGGTAATCGGAGGAAGCGGCGCTGGAAAAACCTTGTTCATGGTGAAACCCAATCTCCTTCAGTTAAGCAGGGCTTCCCAGATCATTACAGATCCCAAAGGGGAGATTTTAAGATGCTGCGGAGGTATGCTGAAAGCGCATGGATACCGGATACGGGTGCTGAACCTGGTGGAAATGGAGCAGTCTAACGGATATAATCCATTCCGCTATATCCGCTCTGAAACAGATATTGTAAAACTGGTTACTAACTTGATCAATAATACCACACCGAAAAACGCACAGCCCAGTGATCCATTCTGGGAGAAAGCCGAGTCTTTGTACTTGCAGGCTATTTTTCTTTATGTGTGGCAGGAGTGTGAAATGGAGAAAAGGAATTTCCGTATGGTTTTGCAGCTTTTGAATGAGGCGGAAGTCCATGCAGACGGTTCCCCTTCTGATTTAGACCGGCGTTTCCGCAGACTGGAGAGAAAAAAGGGAAGCAACCACCCTGCTTTAATCCAGTATAATAAAGTGGTACGGGGTGCAGGAGATACGGTAAGGAGTATCATCATTTCCGCAAATGCAAGGCTGGGATTGTTACAGAACCCACAAATTTTGCGGATTCTGGATCATGATGAAATGGAGATTGAGGAGATTGGGATTGGTGTTGATGGGGACAGAAACCGGAAGACCGCACTTTTTTGTGTGACGCCGGATTCGGATAAGAGTTATGCCTTTTTAATTGGTATGCTTTATTCCCAGATTTTCCAGGAATTGTATTACCAGGCAGACTTCCATTACAATGGAAAACTTCCCATTAACGTGAATTTTATGCTGGACGAATTTGCCAACGTGCCATTGCCAGATGACTACTGCAGCCTACTTAGTACCATGCGTTCCAGAAATATTTCCTGTACCATTTTTATCCAAAACCTTGCCCAGATCAAGGCTTTGTTTGAGAAAACCTGGGAAACCATACCGGGTAATTGTGATTCCCTGGTATATCTTGGTGGGAATGAACAGTCCACGCATAAGTATATCAGTGAGTCCCTGGGAAAAGGAACCATTGATAAAAAAAGCAGTGGGGAAACCAAAGGCCGGCAAGGGAGCAGTTCCCGGAATTATGATGTGCTGGGGCGTGAGCTTTTGACACCGGACGAAACCCGAAAGCTGGATAACTCAGAGTGTATTTTGTTAATCAGGGGTTGTGATCCTATTATTGATAAGAAATACAATACTTTTGCACACTCCAGATTTTCGGAAACAGAAGATGGCGGGGGTGCGCCTTATATCCATGACAGAATGGCTGCCCAAAAACAGGCGGTACAGATTTTAAGTGAAGAATCCCTGGATTATTATAAGAAGAAAAAGGAACAGGGAGAAGATGTTCAGATTGTGGAACTGTCTTTTGATGAAATTTTTTCTTATGAGCCTATTCCTAAGAAGATTTTTTCGGAGGAAGAGCTGAAAGAGAACCAGAAGAAGAGAACGGTAGAGGAGGTGAGGCCGCCGAAGAAAACGGAAAAACCGGTACAGACAGAGGAAGAAAAACTTTCTGAATTATTGGAAAGCCATGTTTATAATGAGGAACAGTTGGGAGAAATCATGCTTGCCATTGGTGCTGGAATTTCGTATGATAAAATCCTTCAAATGGCAGATACAAAAAACAGTGCTGAAAAGATGAAGGAAATCCGTAAAAAATTTACAAAAGAAACAGCCTCGGATTAAAGAAGGCAGATTTTTGGAAACCTGTAGTTTTTGCATTACGCAGGGCAGGTTTTTAAAAATCTGTCTTTTTGCGTAATGCGGTATCAATCACATGAAAAGGAGTAAAAAGATATGAAAATCAAAGAGGTTATCAGAAAGAAACAGAACCGCTTGAAAAAATCTCTACTGGGAGTCCTGGCAGTAAGCGCTGCCACTGTTTCCCTGTTCCCCCAGACTGTCATGGCTTCCGGGGTAAGTGACGTAACACAGCCGCTTATGAATTTAAAGACACTGGTGATCAGTATTATCGGTGCGGTGGGTGTGATTATCCTGGCAAAAAACGTGATGGAATTTGCACAGGCTTACCAGCAGCAGGACAGTTCTTCTATGAACAGTGCCATTAAAGGAATTGTTGCAGGGCTTATTATGGCAGCTATTTCCTCCGTTCTTACTTTCCTGGGAATCAGCTAAAACCGTTCTTCTTTTTGAGATAAACAGATAAGAAGAGAGGTGAAGTGATGTTTAATTTAGGAGAGGCGATCCTTGCACTTTTG
Source organism: Dorea acetigenes (assembly GCF_025567385.1). NCBI lineage: Bacteria > Bacillati > Bacillota > Clostridia > Lachnospirales > Lachnospiraceae > Dorea > Dorea acetigenes. The sequence goes on from NZ_JAOQJU010000001.1 coordinate 101,758, forward strand.
GAAATCGTGTTTGGATTTTGGAATAATCAGGTCAGCCTCGTATTTGAACTTTTAGGACAGTCCCCTACCGGGTTCAAAGGGGGCGGGCCCTGGGGGATCATTGAAGGGATTGAACCCCTTTTTGTTGGGATAGGCTCTGCCCTGGTAGTCCTTTTTTTCGTCATTGGGTTTTGTGCAGAGTCGGTAGATATCCGGGAAGAAATCCGGTTTGAAGCAATCCTCCGTATGTTTATCCGGGTTGCCATTGCACAGTGGCTGGTATCTTATAACATTACCATTATGAAAGCCCTGTTTACTTCCTGTGGAAACCTGGTGGGGCATTTGGGACAAAACCAGAGTGTGGAGTTATCCATTGACCCGGCGCAGGCAGAAGTGATCAAAGATTTAGGATTTGGAACCAGTATCGTGTTCCTGATACTTGCTGTTTTCCTATCTTTAATCGTTATTATCTGTGGGTTCTTCCTGCTGTACAATGTTTATTTCCGCTTTTTGAAAATTATGGTAATTGTACCTTTTGGGGCGATTGCCAGCAGTACCCTGGCTGGAAACCGGGGGCTTAGCAATACCTTTGTAGCCTATATGAAATATTTTATCAGTGTCGTTTTTGAGGCAGTCACAATGGCACTGGCAATCCTTTTGTGTAACCAGTTTATTTCCTCCGGACTTCCGACCTTTACCGGAGATTATGAGGACTGGGCCAAAACCCTGATTTATTTGGGGGAAATGACCTTTACGGTTGCGCTGACGGTAGGCACTGTAAAAGGAGCGCAGAACCTGACTTCCAGGGCACTGGGATTGTAGGAGGAAAGGATTGTGCAGGAAAAAGGGATACAGATGACACTATTTGAATATTTTCAGGACGCAGAATGCTTCAGCCTTAAAGAAGCAGTGGCTTGTGTAGAACAGGTAAAAGAGGTAAAAGAACCCAGTATCCGGGCAAGAATTTATGAGGGAATAGAAAAGGGGCTTTTTTCCAGGATAGCCAAAGGAGTCTATACGGTTACCAAAGAACAGGACGGAGAAGAGGTAACTTGTATGATGGTTCAGGGGAATGGCAGGGATTTGAGCTTTTTAAAAGATAACAGTATAGATGCCATTATTACAGATCATGCTTATGACCTGAAAAAAAGCCTGAAAGGGGGAAATCGGGATTTTGCGGCCTATGAATGTTTTCAATATACGCAGGAAGACTTTGATGAAAAATACCGGGTGTTGAAAAAAGGGTGTTTTCTGGTAGAGTTCATGCCGGAAGAAAATGGGGAAAATTATGAATACCTCTATCAGATGAAAAAAATGGCGAAAGAAGCAGGGCTTGAATATTATGCAAAAGTCGCCTGGAAAAAAGGAGATTTCGTTGCCAATACGGGAAGAAAATCTAAAAATACGGAAGAGATTGCATTTTTTACGAAAGGAAAAGCCAGGAATTTACGCCCAGATGCGAAAAAGGATAAGGCGGAGCCAGGAATATCCCACTATATGTCAGGCGCCAGGGGAATGCTTCCAACGGTCTTTGACATTGAACCGCCAGGGAAAAACTCCCGTATTCATCAGGCAGAAAAACCAGTGCAACTTTTGCAGCAGATCCTTGGATTTGTAACAGAAGAAAAGGAGTGGGTACTGGATCAGTTTGCAGGTTCGTTTTCCCTGGGGGAAGCAGCACTTTCCAGTGAACGGAATGCAATCTGCATTGAAATTAATGAAGAATATTTTGAAAAGGGAAAAGAAAGGCTTCTGTCTGCAAAGAGCAGGAGTCGGTAGGAAAGGAGGATATGTAAATGGAACAGGAAGAAAAACTCAGCCTGGATTTTGGCAATGGGGAGATCTATGAGGTCTGGCTGGAAGTTGCAACTTATCCGGCTGATAAAAACATCAAAGTTTGTGTGTTTACGGAAAAAGAGGAAGAGATATGGAAACTTTTTGAATTGACCACAGATATGGGAATTCCGCTGGAAAAGAACCAGACCTTTTTGCTCCCAGGCTATGATCTGGAGCAGATAGTAGAATTTATCAAAAAAAACGCGATTGGACAGTTAAAAGAAGAAATCTGCTGTTCTGGCTGTATGGAATATCCACTGTTTGAATTTCAGGAAGAAACTTTAAAGAAATTGGACCCGGAGGGATATGCAGCCTATGAGCAGGCATACCAGGAACGGGGAGAAGTAAAGAATCCAGAATTTCAAAAGGAAATCAAAACAGCGGATTTTCAATGGGCGTATGGAACCGAAGAACTGGCATTGCGGGTAGATTATTATGCAATGAACCAAAACCTTTATGTGGAGCTGTATAGCCGGGAAGATGGGATGTGGGAACCGTTTTCAGATTTGACCGTAAACCTTCCCGGATATTGCCTGGAGCCTGGAACTGCCTGTATCAGCGGTGATTTTAGTAAGGAAAATATCCAGTTTATTCAGGAGCATGGATTGGGAACACTGCTTCCCTGGAAAGCACAATCCGGTATGGGGCAGTATGCGGTGGTGAAATTTCATCTGGAGGAACTGCGTAAGTTTGACCAGGCTGGGGTTGCCGCCTTTTGCAATCAGCATGGATTACAGAAAACCATGCAGGAAGAGCGAAGACAGAGTAGATAAAAAACAGAGACAGGAGGTTATGTATGGAGATTGAATTAAGTGAGGACCTGCAGCATTATAAAGAATCCCTGGTTCTAGGGCTTACAGCAAAACAGTTTTTGTTTTCGGCGTTGGCATTGGGCGTAGGAACTGGGATTGTCCTGCTTTTGTATGAAAAAATCGGGATTACTTTGAGCTGTTATGTGGCAACCCCTTTTGTTGTACCTCTGGCACTGACTGGGTTTTATAACTATCATGGGCTGACATTCTGGCAGTTTGCAGGGAAGATGATTTATTTTTCCTTTTTTAACCGCCCTTTGGTGTATGGCTCTACGGAATCGGTGCAGGAACTGAAACAGATTTATATGGAAACCCGTCAGGAAGAAGAACGGGAAGTACAGCAAAGGAAAAAGGAACAGAAAAAAGAGAAGAAAGGTGGTGATGTCAACGTGGTGAAAAAGAAGGCAATCCGTATGGGGATCGTAACGGTAGTGATGATTGTACTTGGTGCGGCAGCAGCGGTGTGGTATAAGATGTACCGTTGACCAGAATATTCAATCAAGGCGTGAAATAGCGCCTGCTCTCCATTTCAGGAGAGGGATACACAGACATGTAGCGGCAGATGGAAGCTGCTGTGTTTGTGGCCCCATCTGCCTGAAAGGAGGAAATTAGAGATTGTCAATTTTTTCAGATAAGTTTGACCAGTTAAAAAAAGCAGATAAAGCAGTAAAATCCCCGAAATATCTTCAGGAAGTCATGGGGATTGGGAGAATTGCAGAAAATGGCATTTTTGAAGTAGGGAAGGGGGTATATTCCAGGACATACCGTTTTTTGGACATTAATTATGTAACCGCAGGTGCAGAAGAACAGATGCGAATCTTAAAGCAGTATTGTAAGACGGTAAATGCCATTGATGTATATTTTCTTATTACCATTTTTAATCGGAACAAAAACATGCAGGATTTCCGGGAGCATGTACTTTTCCAGGAAAAAGGAGATGGTTTTAACTGGCTGCGTGGAAGTTATAACCAGATTATTGAAAAGCGCATTGTAGATGGAAGGCAGGGGATTGAACAGGAAAAACTGCTGACTGTATGTGTAGAACGGAAATCCTACGAACAGGCAAAAGCATTTTTTGCCACTTTTGAAGCGACCTTAAAACAGAACTTTGGAGAACTTGGCTCCTGCATTGAAGAATTAAATGCAGAAGAACGGCTGCGGGTACTTTTCAATTTTTACCGTATAGGGGAAGAGGAACAATTTTCCTTTGATTTCAGACAGGCATTAAAAAAGGGCGGTGATCCTAAAAATGATATTTCACCAGGGTATATGCAGTTTTACCCAGGTTATTTTGAAACGGAACGGAAAAAATGCAGGGCATTATTCATTAAAAAATATCCTTCTTCTTTATCGGATACCTTTTTAAATGAGATTACCAGCCTTCCGGTTCATAGTATTACTACAATCTGTATTGTACCAGTACCAAAAGAACTGGCAAATAAGGTTCTTCAGAAGAAATATCTGGGCATTGAAAATGATATTTTAAAGCAGCAGAGAGTCCGTAATAAAAATAACGACTTTTCCAGTGACATTTCTCATATCAAGAAAGTCCAGAAGGAGAAGATTGTAAATCTTATGGACGACGTGCGGGAAAATGACCAGAACCTGTTTTATACAGGGGTTAATTTCTTGATCATGGCAGAGGACAAGAAGGAGTTAGACAGTGTAACCGAAACCATTAAAAATATCGGCAATGGACGCATGTGCCAGATTGAAACCCACTATTATCAGCAGAGGGAAGCTATGAATACCATACTTCCAGTGGGAAACCGGCAGATCAGCACAATGCGGACCATGCTCACCAGGGATATTGCAGCCCTTCTTCCCTTTAATGTACAGGAATTAAACGAAAAGTCCGGCGTCTGCTATGGCATTAACCAGGTTTCTCATAACCTTTGCATTGGAAACCGGAAAAAACTGGCAAATGGAAATGGAATGGTATTCGGTGTTCCCGGCTCCGGAAAATCCTATTTCAGTAAGTCGGAAATGCTGCAGGTGTTCTTAGGAACAGATGATGATATTATCTGTATCGACCCGACACTGGAATATTTTGATATTGCAGAAGCCCTGGGAAACCAGGCAGCAATCATTAACCTGTCTACCTATACAAAGAATTACATCAATCCTTTGGAGATGGACGTTTGGGCGCTGGATTTAAACGATTCTCAGGGATATATCCGGGATAAAGGGGAATTTATGCTGGGGCTGTGTGAACAGTGTTACGGGGATAATCTAAACAGTCGCCATAAATCCATTATAGACCGTTGTGTACGAAAGTTGTATATCGACATTGCAAAGGCAAGGGAAAAGCATATCCCTACCATGTCAGAATTTTATGAGTTATTGTTGGAGCAGCCAGAAGAAGAGGCAAAGGACATTGCTTTATCGTTGGAGCTGTTTGTAAATGGCTCTTTAAATATTTTCAATAACCATACCAATGTGAATGTACAGGCAAGGTTCATTGTCTATGGTACCAGGGACCTGGGGAAAGAGCTGGGAGCCATTTCCACTCTGGTCATGCTGGAAAATATCAGTGCCAGGATTGCAGAAAACGCAAAGAAAGGAAGGGCAACCTGGCTTTATATAGATGAGTTCCATACTGTTCTTGACCGGGAGTATAGTGCGAAATTTTTGTTCAGCCTCTGGAAAAAAGTGAGGAAGCAAGGGGGACTATGCACAGGAATCACCCAAAATTTGGTTGATATGCTGCAAAACTATACAGCCATGACCATGCTTGGAAACAGTGAGTTTATTGCCCTGTTAAAGCAGTCCAATGTAGACAGTCAGGAATTATCCACTGCAGCAGGAATTCCAGAAGCACAATTAAAATATGTAGATAATTCTCCTTCCGGTACGGGGATCATTAAGTATGGAAATACCTGTATTCCATTTGATAACCGTATGGAAAAAGAAGCCAATCCGCTGTATGCGCTTTTCAATACCAACCTTCACGAAAAGGCGTTGCAGACAAAGCAGGAGTAATGTAATCTGAAAGGAACTTTTTCTTTTATCTGTAAAGGAAAAGGTATGACAGACGAGAAAAAAATTAGGCAACAGCAAAAATTATAAGTCGGTAAAGTAGAAAAAGGATAGGACAAAAAGAGTGCAGTTCTTTTATCAGGCACTCTTTTTGTATATCATGGGAAAGGTGGCAGAATGGCTGAAACATATCAAATAGAAATGAATTTAGAGCAGTTGGAAAGACTTTTAAAAAATCTGCCGGAGGGAATTATGCTGGAGATTTGCTTTGGAAAGGAAGAACATGGAGAAGACACATAAAATAGATGTGGTAAGTATACGCCTGGTGGAAGAACCTCCTCTATACAGTAGCAAAGAATTAAAAAATCCCTGTGATGTGGCAGAACTCTTTCAGGATTTTTTAAAAGATTGTGACCGGGAAATGTTCTGTATTTTAAACCTTCGGACAAAAGGACAGGTAATCAATCTCAATGTAGTGGGTGTCGGGACTCTGAACAGTGTATTGATACACCCGAGGGAAGTGTTTAAATCTGCAATCCTGTCTAATGCCAGCAATATCATCCTGGCACATAACCATCCTTCGGGAAATCCGGAACCTAGCAGGCAGGACATGGACATGACAAAAAGATTGGCAGAAGCTGGGCGGCTTCTGGGGATTGAAGTGCTGGATCATGTGATTGTATCAGATGACCGGTATTTTAGCTTCCGGGAGGAAAAGCTATTGCCGGAATATTTCCAGATGGATGGGATAGCTGCGGAGCAATCCTTTCCGTATGCAAAGAGTGAAAGAGAGAAGGTACGTTAATGGGATTGACGGATTAATACGGGAACCATATAATGAGTACAATGGAAAATTTGTTTATAGAAACAAACACGTTGATGGAGAATGTAAAAATTCTGTGATTAGCGTTTAAAGTGTGTTATATTAGGAGGAGAACGATGGGATTAAAAGATGCGAAAGAAGGAAAACTTCTATATCATTTAACAGAATTAAAGAATCTGGAATCTATTATTGATTTTGGCCTTGTGCCGAGAAAGATTCTAAGGGAGAATACGGTAACATTTGGAGATGTAGCAGATCCAGAAATTATACGCAAGAGGGAAAGTCTGGGATTGGACGGATACATTCCATTTCATTTTCATCCATATTCAGCTTTTGATGTGGCTGTAAAGAAAACTCATGCGGGAGAGGAAATGATCTATATCTGTATTACCAGAAATTTGGCAAGGCGCAATAATTTCAGCATTTTACCTAAGCACCCATTGGCATTGGAAGGATGCCAGTTATATGATTATGATGAAGGTTTTGAAATGATCAACTGGGATATTCTTACCAGTGTGGGGCAAAATGACGTGGAAGCCAGAAATATAAAGATGGCGGAATGCCTGAGCCCATTGGTTATTCCTGTTGATGCATTCCAGTGCATCTATGTTTCATCTGAAGAAACTAAAAACAGAGTAACAAATTTACTGAAACAGAAAGGCGTTATCTTTCCACCGCCATTTATTACGGTGATGTCCCAATGGTTTGAATAACGAGAGGAGGTGGTTGTGTTGATTAAATACACAACTGGAGATATGTTTCAGTCTGGTGCAGAGTGTTTAGTTAATACAGTCAACTGTGAAGGCTATATGGGAAAGGGAATTGCGTATCAATTTAAACTGAAATTTCCGGAAAACAATAAAGCCTATATAAAAGCATGTAAAGACAAAACACTTCATGTCGGAACAATCCATACTTTTGTAGAGAATGGCATTACAATTGTAAACTTTCCGACGAAAGATAAGTGGCGTGAAAACTCTAAAATAAGTTATATAGAAACAGCACTGGATGTTCTGGTAGAAAGGCTTCCGAAACTGAATGTAAAGTCCGTAGCGATTCCCCCGCTGGGATGTGGTAATGGTGGTTTGGATTGGCAGACAGTAAAAGAACTGATACAAAAGAAATTAAAACCAATTGCTGATGATTTTACGGTTTTGATTTATGAGCCACAGAGAAATTATGTGCAGAAAGCAGCTACTGCACCTAAACTTACAGCAGCCAGTTTAGTCTTGATGAAACTCAAAATGGGACTGAAACGTTGTACAAAACTTCGTCTTCAAAAAGCGGCGTATTTTATGAATTTATATCTGGAAGAACCTTATTTTTCCTTTCAAAAGTATAAATATGGTCCATATGCCCATTCCATTGATATTGTTGGCAGAAATATCGGAGAGTATCAGAGTTTTTATGGATTAAATGATACAGAATCGACGTATCAGTTAGCTTATCAGGTGATATGCAGTGAAAAAACAACAAAGCTATTGAACCGCCTTTCTCCTGCAATTGAAAAGGCTGTTGCTTATGTAAATGGGATAGAGAGCGACCATGAACTGGAAGGACTTGCAACAGTAACTTATTTAGTCCAGACTTTTTCAAGAATAGATGCCAGCCAGATCGTATCTGAATTTAAACAGTGGTCAGATGACAAAGCAACCCGTTTTACTGAGGATGAAATAAAGAAATACATTGACTGCTTGGAGCAGATGGGTGTGATAGAACGGGATATTATGGGAAACTATTGCATTTCAGAGTATCTTTCTTACAGATAAACAACAATTAAAAAAGAAAATAGGAAGTAACACGAAGAGCATTATCGCTAAAAACGGTAGTGCTTTTTTTGTGCATAAAAAGGAGGTATTGCTACGTGGAAAAAGGTGAGATGGGCGAGAATGCCACCGGACGTTTGGCAACGTATTATGTGGCAGAATGTATGGAATTTAACCGCTATGGAGAATACAGGGAGGATATCCACAGTGCAGAAGAGGCAGTAAAGATCTATCAGAGTATTCCTTCTGAAAGGTTGAATGCAGGAAAAGGAATTGGGCTTCATGTGGAGGAAGAAGATGGTATTCCATTGGAATTTTCCCTGGTTTATAACGGAGAGTTGGATGTGGATCTTTTGAGAGATATCTATGATCCAAACCAATACCCAGAGGTTTTTATAGCTGCCAGGGAACTGAGTGCTTATCTTCCGGAAACAAAAGTCATTGATACCAAAGGGCTTTTAAAAGAGAAAACCTTGGAGGCTACTGTTTTTGCAGATGAAATGATAAAACTGGAAAAAAATCTTGACCCTGATTTTTACCATACCTTTTATCCGAAAGAAGCAGAACATAAGGAAGCTATTATATGGAAAGCCTTATGTCAAGATGGAAAAGAGGAATACAGCAGGTGGCTGGGAAGCAAGATATTTGAGCAGAAACCAGAGCTGAAAGAACAGGCAGACAAACTAAAGACAACACTGGAACAGGTAAAACTTATTCCGCCGGTGGACTTGAAACCCTTTGTGTATGTGCGGATCAGTGAACACCCGGACATTCCATTGGAAGAAGCCATGCCATTAAATCAAGCGGTAGAATTGTTCGGAAAGCTGGATCGGCAGGCAGTGGAAGAGAAAGATATGGCAGGTTATTACAAAACACATTTTGAAATCTGTTTTCTCTCAGAGGGGGAAGTCATGTCTTATACCGGGCGCCAGGATTTTGGTGACGGGGAAGGAAATCTGCTGGATCATGTAAAAGCATTTGCAGATTATTATCTCCATACAGAAGAAGGGCAGAAGCTTATGAAACAGACCGCCAGGACAACAGAAGAATGGGAACATGAACAACAGCAAATGAGATGGGTACTGGAGGAGATGCTTCCTACCCTTCAGTATTTCTGCAACCTGGAAAAACTGGAAACAGCGGTTCTGGAAGAACAGGAAATAGAAAAGAAAGTCCCTTTACTGACGCAGGGGGACGCATCACGAAAAGCATATCAGGAAGCCATGCTTGCCTATATCCGGGAAAGCAGGATTGCATTAAATACAGGGAAGGAGCTGCCTTGTATGCCGGATATCCGGGATTTTGCAACTGCCTGTCCGGATAAATCATACAAAGAACAGGTTATGGAAGAGATACGACAGGAAGCAGAGTCATACGGTATGACCGTAGAAGCGTATGCAGCAAATGGATATGAGCCGCCAAAAAGGGGCGGCAGATAAAATTAGGAAAGGAGGCGGAGTTTTGGCCATGTAAAAGATATCTTCCCTCCTGAAAAAAATTGGATTTAGAAAAAACAGCAATAGAACGTATCCGCACTGCCAGCCAGATGTCCCTGCAACATTATGGGCTTCCTTTGGTAGTGACGGACAGTGGAGGAAAAGACAGCGCCGTATGCAGGGAACTGGTACGGCGTTCCGGCGTGCCATTTGAACTGATGCACAACCTGACTACTGCAGATGCCCCACAGACTATTTATTATGTGAGGGAACAGTTTCAGAAGGCAGAACAGGCCGGTATAACTTGTAGTATCAATAAACCTTACTATAAAGGGCAGCGGATAACTATGTGGAGCCTGATCCCCATGAAAATGATCCCTCCTACCAGGACTATCCGGTATTGTTGTGAGGTTCTAAAAGAAAATGGTGGGGCTGGGCGTTTTATCACCACAGGTGTCCGGTGGGCAGAAAGCCGAAAGCGGAGGAAAAACAGGGGGATTTATGAAAATTTTGTCCCAAATGGAAAAAAACGTGCCATTATTTTAAATAATGATAATGATGATACCAGGCGACTCTTTGAATCATGCCTGTCAAGGGGCAAACACGTATGCAATCCCATTGTTGACTGGAGTGACCAGCAGGTCTGGGAGTATATCCAGGCAGAGAAAATACCCATGAACCCTCTTTACGAAATGGGATTTCACTGGGTTGGCTGTGTAGGCTGTCCTATGGCAGGAAAACAAAGATACCGGGAGTTCCGCATCTTCCCGACCTATGAGAGGGCTTACCGGCGGGCTTTTGCTAAAATGCTGGAGTTAAGGAAAGCTGCAGGAAGGCAGTGCAATTCCCGCTTATGGTCAGATGTAGATGCTTTTTTCCGTTAGTGGATGGAGGATCCTGGTATCCCCGGACAGTATGAATTGTCCTTTCATGAAGATACCAATGAGATTTATTATGACTATTTGTAGTGGAAGAGAGGAGGAATTATCGCAAAATATCAATTATCTTTTGGACTGCAGTATGAAGCCTGGATGCTGGAAATCCGTATTCCGGACTGGCTGGAGTTTCCTTCTAAGGAGCAGGCACTAAAATATGGTGAGCAAGCTGAGGTTTCCGTTTTCTTAAAAGCGGAAGCTATTTTTTTGCTCTTTGATGGCAGTAAGGAGAAGATTTTACCGCAGCAGACGGAACTTTATCAGTTTTCCTACCTGAAAGAAAAGACTTATGACAGACTGGGACCGCCACTTTCCCCGGAAGACATAGACCATTTGGTAGAAGTGGGGGAATTGGAGCAGGTACTGTTCAGTGAAAAATATATCCTGACAGAAGATGATTACCAGGAATTTTCCGGAAACCTTATGGAAGCCTTTCAGGAATTGGAAAAGGAGTACGGTCCACCACCCAGAGAAAAGGAACAGGGGTATCTGTTTCAGGCGCTCTGGTATCAGGCAGAAGAATTAAACCCCGGAGAGGGGGACTGCTTTGGAGATTAAGGTAAAAAAAGAAAAAGAGCCGGAGCTGAAATTAAAAAAAGAAGCCCAGGTGACGGTGCATAAGAAAAATCCTATTTTATCTGCAAAGGAAAAGAAAGCTGCTTTTACCTCTAAGCCGGTGGCCGATCTTTTAGGGCAGAGAAAGAAAAAAGAAGGGGCAGAAAAAGGGAAACAGCCGAAGCAGGGCAGAGAAGCGCTGTTTGAAAAACAAAAGGAAAAGAAAAAGCAATCCGGGAAAGAGGCAGCAATCCGGGGAGCAGCAGAAGATAGAAAACAAAATGGAAAGGCCAAAAGCACCGTATCTGTACCGGGAACCTTACAGCCGGATCAGATGAAACAGGGGGTAGCACCAAACAGTCAGCCCTCTGCTGGTTTCCAGGCGAAGGAACAGTATCGGAGGGAACAGGCTGCAAAGCTGGCGGAAACAAAAAAATCTTCCCTGGCGAAGCAGACTGCCATAAAAGGGGTACGCCGGGGAGAGGCTGCTATATTGACCCAGTTAGAGGGCGGGGAGGAAGTCAATGATTCCCTTTATGTCATGGGGACAGCAACAAAACCGGCAGAAAAGCTGTGGAAGGATCGGAATTATAGAAAGGCAGAGCAGGAATTAAAGGTAAAACAGGCAGATGGGAAGATCACCAATAAGCAGTTTTACAGACAAACAAGAGCAGTGAAAAAGAAACAGATGGAGAAACAGAAAAAACAGGCAGTCCGGCAGAGAAAAATCCAGTATATGATCAATAAGCTCACCGGAAATGGGCAGCAGGACAGTTTGGCACAGGTGGCAAAAGATATTGTAAAGATGAAAGCCTCTGTGTTTATGCTGAAGGTGGTCCAGTTTGCCGGGGCGCTTTTGGCTCCGCTGTTCAGTATTCTTCTTGTGGTGGCAATCCCTGTAGTGATTATCTTTTTCCTCTTATACTGTTCGCCACTTGGTGCGTTCATGCCAAATCCGTCTGAGGAGAACCCTACCGTCCGAGAAGTTTTAAGCGGTTACTACATGGACTTTAATACAAAACTTGGACAAAATGGGAAAGATGGGGCAGTTACCTATCTCCATGAGAAAAACGGGAATTATGTGAGTAATTACTATGATACTTTAATGGTTTATATGGTGAAGTATGGAACCGGGGATATAGGTGTGGATATGGATCAGCGGCATAAGGACAAGCTGAAGGAAATCTTTGATGAAATGAACAGTTTTGAAAACACGACCATAACCACCACCATAAAGGCAGGGGAAAGCCTGGGAAATGTTGTCACCAGCGGTTATTGCCAGTGCAGTATCTGTTGTGGACAGTGGGCAGGAGGACCTACAGCCTCCGGTGTCATGCCAAAACCGGACCATACCATTGCAGTAGATGCACAAAACCCCTTTGTCCCTATGGGAACCAGGATCATTATGAACGGGATTGAATATACCGTAGAAGATACCGGAGCATTTGACCGGTATGGGGTACAATTTGATGTTTTCTGTGCAGATCATGCAACTGCGTCTGCCTGGGGACATCAGACTTTTGAAGCGTTTCTGGCAGATGGGGACGAAAATGAGATTACGGTAACAAAGAAGGGCTGCTACGTCAAGAACCTGAATTATGAGGACTATATTGCACTTGGAAAGCTGACCGAAAAAGAAGAAGAACTTTTAAGGGAAGTCATGAGTGAGGAATTCCGAAATGAGATCCCTTCCTTTGGCGTAGGAAGTGACGTTGCAAATCTGGCACTGACGAAGGTAGGCTGCAAATACAGTCAGGAACACCGGTATGAGGAAGGATATTATGATTGCAGTTCCCTGGTACAGCGGTTGTATCAGGAGGTAGGCATTTCCCTTCCGGCGATTGCCTCTACCCAGGGAGAATTTATGGTAACACATGGGTTGGAAGTTACAGAAGGCGAACTGGAGCCGGGAGATCTGATTTTTTATTCTTATGAGCAGAATGGGCAGTTCCGCAATATTTCCCATGTGGCAATTTATGTTGGTAATGGCAGAATGGTACATGCAGCCAACAGCAGACGTGGAGTAGTGAATGACCCGTTCAATCCGTCGAACATTGGGCTGTATGGAAGACCCAGCCGCTTGCAGTAAGAAAGGAGAAGCATGGACGAAAAAGAATATGAAGTGACCATAACAGAAGTCCTGGAGAAAAAAGTAAGATACCGGGGCAGGAATGAACTGGAGGCAACTGCAAAAGCAGAAGCAGATTATTATGCAGAAAAAATCGTGCTGGGGGCAGATGATTTTTCCTATCGTGATATTTCTGCAAAAGAACTGGTACCTGTAAAAGAAAGAAGGAACAGCAGATGAAGCATATCACAAAAGTACGGGAACTGTATGAGGAAACCATACACTGGATTTCAGAGTCGGAGGATTCCTGGAAAAATTTTCTTTTCTGCATGGGGCGCTTGTATCAGTTGGACTTCTTAAATACCTGTATGGTATATGCCCAGCGCCCAGATGCGTCCGTTCTTGCAGGATATGATGCCTGGCTGGAAATGGATTTGCCGGTTGCCAGAGGAAGTAAAGGAATTGCAGTATTTCCTTCCAAAATTTTCGGGGAAGGAGTTACCCATGTTTATGATATTCAAGATGTAAAGGGACAGGGAATCCGGCCCTGGAACTGGCAGGTGAATGGGACAAACCGCAGACTGCTGGCAAGGGAGCTGTTCCCGGAAATCTACGAACAGGAAAAAAAGTTTAAAAATTCTTTAGACGCCTTTACAAGAACAAATGTTTGGTTTATGATAGAAGAGGAATATGAAATTTTAAAATCCTTGCAGAAGCTGGCTGTCCTTACCGGAGAGGGACAGGAGGTAAAAGAAAACCAGATTACAGAGTTTCTTGTAAACAGTGTCTGTTATGCGGTGGAAAGCCGCTGCGGTATCCGAGATGACACCCTGGATTTTTCTTTTATCTGCGGTTTTTCAGAGAATGAGGAGGTTCTGTACCGGACAGGACGGTTAGTATCCCATTTATCTGGGCGGATTGTGTTACAGATTGCAAGGACCATGAAGAACATAGACCTTGAAAGGAGGCAGTATTATGGAAGGGATCGCAGGAATCCAGTACAGGGAAATGAATGGCGTACAGATACCAGTCTTAGAGGGCGTGATGAGCGAGGAGAAGATACTGGCGTCCCTGAACCGTTACGGCAGGATCGCAGCACAGGAAATGAAGAGAACGGACCAGGCACAATACGAAATGATGCTCCTGTCCGGGAAACTGATGGAGCGGCTTATGAAAATCCAGACAGAAGCGGAGGAATACCACGAGAAACTGGCAGAAAGTCTTCTGAAGACCTGGACCAGAGAGGACAGGACCGACCCTTACAATACGTTGGAAATGACCAACCTTCGGATACAGGCGGACATGGAAGCGCAGAAACAGGTTATGGAGGAGATCATTCACCCCAGGATCGGATAAAACAGGAAAAAACAGAAGAGGATACAGAGAAAGGAACTGCTTCGGCGGTTCCTTTTCTGTCTGGGGAGATAGAACCTGCACAGCCGGAAAACTGGCAGAAAGAGAAAATCCTTCTGGAAATGACAGGGCAGGAGATACCATATAAAATTTATGAGTTTTACCGGAACAATCCAGAGGAAACAGACCGGGAAGCCTATCTTTATGAATTGTATGGAGATGTAAAAAGAGAAGCCCATACAAAAGACGGTATCCTGACCGCAGAAAGCGGTTCCAGTGGTTTTTATATTCTTTGGAGTGAGGGAACTTCCATGAAGGAGGCGTTCTGGTACTGGGACGAAGTTTCTTTGGAAATTGGGAAACGGATTGAAAAAGGGACCTATCTTCCTTTGTTATCTGTATCGGAGGAAGCCTTAGAAAATGGGGAAGAAACAGAGGAAGAAACCTTACAGCCAGAGAAAGTGCAGGAAGTGATTGAGGAAAAGGAACCAATCCCATTAGAAGAGATTGGCATAGCCTTTTATAAACAGAATATCCAGGCGGATATTTTAAAGAAAATGCTCTGTCTGGTCTATACGACCAATCAGCTACCGGAAGAAAAAGACCATTTTTTGAAGATGCTTTTGCTTCGGGAAGTACCGGAAGGCCAGCCTTATTATCTGGTGCGGACAGAACATGGAAGCTATGAGCTTTGTATTCAGGAAAATGGGATTAAGATCACCCTGCCGGAAAGCCAAGATTTTCTGCAGGAACTTTCCTGGGATCAGTTTGGCGGGCTTACTGCACATCTGGCAGAGGAGGACCAGATTGCCTATACCGAAGATTCAGAAACCTTAGAGCAGCAGGAGAATATGTACCGTCTGCTTCCCTGGTTTCCTGCATTATGGGAAGAATATAGCGAAATTCTTAAAAAAGAAGAGCTTTGGCAGGAAGGAAGAACCTCTGTCCAGACAGAAGGTAAGGTAGAAGCCGGAGATTATTATTACCCAGAAGGGTGGCTTCAGTTTACCGGTGGGGATAAAAGCCGGTATCAGAAAAATATCCGGGCGATCCGTATCTTAAAAACACTGGAGCAGGAAGAGAGAAATGCCACAAAAGAAGAACAGGAAATTCTTGCGGGGTATGTAGGGTGGGGCGGGTTGCCAAATGCTTTTAACAGTAAACGCCCGGAGTGGAAAAAAGAATATCAGGAATTGAAGGAACTGTTGACCGCAGAAGAATACGCCCAGGCAAGGGCCAGTGTCAACAGTTCTTTTTATACGCCGCCGGAAGTCGTGCGGGGTGTTTATAAAGCCCTGGAGCAGTTTGGATTCCAGAAGGGAAAAATTCTGGAACCGGCTATGGGGATTGGAAACTTTTTTCATGGTCTTCCGGAAAATATGCAAAAATCCCAGCTTTATGGTGTGGAGATTGATGCCATAAGCGGAAGGATTGCACAAAAGCTCCACCCTTCAGCCAGTATCCAGATCAAAGGATTTGAAAAAACGGAATTTGAGGATAACAGCTTTGATGTGATTGTGGGAAACGTGCCTTTTGGGGACTTCCGCTTGTATGATCCCCGATATAAAAAGATGAAGCTGAAAGTCCATGATTATTTTATCCGGAAAAGCCTGGACCTCCTTCGGCCAGGAGGCATTTTGGCAGTGGTAACTTCAAAAGGAACGTTGGATAAAAATGACAGCACTGTGAGAAAAAATCTGGCAGAACAGGCAGACCTTTTAGGGGCAGTCCGGCTTCCGGCAGATTCTTTTGGAAAGAGCGCCAATACCGCAGTTACCAGTGACCTTTTGTTTTTTCAGAAAAAAGCAGAGCCTTCGATTGGGGAGCCGATCTGGACTTATACAGGGCTTACAGAAGACATGGTGCCGGTGAATGAGTATTATCTGGAACACCCGGAAATGATGCTTGGGAAAATGGTCTGGTTTGAACAGTTTTTCGGGAAAGATTCCAAATATACAGCCCTGGTCAATGAAGCGGAAGACTTTGACCTGGAAAAAGGAATTTTGGACGCAGTTGGAG
The DNA here is from genome assembly GCF_025567385.1 of Dorea acetigenes. Classification (NCBI taxonomy): domain Bacteria; kingdom Bacillati; phylum Bacillota; class Clostridia; order Lachnospirales; family Lachnospiraceae; genus Dorea; species Dorea acetigenes. Next base: position 118,319 of record NZ_JAOQJU010000001.1, read on the forward strand.
AGCTTCCTAAAAACTGTTATGAAGAAAGCATAGCAGAAAAAAAGAAGGAAGAGCAGGACGTCTTAGCTGCTTCTCCAGAGATACCTAATTATACGTTTACGGTGATACAGGACGAAGTATATTACCGGGAAGGGGAGTCTTTATACCGGAGCCAGGTAAAGGAAAGTGTGAAGCGTCGGATACGTGCCATGCATAAGATCCGCCTTCTGGTGCGTGAAATTTTACAGATACAGCAGGAAAATTGTTCTGACCAGGAACTGAAAAAGGCACAGGAACAGTTAAACCGTTTGTATGATGCCTTTGTGAAAACGCATGGATATTTCTGTGACCGGACAAATAAAATGGCGTTCCGGCAGGACAATGATTATCCCCTGCTTTCTTCCCTGGAAGTGGTTGACGAGGACAAAAATGTAACCAAAGCTGATATTTTTTACAAAAGGACCATACGCCCCAGAGATGTGATAGACAAAGTGGAAAATGCCCAGGAAGCATTGCATATCAGTCTGTCAGAATATAACCGGGTGGATATTCCCTATATGCTCTCTCTTTATCCGGGAAACAGGAAAGAAATGCTCCAGGAATTAAAAGGGTTAATCTACCAGAACCCGGTACTGGCAAAAGAAGAAGATCCCAATGCAGGGTGGGAAACCGCAGATGAGTATTTAAGCGGCAATGTGCGGCAGAAGCTCCGTACTGCTAGGATTTATGCGCAGAATAATCCCTTGTTTGTAGACAACGTGGAAGCACTGGAAAAGGTACAGCCAAAAGAACTGACAGCGCCTGAGATCAGTGTAAAACTGGGAACAACCTGGATTGAAAATGAGGATTACGAACAGTTTATCTATGAGCTTTTGGAAATCCCGGAGAGCAACCAGAGAAACTATTGCGCTCATAGTGGCCATGCCCTCAAGATTGAGCGCTTAGATGCAGATATGTCTTACCATATTGACAGGGGAAACTTTTTTGGAGGAACCATTCGTACCAGACAAACCTATGGCACAAGATTTATGGATGCGATCAGCATTATAGAGGAACTGTTAAACAGCCGGATTGTGACCATAAGGGATCGGGTGCAGGAAGGGGAAAAAATACGTTATGTGATCAATCGGAAGGAAACCATGCTTGCCAGGGATAAGGCGGAGCAGATAAAAGAAGCCTTCCGGGACTGGATTTTTAAGGAGCCGGAGCGCAGAAAAAAATATGTGGATTTTTACAATGAAACCTTTAACTGCGACAGACAACGAAGCTATGATGGCTCTTATTTAAAACTGCCGGGACTGAACCCTCTGCTAAAGCTGCGTCCTTATCAGAAAAATGCTGTGGCAAGGGCATTGCTGTGTGGAGGAAATACCTTGCTTGCCCATACGGTAGGCGCTGGTAAATCTCTGGAAATGATCTGCATCTGTATGGAGATGAGGAGGCTGGGGCTGGCAACGAAACCCCTTCTTACCGTTCCGAACCACCTGACCTTCCAGATGGGAGCAGAATTTTTGCGCGCCTACCCAGATGCGAAGATCCTGATTACCAGAAAAGAAGATTTTCAGAAGGAAAACCGCAGGCGTATGATTGCCAGAATGGCAACAGGGGATTATGACTGTATTATTATTGGCCATACTCAGTTCCAACGAATTGCCATTTCCCCTGACCGGCAAAGAGCCATGATGGAAGAGCAGGCAGAGCAACTGGTAGAAGCCATTAACCGGGCAAGGGAAGAAGAGGGAAAGAACTGGTCCATAAAGCAGATGGAAAGCAGAAAGAAAAAACTGCTAGAGAAAATCGAAGAACTGAACAATGAAGAAATCAAAGATGATGTGATGTACTTTGAAGAAACGGGCGTAGACGCCTTATTTGTAGACGAAGCACACCTGTTCAAGAACTTGGAAGTTTTTACGAAAATGAACAATGTTGCGGGCCTGGGTTCCAGCGGTTCCCAGAGGGCTATGGATATGCGAATGAAAATCCAGTATATCAACGAAAAAAATCAGGGAAGGGGCGTCATTATGGCAACGGGAACCCCTTTGTCAAATTCTATGGTGGAACTTTATGTGATGCAGTTATATCTGCAGGAAAGGCGGCTTCACGAAAAGGGGATTTACCATTTTGATGCATGGGCTTCTGTGTTTGGGGAAGTTACCAGTTCCCTGGAATTGGCACCGGAGGGTACCGGTTACCGGATGCGGACCAGGTTTAATAAGTTTATCAATCTGCCGGAACTGATACACCTGTTTAAAGAAGTGGCAGACATCATTCTGCCTGATATGCTGGATATTAAGCGGCCAGAATTAAAGGACGGAAAATATAAGGTTATAGTATCGGAAGCCTCTGATTATGTCAAAGAACGTATGCAGGAAATGGTGGAAAGGGCAGAAGCAATCCATAGAGGTGTGGTAGATCCAAAGGACGACAATATGCTCCGGATTACCGGGGAAGCAAGGCTCTTGGGTACAGATTCCCGGCTTTTGGACAGTTATGCTTCGGTAGATTCGGATTCCAAACTGAATAAAGCAGTAGAAAACATTTACCAGGAATATGTACAGTCCCAGGAACAGAAAGGAACCCAGATTGTCTTTTCGGATATTGGGACACCCGGACCTGGAAAAGCATTTACCGTCTATGATTATTTAAAACAGGAACTGATTACCAGAGGTGTTCCAGAGGAAGAAATCTGCTTTATCCATGATGCAAAAACAGATGAACAGAGGGACCGCATGTTTTCCGATGTCAGAGCCGGAAGGAAACGGATTATTATAGGAAGTACCGAAAAACTGGGGGTAGGAACCAATATCCAGACCAGAATGGTGGCGGCTCATCATATCGACTGTCCCTGGAAACCCTCTGATATTGAACAGCGGGAAGGGCGTATTATCCGCCAGGGGAATGAAAATGAGGAAGTCAATATTTACCGCTATGTAACAAAGGGTTCTTTTGATGCTTATTTATGGGGCATTGTAGAAACAAAACAGCGGTTTATCAGCCAGGTATTTACCAGCCGGGAACTGGCAAGGATCTGTGAGGATATAGATGAAACCGTACTAAACTTTGCAGAGATTAAAGCGGTAGCTTCTGAAAATCCCCTGATCATGGAAAAAATACAAGTAGATAATGAAGTAGCACGTCTGAGAATTTTAAAAGCTGCACATGAAGGGAAAAGGTTTGCCCTGCAAGATGCGGTCACTTTCCAGTATCCGAAAAGGATAGAAAGTCTGAAGGGAGAACTGCAATTACTTCAAAAGGATTTGGAGCGCAGGAACCAGGCTATGGAAGTACAACCGGGGTTTGCAATCACGCTGCAGGGAAAAGTTTATGAGAAACACAAAGAAGCAGGCGAAGTTCTGCGTGGGATTATAGAAGGAGTGACGGCTTTTACCAGGTACGAAGTCGGTATGTATAAGGGGTTTCAGGTATCTGTTCAGAATGATATGCTGGGGCCGAGCTTGTTCCTTCAGGGAGAGAAGGAGTATAGTGTGGAGTTAAAAAGCAGTGACTCCGGCAACATGGTTCGTATAGAAAACCGCTTGAATGCCCTTGATAAAGCAGTGGAGGAGGTTCAAAAAGAAATTAAGACCTGCGAAAATGAGATAAAAAATGCAAAGCAGGAATATGAAAAGCCCTTCCCGTATGAGGAGCTTTTAAAAGAGAATATTACCCGGCAGATGGAGATTGATGCAGAACTGGAAATCAAGGACCAGGAGGAGTGTGTGGAAGTGCAGGAGGAAACTAAAAATCTTCCATGCCAGACAGCAGTTCGGTAACGAAAAATAGAGTAGAAAAGGAGATCACAATATGGAATATAATATCAGAGTATATAAACCGGAATTGAAACAGGAAGAAGGAAAAATCAATAACCTGAAAGGATTTGCTACCATTACCTTTGATGAGGCCTTCTGTGTGAAAAGCCTTGCAATTAAAGAGTCCTCGAAAGGAAATCTGTATCTCGATATGCCCCGTTACAGAGATTATGAAACAGGGGAGTATGTTCCTTTTTTCCGGTTTACGGATAAGGAATTTCAAAAGGAAGTGTTGGATACCGTAAGGGAAGCCTATGAGAATATGACAGAAACGAAAACAGACTGTAAGGGCTGTTGGGGAGAGGAAGAGCTGTATTACAATCTGAGTGTAAATCCGGTACAGGGAAGCGATACATTTAAGGCAGATGTAGCCATTCGTCTGCAGGACGTATTGGCAATCCAGCAGCTTCATGTGATCCAGGCATGGAACGGAAAAACTTTTGTAGGTATGCCTCAGAAAAATTCTGCAAAAGGAGAGAGGGAGGATATTGCCCATGCAGTCAATGCAGAATTTAAGGCAGATCTGGAAAGTGCAATCATGGACGAATACAATAAAAAGATGGAATATGCCAAAAGCCAGAAACAGCAGCGAAGAGGGAGATAGGAGCGATTCATAAAAAGACTGGTATTTTTGGAACAATAATGGTAGAATGAAGGAAATATCAGCATGGGAGGAAACAGTATGCCAAGACGTAAAAAAGTAGAAAATCTTTCTCTTGAAGAAATGCTTATGAAGACAGAGCAGGAGATTAAAACAACAGAGGCAGAATTAAAAGAACTGCGTTTGAAAGCAAAAGAACTTAGGAAGAAGATTGAAGATAAACAGAAAGATGAAATCTTTAGCGCCTTACTTGCTTCCGGAAAAACAGTGGAAGAGGTCATGACATATTTAAAATCCGGTAATGAAGAAAAAGCGGAATAAAATAAAGGAAAATGCCGTTACGGGTGATAAACCTGTAGCGGCATTTTTTGTGGTCATAAAAATAATATTTGGTGGACAAAAATAACTATTATTTGTATTGAGTGCTATACTACAAAACATCTAATACATATGGATTAGGAATAAACACAGGGAGGTAAGAAATACATCAATGGTTTCAGAGAAAACAAGAAGTCCCACAAAAATATATTAAGCAAAAGGGAATAGAAATTTTGAAAACACTGTAAAGTGTAAAAAATAGTTAGTGAAAAGAAGAAAGGTTGGGTATAAAAATGAAAATTAACGATTTTAAAGAAAACAATGAAAATAAAAAGGAAGTTATGGAGAAAAAGATGGAAGCCTTAAAGCTGGAAAATATCAATAGTATGTGGTATTTCATTGTTGCAACTCTTAAGGCAGTTGTTGGTAGTAAGGGACACTAATAAAAAAATTGATTTAAAATGGAGGAATTAGAGATGAAAATTAATGAATTTAAAGAAAATAACGAAACAAAAAAAGAGGTTATGGATCAGAAAATGGAGGCCTTAAAACTGGAAAATATTAACAGCATGTGGTACTTCATTGTCGCTACCCTTAAAGCTGTCGTTGGTAGTAAAGGACACTAAATATAAAAAGACGAGAGATTTGTAGACTTATCATATTTTATGAGAAATAGGTGTTTATAGAATGCTTCATATATTTTATAAACACCTATTTGGAAAGGATACTGCAATGAAACTGATTAATTATAGTTTGAAAGTAGGGAAAAAAAAGCTACTTGAAAATGTAAACATTTCATTTGATAAGAAATATATAAACCATATTTTAGGAAGCAATGGCGCTGGAAAATCAAGTTTTGCTAAAACATGTGTAGGAATGTTAGAATTTGAGGGAAAAATTGAAGAAAATCAGGAGGCAATTCTTATTGGAAGCAGTAGTAATATTCCGGCAGAGTTTACTCTTGATGATGTGATAAAATTATTAAAAAAGAAATTTGAAGCACAGAAAATTATGGGTTTATATGACCTGTTAAAATTAAATAAAGTATCTAAAAACTTGCAAATCAAGAAGATGAGTGATGGTCAGAAGCAAAAAATAAAATTATTGGCGTTTTTATCAGCAGACCCTAAAGTGATTATATTAGATGAATTTACAAATGCTTTGGATAAAAATAGTTCTATAGATTTGTATGAATTCCTTATGGAATATAAGAAAACTCATGAAGCGGTTATTATCAATATTACACATAATTTATCTGATTTAGAATATATGGAAGGGAAATACTATTATATTAACAATCTGGAAATTACAGAAATTGCTTCTAAAGACGAGATTGTAGCTATGTATATAAGGGGGGAATAATATGGAAATAAGAAAAAATATAAAAAATCACTTTTTTTTATTTTATTTACTTACTGTAGCAATCTGTTTTGTTCTAGGATATGTACTACTTGTAAGTCTGGATAAGATTTCCAATCCGACAATTAGTGAGCTATACGTTAGCATTTATACGGTAATCACACAGTTTGGAATGCTTATTTTTCCAGTATTGATTATTCAGTCTTTTGTATCAGATTACAAAAATAAAAATATCCTATTTTATAAACTTATGGGATACAATTGGCTTCGCTATTTTTTGACAAAAATTGTGGTGATATTAGCTTGGATGAGTATTATTGTTTTTGGTGGAGTTATAGGTATAAGTATTGTGTATCAGGATTTCTCTTATACTTTGGCAACTTTGTTCTACTTCGAAAGTGCAATTATTTATGAAATATTATTGGCAAGTATGTGGGGATTTTTGTTTAAAAGTGTTATTGGAGCCTATGTAGTAAATTTTGCTTTTTGGTTATTTTCAATGGTGGCTTCGATTGCTAACCCCAAATTGAGCTTTTTGGTTAGGTATGACGCTTCAAATCCTGTTTTCATAAAGTTTAACCAGTACTTTAATACACGAAATAGCGATTATTTGATGATTCAAGAAAATATTTTATATTCAATAGCATTATTTGCTACTGTATTATGTATAATTTTTATTTTTAGAAGGAGATGGGAAAAAAATGGAATTTAAAGGATGTGGAATTTTATTAACTGAAAATTGTAATGCAAGATGTAAAATGTGTTGTGACTCAAGAGGGCTTGTAAGAGGTAAAACTCTTACAATAGAGGAATTAGATTTGATTCTAAAAAATATTAAGGAATGTCCGTCTATAGATCTCATTGGTGTGACTGGCGGTGAACCTATGCTATATCCTGATTTGGTAGAGCATATAATTAATTTTGATTATGGTAGAAAAGTTGGAATTACAATTAAAACTAATGGATTCTGGGGAAAGGACATCAATAAGGCAAGAAATTTTATTGAAAGAAATAAATCTAAGATAAAAATGATTTCCTTTAGTTATGATCAATTTCATAAGGAATTTATTGATTTGCAGAATATCTTAAATATTGTAGATATTGCAAATGATTTAGAGGTAAGTACGGAAATTGTTGGTTGCTTCTTAAAAGATGGTATTCAGCCAGGTGATATTATCAATGAGATGGGGGAACATGCCTTTAAGACAAATTATGCATATCAACCAGTTATTAATACCGGATCAGCAGAGATATTTTCTGATTCCCAGTTTATAAAAGTTATTGATTTGAAGAAACATGAAGCGCGCTGTATTGGACTTTTAGATCGAACATTATTGATTAATGCAAAGTTAGAAGTATATCCATGTTGCTCACAAGTCGTAGAAAATACGCTTTTATTAATGGGAAATTTACATGAAGAGAGCTTGAGTGCAATCATTCAGTCTATAGATTATAATAAGGTTTTACATAAAATCTATACAGAAGGTTTTACACCATTTTTGGAATTATTAAAGAAAAAGAATATAGAATATCCGCAGAGTTTGACTTCTCCGTGTGAGCTATGTGGATTTTTATTTAAAGATGATTGGTTTTTAAGATTGCTGAAGGAAGAAGGATATTTTGAAAATATTTAAATATGAAGAATATACCATAGCTCAGGACAGTAAAAGAGATTTTACGATTGTAGAAAAAAATAATAATTTCTTTAAATTGGATAATGCAACATTTGATTCACTGTTCGGAAAGGAAAAACTGGAGTTCGTAAAAAATGATAAAGATAATATACTATATATGATGGGAATGATTTTCATGATTCTTCTGACATTATATTTATATTTTAGAACTACAACGTATTCTATTATAGATGTAAATTTTCTTCCAGCAACTTTAGTTTTAATAATAAATATATTTATTCATGAACTTGGACATGTATTATTTTTGAAAAAATTTTATCCTAAAAGTCGAGTCAAAATAGGGTTTAAATTTATGTTTATTTGGCCTGCATTTTATGTAGATACTTCATATAGCTATATGGTTTCTAAATACAAAAGGATTGCAATTTATCTGGCTGGAAATTTTATGAATTGTATTTATGTATTGCTTGTACTATTATTTTTTCCAAAACAGCTACCGTATTGTTATTTGGTGATTTCTAATGTGCTGGTGAATTTCATTCCAATAGTAAAAAGTGATGGATATTATGCAGTTGTTACATTATTCAATAAAACAAATATAAAAAAAGACAAAGTAGCTACCACATTAGAAGATGCTATTAGAGGTATAATTATGTTTGGCGTTTTAGGGATTTTTTCATGGTTATCACAATAGGGAGGAAAAATATGGAAAAGATATTATTTACATCAGAATCAGTTACCGAGGGACATCCAGATAAAATTTGTGATGCAATTTCCGATGCGATATTAGATGCACTGATTGAAAAAGATCCAATGAGTCGTGTTGCCTGCGAAACCAGTATAACTACAGGATTAGTATTAGTTATGGGGGAGATAACAACGCAAGCATATATTGATATTCCTCAGATTGTTAGAGAAACCCTTCGTAACATTGGATACACAAGGGGAAAATATGGATTTGATGCTGATACCTGTGGAGTTATTACATGTATTGATGAGCAGTCTAAGGATATTGCACAGGGGGTAAATGAAGCATTAGAAGTAAAAGAGCAGAATGAGTGCGAAAATGCAAAAAGTATGTTAGGTGCCGGTGATCAGGGGATGATGTTCGGTTATGCAACGAATGAAACAGATGAATTTATGCCGTATGCTATTTCGTTGGCTCATAAATTAGCTAGACAGCTTGCGAAAGTCCGCAAAAATGGAACTCTTGCTTATCTTAGACCAGATGGGAAAACGCAGGTTACAGTAGAGTATAATGAGCAAGGGAAACCTGTACGATTAGAAGCGGTGGTTTTGTCTACACAGCACGATCCTGAAATATCTCAGGAACAGATACAAAAAGACATTAAACATTATGTCTTCGATTGTGTTTTACCTCAGAGAATGGTAGATTCTGAAACCAAATTTTACGTAAATCCTACGGGACGTTTTGTAATTGGTGGACCGCATGGTGATAGTGGTTTAACAGGGCGGAAAATTATTGTGGACACATATGGAGGATATGCTCATCATGGCGGCGGAGCTTTTTCTGGAAAGGATTGTACAAAAGTAGATAGGTCAGCAGCATATGCAGCTCGTTATATTGCTAAAAATATTGTAGCGGCAGATTTGGCACATAAATGTGAAATTCAACTTTCATATGCAATTGGTGTAGCAAAGCCAATCTCAATAGGAATTAATACATTTGGAACAGGTGAATTGCCAGAGGATATGTTAATTCATATTATAAGAGATAATTTTGACTTGAGTCCTACTGGTATTATAAAAATGCTTGATTTAAGACAGCCTATATATAAGCAGGTGTCAGCATATGGACATTTTGGAAGATTAGATTTAGATTTACCATGGGAAAGATTAGATAAGGTAGAGGATTTAAAAAAATATAAGAATGATACAGAAAAAGGCACTGATTAGTGCCTTTTGTTATGCGCTGGAGAAGACGAAAAAGAATTCATGGACAAAAATCCCTGAATTTATGGACATAATAAGAAAAAAGCAAAAGGTTTTGCTATAATTCATGACATAGGGAGGGATTAAAAGTGTTAAATAAAGTGTCCAGTAAACTTGCAAAAAGAATAGCAGATGGCTCGGAAAGGAGAAAAGAAGCTGTTTATACTTATGGCATAGAAATTATTTTGTCAACAATGATTGGAATAAGTTCAATATTGATTGTGTCAGGTTTATTACACGAATTTAAATTAGGTGTAATATTCCTATTGGTGTTTGCACCATTGAGAGTATTTACGGGTGGATATCATGCAGTTACATATTTTAGATGCTTTTTGATTAGTAACATTTCGTATTTATTTTTATTACTTTTTAACAATATAATTTATACAAAGCTTCCATTAGAAATATGGTTGATTTTGCTAGTATTAAGTAGTTACTATATTGCTATCCATGCACCGGTGGTTAATGAAAATCAGCCTATTGGTGAAAATAAAAAAAGTCGGTGTAAGATTATGGCTAGGAATATTTTGAACATAAATGTCTTTGCTGCATTATTTTTATCAGTAGTAGATAAAGAGATCATGGGTATGATGGTATTAAGTATTTGTTTGGTAGCAGTATTTATGCTGATTACTGATAAACCTAAATTTTTATTGTATACAAAGAAAGGAGTTATAGGACTATGAAATTTCTTGCTATGTGTATAGAAGCTTGTGCAATATGGGGAGCAAATTGTGCATCTGTTTGTCTTTCATATCAGCCTAAATTACCGGAATGTCTGAAATAAGGTAAAGTTAATACATGTATATAAATAAAAGATGCCAGAGTGTTGATATTCCGGCATCTTTTATGCTAAATGAAGTATATAGGGAGGAATAGAAATGCAGATAAGAGAGAATGGAGTATATATTGAAGCAATTAAATTAGCAGCAGGAAGTGTACAATATAAAGATATATCCGTAAAAGATACATTTATTGATGCTGTTTTTCAGTTGTATCAATACTATCAAAACACAGAAAATATTAAGTATTTAGAAACTTCAATTTTGCATATACAGGCTTATTTAGAAATGGGATTTCCGTATGAAGAAGGGAAAGATGTTTTTGACCTTGTTTTAAAAGAGTTAGGAACTACAAGAGAGTTAAAATTCCCCCAAAAATTTTACTTTGCAAAAAAGGTAAAATTGAATAAAACTCAGGTACGATCTATGATAAAAAAGTGGCCAGCATCTCCGCATCAAGAAATGAAAATAGATGAGGTAGTAGCAGATATTATAACAAAAGTAAAGCAACATGAAACAGGGATTTATTATTATAAATGCGCAGTAACAAAAGACATGTATGAATTGGTAATAAATGAAAAAGAAATGTTTTTCCATGATTTAAGGAGAGGAATTTTTTATACATTTATGATTTAACAAATCACTAGAATCTGCTATAATAAAGTGATTGCTCATAAGGAGGCGTATCATGATTTACATTGCTATATGTGATGATAACGAAAAAACAGTAGAAATATTAAAGAAAAAAGTAATGGAATTTTTAAAAAAGAGTAACGAATTTGCAGACATAACGGTTTATACTCAGAGTGAGAATTTACAATATGATATTCAGGAAGGGAAATATTATGATCTAATCCTTAGTGACATTGAAATGCCTAATATAGACGGTATGAATTTAGCTGCATATGTTAAAAGGTATTTACCGGAAGTGCTAATCATATTTATTACATCACATTTAAAATATGCCGTAGATGCATTTGAATTGTCAATCTTTAGATATATACCCAAAAACTCAATAGGCTCTAGGTTACCACAGGCGTTGAAGGATGCTATCAATATGATAAAGATACAGACAGATGAATTTTATGCAATAAAAACACCAACTAGAGTAGAAAAAATACCTTATCATAAGATTTTGTATATTCAAAGAGAAGGAAAAAATTCTGTAATAACATTATTAGATAATTCAGTGACCAAGGTAAGAAAGAGTCTTACACAGGTGTTTAAAGAATTTCGATCTGATGATTTTGTATATGTTGATCGTGGGGATATTGTTAATCTAGCCCATATTATGGGAATAAAAGATGGAATTGTAGAACTGAAGAATGGAATTCGTTTGCCAGCAAGCCAGGCAAAACTGGAACAAATAAAAACGAAGTTAAGTGACTTCTGGAGTGAACAGATATGAATATTGTATATAATGGAATTGAAATTTTAGCAAGTTCTGTTGAAGTATTTGTATTATATAAAATATATAGTATTTTGTTATATAAGCAACGAGGAAAGCAAAACTTTATATTAGATAGAGAATTAGCAATAATAGGAACTGTATTAATACAAATTTGCAATCATGTATCAATATTTTCTTATTTTACGATTATATTATTTGTATTATATATGAGTATTACCGCTAAAATTATCTACAGGAGAAAGTATATAGAACTATTTTCAATCGCAAGTTTTTATGTATTATGTTTAAGCTGTTTCGACTTTTTGATTTTTACTCTTGTATCGATTTTTTATGGTGGCTATGATACATTTACCGCGCTAGTTTCTACAAGAGGAATTTTACGTGTAGTAATGATTTGTGTTATAAAGTTTTTATGGATACTGCTGTATTTTATGATAAAGAAATATTTATATTCTTTTTCATTGAAGAAGAACTATGTATATACAATTTTAATTATATCCTGTGCGGGATTTTTGGGATTTGTATACTTAGTTAATCAAACATTTAAGGCATTTAATTATACAATGGCAGGTGTGTGGTTTGTATTTATAGCTCTTTGGTCATTACTTTTTTTTACAGTTTATTTTGTAATAGAAAGCAAAGAAGAAAAAATGAAATTAGATTTTGCAGAAATGCGAAATGAACTGCTCGAAGAAAATTATAAAACTATTAATGAAATTTATACAGGTAATGCAAAGCTATACCATGATTTAAATAACCATTTGAATGTATTATATCAGCTTTTAGATGAAGAAAAAACGTTGGAGGCAAAGAATTATATTACAGAAATAAGTCGCCCAATAATGCAATTATCGAAAACTACTTGGACAGGAATAGACGTTGTTGACGTAGTGATTAATAGTAAATTGGGAAAAATGAAGGAAAAAGGAATTACCTGTAATGTGAATGTGGAATTCCCGCAGAATACCAATATTAAACCACATGATATGTGCACAATATTGGCAAACTTATTGGATAATGCGATTGAAGCTTCTGAAAAATTGAAAATACCTGGAAATATTTCGTTGACTATACGCCGGATTAATCACTTTTTACTTATAAAGGTTTCTAATGCGTGTGAAGAAAATAAAGAGTCATTTGCACATTTTCCTTCAACAACAAAGAAAAATAGAGAATTTCATGGTTGGGGACTTCCGAGTGTAAAAGATGCAGTTGAAAAATATAATGGTACACTAAAGTGCATAAATGAGGAAAAACAATTCATAGTAAAAATTATGTTGTTTTTTGAAAAAAATACAAATTAAAATAGCCAAAGTGGGAAATTACAATCTTATTTTTATGTTTTGATGGAAAAACGTAGTAAATGAAATTAAAGACATTTAATTATATTAAAAAAGAATAGTAGGACACTTATAATCGGTGATATAGAGAATAAGAAAAGAATGTTGCAAAAGCGATATTCTTTTTTTTATTCAATATTTTGAAATAGAACGAAACCAAACTCCAATCCTTTCCGTATTGATAAAAAACAGACAGATGGGATTTGGACAATGGATGAAATTATTTTAATGAGAAAACTGAAGAGGAAAGATGAATGGGCATTGGGAAAAATCATTGATTTATATAGTTCCTATATCACATATATCGTCTGGGAATTACTGCATAAAAAAGGTACCAAGGAAGATATAGAGGAGGTGGTTGCAGATACTTTTATTTCCCTATGGCTGACAGCAGAAAGGATTAATTATAAAAAGTACAGCAGTGTCAAATCGTATCTGGGAATGATTGCAAGAAATAAGGCGAAAGATTGGTTAAGAGCTTATCGTGGAGAAATTCTGGAACTTAATGATGATATTCTTTTGATTGATGGTGATGTAGAGCACTTGATTTTACAGAAAGAGCAACAGTTGATCATTGGAAGAACATTGGAGAAATTAAGAGAGACGGATAGAAAAATTTTTATTATGTATTATTATCGGTATAAAAAAATAGAAGAGATTGCAGAAACATTAAAAATGAATCCTCAAACAGTAAAGACCCGTCTGCGGAGAGGAAGAGAAACTCTGAAAAGGATTCTTCTGGAGGAGGGATATGATGCCAGTGAAGTTTAAAATAAGTGAAATGTTTGATAATTCCTGTGAGCTATTTGAAAATGAAATGCAACATAAAAATATTGAAAGTGAGAAGCGAATAAAAGAAATTGTTTTTCTTGAGATAGGTCACACCAAAGCCAAAAGAAATCGCAGGAGATATATAGCTGTTTTGGCAGCGGCAATGGGAATTGGAGGAATCACTGTTGGGGCACATGAAGTTTTAAAATCTGCAGGTGAAATCAAAAATAATGAGGAAGTGGTTTTAGAAAATCAGAACGGACTTGCTTTATATGAAAAGGAAAACAGCGGAGCTATACAAATGGAAGTGGAAACGGACATCATTTTACCAGAAAATTTATATAAAGATGGAATTCCTATTGCAAAATATATTATGGAATTAAAAACAGAGCGTAACGGATCAGTGCCAGAGTGTTATTTGGATAACGGAACCATGATTGTTCTTATAGATTTTGATGGAGATACTTGGAATATGAAAACAGGGGATACTTTTATATTAGATTTCATACAGTCTGATAGTGATGAGAGAGGTAAAGCAAGAACATTGGAGATTGGATATATTTTTAATGGAGAGGTGATAGATGAGAAGGTTATATCAGAAACAGAAAATAAGATAATCCTGGATATTCCTAAATCAGGACAATATGGTGTATATTTAAAAAATGTATCTAGTGACAGAGTGACGATTTCGCAAGGAATATTGACTGTAGAAAGGGGAAAGTGAAAGATGAAAAAAACAAGAATATTTTTTGGAATGTTAGGGCTTATTTGCTTGGTTGCTATGCCAGTTTCAGCAGCCGATAATGTAAGAAATATAACAACTTATAGTATTTGTAGAGAAGATTTATATAAAGATCAGATAGAGGATAGAATGGTACTACAGCAAATTAGTATTGAAAGTGGGAAAACGGTATCCTTTTATGACTCCAATGGCTCTATGTTTTATGTGAGTGGAGGTACTACTGTTACTTTTCGGGTAAACTTGAATGTATCTTCCTCTGTAAAGATGGGGTATATCAATCAGAATGGAAGTAGAACTCAAAAGTATAGCGGTTCAGGAACTTCTCATAAAACATCATTTACAATACCGTCTAGTGGATATTATAGATTCTATGTAACCAATAGTGGATCTAAAACAGTAAAAGTAACGGGAGGTGAAATTAGTTTCTAAAATTATGAGAAGGAAAATATTTAAAATAATAAAGTGGTTGGCTATTGTAATTCTGATTCTATGCTGCATGGGGATCACATGGAACTATTTTTGTAAAAAGAGAGAAATACCAAAGATACAAGCAGCTTATGGCAATGCAGTTAAAGTCAATGGGAAAAAGATGACTGTGGAAATTGCTGGTTTGCAAGCAGAAGAATCCCCCGTTATTGTGTTACTCCCAGGACTGGGATCTCCTTCTCCGGTATTAGAGTTTAGACCGTTAGCTGAGAAATTAGGAAAGACATATAAAGTGATTACAGTGGAGCCTTTTGGCTATGGACTGTCTGATCCCGCAGATACAGAGAGAAGCATAGAGAATATCGTAGAGGAATTACATGCCTGTTTAGAGGAGATTGGAGTTCACCGATATTATCTGATGGCTCATTCTATTAGCGGATTGTATTCCCTGTATTATGCTAATACTTATCCAGAGGAAGTTCGTGGTTTTATAGGGATAGATTCTTCTGTACCAAAGCAAAATGAGAATGAACCCTTTGATACAACAAAATTAAATCTTCTGATGGCCTATTTAAGTAAAACAAAAAATGTGTTGGGAATTAGCCGGATATTTTCAATTGGAAATCCGGAAAAGGCTATCTATGCAGACCAGAATTATTCTTATTCACAGGAAGACTTAGAAGTTTTTCGGATACTTTCCCTTGATAACTCTTATAATAAGACTGTAATGAATGAATTAAAGCAGGTAGAAAAGAATCTGGAGATAGTACAAGATATGAAATTTCCAGAAGAAGTTCCAGTGCTAAATTTTGTTTCAGAAGATAATTGTGAAATTTTTCCAGAATGGGAGAAACTGCATAGAAGTGTGTTGAGCGATAATCAGGAAAATAGATTGGTAATGTTAAAGGGGGGACATTATCTGCATTTTGAGCAGAAGGAAAGAATAAATTATTATGTAGTTAAATTTATAAACTAGACAGAAAATGTCGGTACAGGTGATAGTAAAACCTGTACCGGCATTTTTATTTACAGAAAGGTTACTATTGAGTAGGTACGGACTATCTACTATTTACGTATGAGAAACAGAATAGTCTATTTAAGGTTTAGCACAGCTAATTTATAAAAGAAGCTGCATGATAGGAATTAAGGTTTCTGAATCAATTTCATCGTCAAGATTATTTTCAAACTTACTACTAGAGGTATTTTCCTCGTTGGTATTATTTGAGGATTCTTTAGTAGTGTTTTTTGAATTATTACACATAGGTTTTTCCTCCGTTAATTTTTTTTGTGTGCATTAATATAAAAAGACAGAGCTATACATATTGATAAAATAAAAATTGAAATACCAGTTAATATTAAAAGATGAAAGTAATTAAAATATAAAAAGTGAGAAGCCCTTTCACTAAAAATATTCACAAAAAACATAAGCGCAAAAGCAGGTATAAGCCTAAACCAAACAGCAAATTGTTGATTACGAATGTTTTCTATTTTATAGTATATGACATACTGAACACTACATAATGAAAGACATGTAATGGCAATAATAAATATTATTTTATAATAGCCCATTGAATCATCTATAGAATATTTTCGGCCCGCATAATAAAAAATAATGAAACTTAGTAATGTCGAAAGGAATATATTTATAAAAAGATAACAGTAGCGTGCTAACACCTTTTTCTTTGTAGAAACAGGAAGCATATTATAAAAACAGGATTTATAATATGAGGAAACGTTAAAAGGAACTGTTGAAAAAATAAAAGTCATCATAAAAAGTATTCCTATTGAAAAAGTTGGCATTGCTTTAAAAACTCCTAAATACACTGAGAAAAGTATTGCACATAATATTATAATAATTTGTGATGAAATAAGTCGATAGTCCAATTTGATTAATTTATTCACAATATGTATCCTCCTTTGAGTGATATAATAATATTTGTTCAAGTGTAGGTCTTTTAAAAGACAGGTTATTTGGAAGAAAATCTATATTATCAGAGCGAACTAGTCCTTCCAAATAATTGTCTTTTTGTATGAAACTAACACATTTTTTTTTGAAAAAATCTTGGTGTTGAATTGAACCGGTGATAAGAATGAAATTATCAAGTAGTTCATCATTTGTCCCCATTAATGTGCATTTCCCATCTAAAATCATATATATATAATCAGCTATGTTATCTAATTCTGATAAAATATGGGTGGAAAATAAGACACTGTGTTCGCCATCTTTTATATAGTCCTTTAATATTTGTAAAATTTCTGTTCTAACAACAGGATCTAAACCATTTGTGGCTTCATCTAAAATAAGAATTTCTGGTTTTCTGCTTAAAACGCAAGCAAACATCAGGCGGACTTTCATACCTTTAGAGAAGGTGCCTACGTTCTGGTTACATGGTAATTTCCACAAACTAATATACTCATCAAACGATAATGGGTCAAAAGTCGGATAGAAGTCTTTAAGTATTTTCTTTATTGTATGGATTTTAAAGAAATCTGGAAAATAAAAATCATCAGCAATATAACCGATTGAGTTTCTATAATCCTTTTCTGAATCAGAAAGCTTTTTTCCATTAATATATATAGTGCCAGAATCCGGTAAATATTGATCGGTGATTAGTTTTATGGTAGTTGTTTTTCCAGAACCATTAGGACCTATATATCCTATAATGTAACCTTTAGGCAATTCGAAGTTTATATTATCTAAATAGAAGTTATTAAATGTTTTTGATACATTATTTAGTTTTAAAATACACATATTATTCCTCCTTTTTTGTTTGTAATTCGTTATTGTATATTTTAGAAAAGTCCTCTATTAGTTCATTATATTCTATATCAATATATTGTGCATTGCGAATAGCCAATCTGAGATATTGGTAAATATTATTTTTGTAATAATACTGTATTTCTTTATTTTCCCTGCTACATGTTATGAACCCTTTTCCAGGTAAAGAAGTAATGAAGCCTTCTATTTGTAACTTATTATAAGCATTAGTTACTGTAATAACGCTAATGTCTAAATCTTTTGATAATTGGCGAATAGAAGGAAGAGGAGTATTGGAAGGGATTTTCTCTAAAACAATTTGCTCACGAATCTGTTCCACAATTTGCATGTAAATTGGAAGTTCGGAAGAATTGCTTATTAGTATGGTAAAGTCCATTTTGTGTTCACCTCCTTTGCGAAATATCTGTATATATATAATTATATACGGTTAATAAAAATGTGTCAAGATATAAATAAATATATAGAATGATGAAATATTGTATTATCTTTAAAATTGTATTGCATGTTTGATTAAAATTGGGAATGAAGTAAGATAAAACTTTGTCATTCAATCACAAAAATGGTATATCATGCATTTTGTCTTGTATTAAAATCCATTTTTTGTAAAATATGTTTAACAAACAAATAAATTGTTTAGACGAAAGGAGAGATATGATCATGAGTGCTTTAAAATTTGTAGGGAAGCACATGAAAAGGCATAAAGGGAAAATAATAATTAGCCTTGTGCTATCAATAGTCATATCATTGGTTTCTAGTTTGGGACCCTATATCATGAAATTGATTGTTGACGTTGGTATTCCAGAGGGGAGAATAGAGTATATTCTGATATTATCAAGTATGGCTGTTGCTGTATATTTTTTATACTCTATGGGAAATTTTTTACTATCATATATTTTTACATTACTGAGTGAAACAGTGAATCTTGATATTAAAAAAGAAATTTATAATAAATTGATGTATTATCCGCTTTCATTTTTTGGAAATAAGGAAAAGGGATATATATTGGCAAGAACTAATGAGATCAATTCGATAAAACCACTTTTTTCAAGTACTACATGTAAACTGGGTTTAAGTATTATAGAATTCGTGATTGCATCGGTCTTTTTATTTTCTATAAATACTAGTTTTACTATATGCATTTATCTGTTTTTGCCGATTTATTTTCTTCTAATAAAAATGATGATGAATAAAACCAGATATATAGTCGGAAAGAATATGGAGGAAGTAGCCACTGCAAATGGAACAATACAGCAAGTTCTTTCAGGAATTGAACAGGTAAAAATTTCCAATAAAGAAAAAACAGAGTCGCAGAAAATAAATAATTTGAATGAGCGAATAAGTAAATTATCAACAAAACAGAGCGTATTGCTTAATCTTACATCGGAATCAATAATGTTGATTTGCAATATTATTTCTGTCCTTGTACTAGTTATATCAGCTATTCACATTTCAAAAAACAATATGACAATGGGAGATTATTTTGCTTTTTCAGGATATTTGCCAAAACTATTAGCACCTGTTCAAGCGTTGGCTTCATCACTAATCAGTATTCAGCCAGCTATAGCTTCTTTGAAAAGACTAGTACAGTATTTCTCAGAAAAGATAGAGGTAGAGAACGATCTTCCATATCTGAATATAAGTAATGGACAAATAGTCTTTGAAAATATGTCCTTTAAATACGAAGAAGACAGTAAAATGATAATAAATAAGTTGTCTGTAAAGATTCCTGGGAAAAGTAAAGTACTTATTAAAGGGAGAAATGGAAGCGGAAAAACTACGTTACTTAAATTAATCATGGGATTATATACAAATTATACAGGATACATATATATTGACAATAAAGATATAAAGAATTACAGAAAAGCCAGTATTCGTAATCAAATTAGTATAGTATCTCAAAATATTTTTTTATTTTCAGGAACAGTTAAAGAAAATATTTTATATAGTGTGGATAACTTTACTGATTATGAGTTAGTTGAGGCATTAAAGGATAGTGGCTTGGCTGAAGCCTTTAGAAAAGGTCAATTAAATCTTGAAAGTAATGTAGGGGAAAATGGGATGTTACTATCAGGAGGACAAAGACAAATGATAGCAATTGCTAGGGCGATAATGAAGAAATCTAAAATATTGATATTTGATGAAGCTACATCAAATTTAGATTCAAAAAAGACTGATGATTTATATAAAATGATTCATGAAAAATTTAAAGAAAGTACATGTATTATAGTTTCGCATGATTATATAGATGGAATTCGATTTGATAAAATAATTAACTTAGATAAGGAGAATAAAAATGAAAAAACGAATGACACTGACATTTAAATCAAAAAAAGGAAACGAATATTTATATGATGATTCCACAGGCCTTATTTTACCATGGAGTAAGGAAGATGAAAAAATTTTGAAACAATTGCTAGAAGGTAATAAGACAGAAGATATACTAAAAGATGGTGATGTACACGAAAGTAAAGTGCATTATTTATCCTACTTGTTGGATCAAACTGGAGCCTTTTTGGAAGAGTGTGATATTCGCGTGAAATATCCAGGAGAAGAGGAAATTGTTGACTTTATCGGTAGTAATTTAGCAAGACAATTGATTTTATCAGTAACAGATGATTGTAATTTAAGATGTAAATATTGCATTTATTCAGACGCATATCATTTGACAAAAGATAAAAGTTGTAAGTATATGACAGAGGAAACTGCTAAACGTGCTATTGATTACTTTTTTGAGCTGATTTCACCTCAATTAAGACGTAATCCAAGAAAGAAAATAGGAATCACTTTTTATGGTGGTGAACCTCTTATGAATATGAAAACAATTAAGTACGCTGTGAGATATATTAACCAATTTTATAAAGAAAATGTTTATTATATGCTTACAACAAATGGATTGTTACTGAATGATGCGAATATAAAATTCCTAGCAGAAAACGAAATTGGTTTAGCTATAAGTATTGATGGTCCACAAAAAGAACATGATCGGTTAAGAGTTAAAATTGATGGAAGTGGAAGCTTTGAACAAATTGCAAATAATATTAAAAAGCTGAGTGAAGCATATCCTTATTATTTTCGTACAAGGGTAAATGCGGTTTGCGTTTTTGATCCTAAAACAGATATTGAAAAAGTTGAAGAATTTTACGAAGAGTTGGAAAAAACATATAACATTCCTAGAGCCATATTTGTGAATAAAGTTTCCGATAATGAAACAAATTATTATGATCAATTTTCAGATACCGATAATCAAAAATATGATGATAGAATAAAAAATTTAATGCGTAAATTTCATGAAAAGAAAGTAGCAGATAAAGAAATAAGTTCGTATTTGTCAGCTATAGCAGGTGGGGGACCAATGTCTGTAATAGTTAGGCGGAGAATTGATGAAATTCAAGGACATTGTATTAAGAGCAGTGGAGCATGTATTCCGGGACAGAAAATATGTGTTAATTCATCAGGAATATTTGATATATGTGAAAGAGTTAATGGACATAATTCTATAGGAAATGTTGAACAAGGGATTGACGGAAAAGCAGTTTTAAAAATTATGAAAGAATATAATGAGGTTGCTTTAGAAGACTGTTCTAATTGTCCGATTAAAAAGCTTTGTGGATATTGCTATTTGAATTTTGAAACAGAAAATGGATTTAAAAAGAATAAAGCTGGGTGTGCATTTCATCGTAATGTTGTAAAAACAAATTTATCACGATACGTTTCAATTTATGAAGAAAACCCAAATTGCAGATATTTTCTAGATACAGATACTGCAGAATTAGAAAATAATTAAATGTAATTCAAAGATATAGGAGCTGGAAACAACAAAGAAATGAAATGTAACAGGAAAACGTCCACCGAAAAGTGCTGTTGCAGGAAAGAAGTCAGTAATACAACAAACAAAGAATGAGCCAGTAGTCGGCAGGAATATTTTCCAGAGGGCGTGACCCTGTTTAGGAGCTGAGCTGACACCCTGGTTATGGACAGGCGGGACGAGAGAAGTTAGGACTCGGCATAGACTGATGATCCTGGTAGACATGGGAGGTTCGCTACCGTAGATGGATGGGTATACACAAGGCCATGTAGAACGAAAGACCAAGACGTTTTACTTCGTGTACCCAAAATCCTCTATTTTCGTACCAGATACAGAGAAATGTCCATTCCTATGGCTCCTTCTTCTGAGATATTAATTGATGAAAGATTAAAAAATCCTTGATTTTCAAGGAAAAAGACTTGACTATATAGGGAGGATAATATATGTTTTTCAGATTAAATGCATTTGCATTTTTGGTTGCAGGAGAAAAAGATTATAGTATTTATGATATGAAAAATAACTTTATCTATATGCTTAATCGCGAAGCAGGAATGCTTATTAAAAGGTTAGAAAATAATGTGGACCTGGATACCTTAAAAGAATATGAAAAGCACAAGAATGTGTGTATGGACTTTCTTGGGATGTTGGCTCAAAAAGGACTTGGAGATTTTTTTGAAAATGAAGTTCATATAGAAAAGTTTCGCTTTAATGCACCAATTCAGAAAAAAGGTATGCTTGAACCAGTTCCACAATATGTAAAATGTTATTTAGAGATTAGCAATGAGTGTAATTTGAAATGCTCTTTTTGTGGAAAATCAAAATATATAAATTGGCTGGGATGCCAGAGCTGTTTTAGAAATCAAAATCATCAAGAGGCTAGTATTAAATACGACAAATTAGTAAGTGAACTTGAAGAGATTGGTGTAAAAGAATTGATTTTAGGTGGAAGAGAGCCATTTTGCAAATCAGAAGTTATTTACAAACTTATAGAACAGTGCAAAAAAAACAGTAGAATAAATTTGATAATTACTACGCCTGGAAGTGTTGAAGCAAATGAAATATTAAAAGTTTCCAGTTTATATGAAAAAATAAAATTAAACATTGTTGTTTTTGCCACACGTAGATTTTCTGAGTTTTTGAGTGAAGAAATGCAGGAGTTTATACGAAAACAAGAAAAACTATTCAGCGTACTACACAAGAATAATATACCGTATTCCGTTACTTTACAGATATATGACAAAAATCGGAATTATGCAGAGGCTATTATTAGGGATATTAAAACAGAATTGGGTATAACTCCTATGATAGCTGATATTGTGGACATGGAAAAAAGAGAAAAATTGACACATATTGGAATGAATCAAAAGATGTTATCTCAGTATAGAAATCCGCGAGAATTTTATTTGAGAAAAAGTTATAATCCATGCTTATACGGTGTTTTTTCTATTGATTTATTTGGAAATGTGAATCCGTGTCCGGGAATACATAAAGCATTAGGAAATATAACCGACAATACACTGCATGAAATTCTAAGTAAAGATGACCTTTATTCTTATTGGACTTATTCAAAAGATAAAGTTGTGTATTGCAAGAATTGTTCTATGAGATATTTTTGTTCTGACTGTAGTGTGTTTGAATTAGCGTCTCACGAAAGTTCAAATGTACATAATATGTTTTGTCCGGCAAATATTGAAGAAAAAGCTAGTGATATCTCAAATGTGGAATTCGTTGGTTGGAACAAAGAGTATTTGAGCCTCGACTATTAAACGATTATAATGCTATTTTATAGCTTTATAATAAATAAACGAAAGGAGGAAATGTGATATGGGAGAAGTAATGCCAGTAGATAACTGTTCAGGTACATTGTGCTCAGGATCATGCGCAGCAGGATGTGCAGCAGGATGTCTGGTTGGTGGAGGTAGTACAATTGCCTTCGGAACGCTAGGTGGAACAGCAGGCGGAGCATTAACCGCAAATGCAAATGGTGCTTAATAAGAAAGACTGATTTTGAGTAAAACGAAAGGAGGAAATGCGATATGGGAGAAGTAATGCCAGTAGATAACTGTTCAGGTACATTGTGTTCAGGAACATGCGCAGCAGGATGTGCAGCAGGATGTCTGGTTGGTGGAGGTAGTACAATTGCCTTCGGAACGCTGGGTGGAACAGCAGGCGGAGCATTAACCGCAAATGCAAATGGTGCTTAATAAGAAAGACTGATTTTGAGTAAAACGAAAGGAGAAAATGCGATATGGGAGAAGTAATGCCAGTAGATAACTGTTCAGGCACATTGTGTTCAGGATCATGCGCAGCAGGATGTGCAGCAGGATGTCTGGTTGGTGGAGGTAGTACAATTGCCTTCGGAACGCTGGGTGGAACAGCAGGTGGAGCATTAACTGCGAATGCAAATGGTGCTTGATTATTTTATAAGTAAATTGTTTTAGGGTGTTGCAGAATGCAACACCCTTTTTGTATGTTGAATACGGTTTTGATACATGAAAATCTAGCACATAAGGGGTAGATCGAGGTATAATCCTGCTGAGTATTTCATACAGTTTTAGTATCTATATTATAAGATTCTATGATTTTATTGAGTATTAAGAGGAGATATTCTTTCTTTTCTTCTGGGCATTTATTAATGCTTTGTAAAAAAATACGATCATTAATAGAAGGACCTGTGCCGAACAGAATATATTCGGTTGAAAGGTTTAGAGATTCTGAAAATAAAAAAAGTTTTTCAATTGAAAATCCCCGAAGACCAAATTCAATATCACTGAGAAACTTTGAAGTAATACCCATTATTTCGGAAAGCTGTTCTCTACTCATGTTGAGTTCCTCGCGATGTTTTCTAATCCGTTCACCAATTGCTCTTTTATCAGGTTTTTGCATACAGTATCACCTCCTATGTTTCATATCATTATATTTTATGCTTCCGTGTTCAGAAATAATCTTTAAGCGTTGAATAATAGAACTTAAAGTTGTATATTGATATAAAATGGAAAAGGAGAAGATGTGATGGAATATCAATGTATTGAATGGAGTCAACTTTTAGAGAAAAAAATAAAAGAAAAATGTCCATTATGTATTATAGAGTGGTTTTATGATAAAAATAATTTACAAGGACAGAAAAAGTCTATAGCAAGAGTTGAAATATACTTAATTCAAGTAATTCATGACTTATATTTTTATGGTAAAGTGTTTCATTTTTATATACGAATTCATAAATATAAAGATTGGTATGTTGTACGAATATTTACAAAAAAGAGTTTGTCGCAAAAATTAATAAATAAAATAAATAAGAAATTGAGAAAAAATAAAATCACTATGGTTAATGTTGTATATCATAATCAATATACAGTAATAAAAATGATTTGCTGAGTATTCTGGTGTCCGTGTCTTTACTATTCATGCAGAGAAAACGGAAATTCCTTTTTTGGGAAAACCAATTATCGTGAGATTCTCAGGCTATCAAGCCTAAATTTCAGTCAACAGAATATTGTTGAGCGCTGCGGTGTTTCTAAGAAAACGATTAATTGTGTGCTATAGTGTACTAAAAAATTATCTATATCATAACTATTGGATGCAAATAGTACCGATGCTGTGCTTGTCGAGAAATATCCGGAGCCCTTGTTAGAAGCAGTATGTAAAAGATATTATTCTATATAACATCACTGAGTTATAAAGTTATTAAAAACATTCGTGTAACTAGTTTGCTAACCTAAAATTAAAAGAAGTTCCATTAAAAGATAGGTTTGGTATGCTGGTATATATCGAATTTATTACTGGTACAAACACAGATTGTAGTAAAACGTATATGATCTATGCTTTTGACGTAGAAGCCTATAAACATTATTGCAACACCAAATATGTCTGTCGTTCAGAACTGCTTATTGATCTGGAAATAGCAAGGACAGCAGGTAGCTATATTAAAATCTTGGAAAAATATGTCAATCTATTGATACTGATATCGGATGAATGATTCCTACGGAAGCTTACTGAATTAAGAATAAAAGGATCTCTTGGCTCTGTTCCATTGGAAATGTAAGAAATCTATCAGGATTTTCTACTCTCAGTGTGAGTTCGAAGAATCTAGAAACAACTTGGCGGTGATGTTAGCCTCTGGCAGATACAAACACACCTATCATATCAGCATCACAAGTATAAATGACTTCTAAAGGTTATATAAGAACCTAATCGTAGTTTAACCTGATAATTCGTAGTTTGTCCATTGCTATTGCATTTAAGATAAAAGAAAAATATAATCTTATATGTAATAATATAATAGACACGAAACGGAGGAAGGATCAATGAATGTAAAAAGAGGTATCGCTGAATTTATTGCAAAGATGTCATATAAGGAGGCTGAAAGAAGTGCAAATACAACTTGTGTATTTTTTCATGGGCAGCCTAAAATGCCTCAATGCGTACATAAATTGAGAAAAGAAAAAAATAAAAGATGGTTGAGAGAGTTGTAAAAATACTCATTAAAAACAATATTATACATCAGCAAGATTCAGAATTATACCAATATGGATTGACGTTGTTAATAAAAAAAATATTTCATATAGTTACAATCTTATTATTGGGAACGATTTGCAAAAAATTCATATGTACAGCAGTGTTCTTGGTGGCATATGCCGGTATACGAAAGTATGCCGGCGGATATCATGCAAAAAGTTCGAAAGGATGCTATGCTTGTACAGGGATTGTTACTTCGTTTTCCATACTTCTTTTTTATATTCTTGAATATGTAGAATTATTCGTGATATATATTATTTTAGGTATTTGTGCAGGGGCTATTAGTACTTTTTCTCCACAAGAAACTTCAAATAGACCGTTAAGTCGAGAGGAATTGACAATATATAAGAAAAAAACAATAAAAACTTTAATTATAGAAGGGATAATTTGTCTGTTATCCCTATTTTTTAAGGAAATTATAAATGGAATTATATGTGCTTGGGTTATAGAAACAATTATGTTACTGATTGGGAAAGGAAGACAAAAAACATAAGTGATTTTCTAGATATTATTTATTAAAAATAGTGAAAAATCCTCTTTTTTTAGGTATGATATAAAATTATAAATATACTTGCGTTGGATAACGGAGGTGATACAAATGATAAAAGTAGCTATTTGTGATGATGATAAACAGATATGCAGCAAACTGATTGCTATAGTGAAAGAATATTTTGCCGATATCGGAAGACCTGTGTGGGTGGCTGAATTTACAAGTGGTTTAAAATTATTAAAGGCAAATATTCGTTTTGATGTCATATTTTTAGATATAGATATGCCAGGGCTTAATGGAATAGAAACTGCAAAGAAGTTAAGAAACTGGGATGTAAATAGTAAAATTGTTTATGTAACAAATTACAGTAAATATGCAAGTTGTGCTTATAAAGTACATGCATTTGATTATGTTGAAAAACCAGTGCGAGAAAATAGAATCTTTAACGTTCTAAAAGAAGTTATACATTACTTAGATAATTCAATAGAAAAACAGAAATTTGCATTTACAACAGAAAAAGGAGTTTTGACATTAGAATTAGATGATATATATTATTTTGAGTATATGTCAAGGCGAGTTTTGATTAATACATCACAGGGTGAGTACATAGCTACGTACAGTTTGAAAGAATTGTATGAAAAATTTAATAAATATAATTTTGAATCGCCACATAAGAGCTTTATCATAAACATGCTACACATTAAACGCATCAAAGGGTTTGATATACTTATGGAAAACGGAGGTACTATCCCATTGGCACAGAAACGTGCAGTAGGATTTAAAGCAAAGTTTAATGATTTCTTGCAATCAACATTTGATAAAATTTAAATGGGAGGTGTTTGACGTGCTTCGGCTTATAGGGGTTATGTGTTCCTGTATAGTAACTGGATATGTCTTTTTTGATGTTATGGAATCTTTATATGAAAGAAAATTTAGTTATAATAAACTAACATTTACAGGAATATATGTCATATATGTGATTTTGAGTGTCGGAATAGCATGGTTTGGAATTCCGATATTAAATGTTTTGTTTTCAACACTTTTGTTATACGGATTAAGCAAAAGTTTGTATATAGCACATGATAAAAGTATATTAATTAATTCTGGAATAATAATTATCTATTTGGCAATTGCGGATATAGTGGTAACAGTTATTTTCTCCACAGTGTTACAAAGTAGTACATATAATACTATAACCAATCCTAAATATTTTTTGGTATCAGGTATAGGAAATGCAGTTATTATTTTATGCACATATAAGTTAGTAATACAAATTTTGCAACACTGTCAAATAAATACTATTTCAAGAATTTTACATTTCTATATGATTTTTCTTATGGTTTTTGAATTTAGTATTTTAGGTTATTTCGTCAAACACGAAATAGGGAAAAAAAATAATATAGAATTATTAATTGTAAGTTTTGGGGTGGTAATTCTTGATGCGGGAATTCTTTATTTGTATAAGATGTTATCCAAAAAGGCTACAATGGAAAAAAGAGCAGAATTAGTTGAACAACAATTAGAGATGACGCAGAGGTATTATGAAGGTCTACAAGATAATTATGAACAAATGCAGCAGATACTACATGATACCAAAAAACATATACAAGTTTTGAGTGAACTGACTGGAAACGATAAAACAGATTACGAAAAGGAATTGATTAGTAATATTACAGAAATTCAACCACAATTTTATTGTAGCGATAAAATAGTTTGTGCAATCATATGGAACAAAATGCAGATATGTGAACAGAGAAGAATTGAATTTGAAGTAAATATGCAAGATATTACTTTTGATTTTATGGATAAAACAGATATTACAGCTTTATTTGCTAATTTGTTAGATAATGCTGTAGAAGCGTGCGAAGAAAGCAGTATTCAATGTAAAAAAATCATTTTACGTATCCATAGATTTAAAGAATATATTGTTATAAAGGTGTGTAATACAATAGGTACAAAACCTAAAATTAAAGAAGGGAAGTTGGTTTCAACTAAAAATGGGCATCTCGGTATGGGCATGATGATTTTAGAAAACCTAGCAAATAAATATTGTGGCAATATGGACTATGAATATTCAGATACATATTTTGAAACAAATTTAATTTTATCAGTATACAATGGAATGTGTGAGCGATAGTGTATTAGAATACTCACAATAGGAAATTTGGAACAATGGGTAGGGCACATTATGCTTTGCCCATTGTTTGTATCTAAATAACAAAAAATGTATTATTTGGGATAACGTATAAAGTATCAAGAAAATTGTTAATAGCATAAAATAGTATGATCCAATTTAGTAGACGCTAATGGAGGTGAAAATGAATGCAAACCGTTTTTCCAGAATATAAATCTGAAATTGTATTAGGAAATGGTAAATTTCAACTTGATTCCATGTCATATACTGTTATTTATGAAGAAAAAGAAATCAGTTTAGCTCCCAGGGAATTTGAAGTTCTGTATCTTTTAGCACAAAGACCAAATTGGGTTATTCCAAAGAAGAATATCTATTGTTCGGTCTGGGGGAGTAATTATTATGATGATCAGATTCCGTACAAAACAGTGGAACACGTAGTATGGAAGATACGAAAAAAGATGGGGCATGATATTATAGAAACATTGATCAATGTAGGGTATAGACTAAAAAAGATGTAAAGGCAGGATAGTGTGAGTAAAAGTTTTTATATTCTGATTGAATTTTTGGAAGATACGCCATATAATATTGGCAACTACTAAGAAGGCGCGCACATACGTCATTTGACTAAATATCATGTTGTAACCAGAAATTAATATAAACCCTTACAGAACTTTTGTGGATAATCCAAAGAAAAGGAGGCTGCCTATGAACGTATATGAAGAAATAGATCAGGAAACAATGATGCTGCTTTTAAATTCTTTGTGTAAACGGACAGTGGAAGGAAAACAGATATGGGAAAATATGGAGTATAATCCTATTTCCTTTTTACAAAAAGATATTTATGAAAAAGAAGGTACCTGTATATCACAAATGTTTGAAGCAACGACAGTATTCAATGGTATTGAATATGAATTAGAGCTTTCAGAGTCAATCGAACTTCCGTCTGGCAAGGGAGATATTTTTGGAACCATTTCTTATGAAACAGAAGACGGAGAAGAGAATACGTATGATTTCTCTTTATTTTTTGATGTAGAGAAATATGATGATGCGAATGCGGAAGAATTGCAGGGTATTTTTGGAAACTCAATCATTGTACAGTTTACAGATGCAATGGTGGGAGTATTTGAAAATTCAGATGCGGTAGCGGAGGGATTTGCTTATGCAAGATACTTTCATCAAACAGGAATTGATCCGGAATGGGAAACCAATCCTCTTGTGAAATTGGGTGAGAAACTGATGCAAGAGCACACAATGTTGGATTTTCATAAAATAGTATTGGATACAGATTATAGAAAAAGTTTATGGAAACGACCATGAACCTTCTATAACAGGATACAAATTTTGGGGAAACCATTGATATTTCTTAGGATATCACATATAATATAGTTAAGCCAAAAGGTTTCGTGTAGCGGCACGTAAAAGCTGTACTGCGTCTAGGCAGGGTAAATATTGGGACTATTTTATACTCGAAAGAGTATTACGCCCACACCAGGGAGATACGGTGAGTCCGCACCGGGGACTGAATGATACCGGCGACATTTCAGACATTCGGAAGGGTGTCGCGGCTGACAGCCAGCATAAAACCGCTTTTTAGAACAAAGAGAATGATAAGAGAAGAGGAGGTGCTTTTATATGGCTACATCAAGTATTCTTACCAATGTTGTAATTGAAGATCCGAAAAAAGCAGAAGCATTTGTAGATGCACTTGAAAAGTCCAGTCAAGATCCAGTATGGAAACCTTCTGCACCGTCTATTCCAATATTAGATAGTGTAGAAGAATTACGCAGATTCCTGGGTAGGAAAAGGAACTAAGAGAGATGTATTATGCAGTTGTAAATATTTTAGATTATATAGAACTTATAGGAGAGGAGTCAGTGGTTGATGTCCTCTCCGGTTTTTCGTGTCCGAAGAATAAAGAAATAGAAAATTTTGTCCGGAATAATGCGGTAGAGTTCGCAAAACGGAAGATGTCCATTACTTATCTTTTGTTAGATGAGTATAGCAGGGTTTTGGCAATTTTTGCAATCACACATAAAGCAGTGCAAATCTGGGGAAAAAATCTTTCTTCTACGTTGCAAAAAAAGATACAGCGGTATGCACAAAAAAATGAGAAGACAGATGAATATGCTCTTTCTGCTTTTCTGATCGGTCAGTTTGGAAAAAATTATCAGCATAAAGACGCACCTGTTCCAGATGGCGGAAAGATGATGGAAGCGGTATTGACCATTCTTAAACATGTACAGCGTGAAATTGGCGGTGGCGTTGTGTACTTAGAGTGTGAGGAAAAGCCGGAGCTATTGAATTTCTATCAGAACGAGAAAAACAGATTCCGGAAATTCGGAGAACGTTTATCAGAAAAAGAAAATGTGAATTATATTCAGATGCTACGAATTTTATAAAAAAGAATAAGGATACATAAGGTGCAGGTGATTTCAAAATCTTGGGATCACCTGTTTTTGTATCAAGCACTAATATTCTCTAAAAGATGAAAACTCATATCAAATTATTTCTGACAGAACCAGAGTTTCACATGGTTTTCACTTCAATAGCACATCAATTTCAAAAGAAAATGTTATCTTTTAATCGTAAGCGATGAATAATCACCCGGTCACGACTTCCTGGGAACCTTAAATATTCAGGTTCCCACGTTCTTCAGGTCTTACTTTTTCGATATCTATGATCCCGGTACATCTTTCTTTTATAAAGTCACTCCATGGCAGCAGCTGTTTTATGCCTGCGGGCTCATTTTTATAGTCCGGCATATACAGCAGCAAGGTGTAGAGATAATGATAGATGTTCAGGTTATTGGCTTTCGCTGTTTCTATGAGACTCAATACAATGGCACTTGCCGTTGCTCCATCAGCAGTATCATGAAACAGAAAGTTTTTACGCCCCGTCACATAGGTTTTTGCCCGACGTTCCGCTGCATTATTAGAGATCTCGCATCTTCCATCCAGTAGATAATTCATAAGGGTCTCTTTATGATTAAAGGCATAGTTTACCGCTTTTTCAAGCTTACTCCCGCCAGCAGGCTCCAGGGTTTCCAACCATGTCCAGAATTCATTCCAGATGGCAGGTTCTGTTTCCTGGCGTTTCTGTTTTCGTTCTTCCTGTGGAAGTTCTTTGTAGAGACGTTCCATATAGAAAAGACGGTTACAGAATGCAACTCCTTTTTCGGCAGGGAGCAGGGAACTGTCTTCTGCAGTTCCCTGCGGAGGTTCTGCAAGTTCCTGTTCAGAATTAATGTCCAGAAGTTTCAGCTTTTTCTGACGTGCTTTTGGGACTGCTTCAAAGAACTTACGCCTGCAGTGGGCAAGACAGCAGACCAGGACAACATCTTCGATCCTGCCGTATGCACTATACCCATCACACTGGAGCATCCCAGTGAAACCATGGAGAAATTCTATCGGATAATCCCCGCTCCGTCCGGGTCTGTAATCATACAGGATGATCGGTGGTTTTCCATCAGTCCCGCTCAGGTAGATCCACATATAGGATTTTGAAGTGGCAGTTTTTCCCTCTTCATGAAGCACCTGACAGGGTACCTCGTCTGCATGGAGGATCTCTCTTGCCAGCAGTTCCTGATGCATTACTTCATAGACTGGAGAGAGATATTCCAATGAACAGTAATTGTACCAGTGCGCTGCAGTTTCTCTTGGGACAGGCACCCCTTTTTCCATCCAGTCTTTTGACTGACGGTAAAAGGGAAGGTGCAGAAAGCTTTTCTGGTACATGACCATTGCCACCATATCCGGCGATGCGGGACTATGGGCAAGAAGCGGTGTCGGTGTTTTTGCCTCTACGATCATTGTTTCATCCTCCTGCCGACATACAGGACACATAAGGGTTTCCTGCATGTAATGGACCCTTACCACTTTTGCCGGAGTGATACGCAGTTCTTCCCGGACAAACTTATACCCCAGGTGTTCCATCGGGGAACCACAGTCCGGACAGATCCTTTCTTCCGGGG
Organism: Dorea acetigenes; assembly: GCF_025567385.1. Classification (NCBI taxonomy): domain Bacteria; kingdom Bacillati; phylum Bacillota; class Clostridia; order Lachnospirales; family Lachnospiraceae; genus Dorea; species Dorea acetigenes. Next base: position 151,137 of record NZ_JAOQJU010000001.1, read on the forward strand.
GAACATCGCAGGAGATCTCTTTTATGGGAAGGGCCTCATACAGATCTGCACGAACAGACTTTTTTCTTCTGGTCCGTGTATGTTCTTTTACAACGGTCACCGTTTCTTCCTCCTGGATTCCTTCCTCCTGATCAGGACGCCTGGTCTTTTCGCTGGATGTTCCAAAGATCTTCCTTTTCAGTTCATCTATCGTCTCGTTCAGGTTCGCAATAGTGCTGCGGAGCTCTTTTATGGTAGCTCTGAGATCCACAATGGTCTGTTCCTGTTCTTTATTCGTGTTTAATAAAAGCTGGATCATATCTTCTGTATCATGAGGCATGGCATTTCCGTCCTTTGTTTTCTTATCCCTATTATAAAAGAAGTACGGGGATATGGCAAACAGACGGGACAGATGGTACTGTCAATCTGACGGTACCTCAGTTGTGGATATCTTTCCTAAAAAAATGAAAGATATGCCTGTATGCTCATTCTTTTAGGAAAGATATCCACCTGCTGTTTTAAAACAGATGTTTTTTTGAGTCTCATCCACATCGCATTCGAAAGGAAAAAAGAAAGCAGTGGATAAGTGTCTGGCGGCTGCCTGCTGTCACGGATATAGAAAATTTAAAATTCTCTGTTTTGCACAAAGGATCAGAAATCTTTTTTTCTGCCTGTGCCTTTGATTGCTTTGGGCTGATCGATGGAAAGACCTTCCATAAGCCACCGGAATTCCTGACGCGTCAAAAGACGGGCTTCCGAAGCATTCCGCGGCCACTGGAACCTGCCGTTTCCGTCAAGCCTTTTCTGGAGCAGCACAAAACCATCCTTATCAAAATGGAGTGCCTTAAGTTTACGGCTATCCCTTCCACAGAAAAGATAAACTGCATTTGCATACGGATCGAGTTCATAAGTATCGCGTATGATAGCCATAAGCCCGTCGAAACTTTTTCGCATATCTGTACGTCCGGTGATAACGAAGATCTTAGACACACCGGACAGATCACCTAACATAAATCCTGCAGCGCTGATAACGTATGAAATATGGTCTCACGGTCTGCTGCGTTGGTGATCTCAATCTGGAAACTGTGATAAGTGATCTTTATAACAGAGTCTGGAATGGTATCCGTTTTGAGCTGCACTGAGGATGGGCAGACTGCCGGTTCCTCAAAAGAAAGCGGTACAACTTCCTGTTTTCCTGAAAAAGAAGAATGGACTGGTTCCGGTATCTCACAGGCTTTTTGTCGAAGTCTTCGTATCTGGTAATAAAAGTTGCTTGTATGGATATGATGTTCCTGACACCAGCATTTATCAGAAAGACCACTGGACCGGCATTCCTGGATCAGATCCAACCATTCTTTATCTGTACGTCTTGGATTTTTTTTAGGCATAAAAATTCAACTCCTGTTTTTTATTTGGAGTGAGATTAGCACAGGTACCAGAAGAACTGAAGTGAAATGGTCCTAAGTGCAAAAAACTGGAAAAGTTATAGAGATACCACTCCTTAGAGGGATTATCTCATAAATTTTGGATACTGAAAAACCGGTGGATTATTCATCGCTTACTTTTAATCCATAGGAAGTTCCTATAAAACGCTTGTAGAAAGGAGGATGTGACATGTTTGAACCATTATCAATGTTAAACGGAACATCATTAGACGAGGCTATGTTGACAGACTTTGTCCCTGCGGCAAGTGCGGGAGGCGCAATTTTAAGTATTATTGTAATTGCGATTGTTCCTATGTAGTTTTGGACAGGGCGGTGGGCAGGTATCTGCCCATCGCTTTGTAGAAAAGGAGGTTATTATGAAGGAATTAGAAAAAGTAGTACAGGAAGAAATGTTTGAAATCGAAGTACAGTACTGTGATCCTGATGATTGTTTACAAGATTGTATGGAGAGTGGATACAATAACTGTACAGCAGTAGTAACTGGTTGGTGGTAAAACTTGCAAATGCAGGCAAAGGCAGTTTAGAAAAAGGCACTAGGTAAGAATAAAATTTTCTGTTATCTAGTGCCTTTTAATGTGAGGGAGAGAAACTATGTATCCACTTCTAGTTGAAAATATGACAGACGAGGAAGCCTATATACAAAATTTAAACATTGAGGTAAATTCCAAAGAAGTTTGCTTTTTTATGTGTGGGGAAAATTTTGGACGGATACTTTTTGAAATCTTTTGCGGATATAGAAAACCGAAAACAGATGAGATATTTGTATGTAATAAAGACTGGCTTGATTTGGACGAAAATAGTCGTTCTCTTTTAAACAGGCGCTTGTTTGGGATAGCGGCAGAAGAGTTTCCGCTGATTGAATTTATGACGATTGAAGAAAATATTTCTATGCCAAGTCTGTTAGACGGAGATAAAACCAATATAGAGGAATTGGTTAAGGCTTTTGACATAGGGTACTTATTACAAAAATATCCTTCGGATCTTAATCATAGAGAAGAAATGAGATGTATCTGTGCGCGTGCCTTTTCCGGAGGCAGGAAGGTTGTTGTGATATTCGATTTATTCAAAAGAATGCAAGAGCAGAGCAAGGCAGAACTTGCAATACTTACTTATCATGCAGCAAAAAGTTTGGGAATATCTGCTCTTTACATAAGTGAAGATTTAGACGAAAATTATGGCGCTTATGATTTTATATACAAATACCGACCGGAGAAAAAGGAATTTTCTATTATTGATTTTCGTGCATGAATGGAGCTGTAGAAATGGAACGTGATAGAGAATGTAGACTGCTGTTAAATGATTTGAACGATATTCTTTCTGAACAATGTTTGGAACAAAGAGTTAGGTGCAGGTATTTGAATGATCCGGTGCAAGAGTTGGCAGAGTGTATCAATCAACTGCTGGATATTTGTGAGAGGGCAGTAACAATGACACTGGATATAGAAAATGATTATCGTACTATGCGGGCGGAACTGCAGAGCAATATCCGAAATCCGCTAAGCTGCATAAAAACAAGTTGCTTTCTAATCAATTCACTTGCAGAAAAAAATATCCAGTCTGAAAAGCTCCAAGAGTATCTTCAAATTATAGAAAAAGCAGCGGAGGATATAGAGAGTGCATTAAAATAACTGATAATTGAAGAAGTGCTGGGCGAGGAGTTTTCGTCCAGTATTTCTTTCTGGAATGAGAAAAGTTGAATTTACAAATCAAGAGGAGACATACACATGAAGTATGTTTTTCCAGAATATAAAGAGAATGTAGTGTTGGGCAACGGGAAATTACAGTTAAATCCAATGTCCTATCAGGTTATCTACGAAGGAAAGGAGATAGACCTGACACCCAGGGAATTTGAAGTTTTATATCTACTGGCTTTAAAGCCAAACTGGGTAATGCCAAAGACAACTATTTATCATTCTGTATGGGGTATTCATTATCATGATGATCAGATACCATACAGAACAGTAGAATATGTGATATGGAAGATAAGAAAAAAGATGGGACATGATATTATCGAAACGTTGGTCAATGTGGGGTATCGGTTGAAAAAGTTATAGTTTTTGGGAGATATAATTGAGATGAAATAGTATGTTATTATTAATGGAGGATTTATTACATGAACGGAAATAAGAAAAGTGCAAAACAGTATCACCAATCTGTAATTACTGCTTTAGAGAAAAAAGTAAATGACATGAAAGATTCCGCTTATTCAGGATTGTATAGTGAAATAGCATTTATCATTGGAATAGCAGTTATCATGATAGATACCTTTTTTCCACCAGAGGAAACGAAAGTTAATTGTGTATGGAAAATAATACTGATAGCTGTATCTATAGTCTGTATGCTTTATTTCGCCAAAAAAGTGAAAACAGTGAATGAAGTGGAAGAAGAGAAAAAGTTTTGGCCGAACTTTTTTATTCAATGGGCAACAAGTTTAGGATATATAAACATGCCTGTAGCTGTGATAGCTATTTTGGTAACCTTTGATAAGGGCAAAGCATGGACATTATTTATGATGGGGGTTGCTGTAATTCTGACAGGTTTAACTTTAATAGAAGCACTTGTAAAAACTTCTAAAATTTTAAAAAAAGAAAATGTTGGTAAGCGGAAATAAGATTGATTAAAAAAATTGAGGTAAAAGGTAGACGGTGTATTTGATATTATTTACATCTTTTTGTTGAAATTTGATAATCATTTTTGGTGATGAATATTACATCATTATTATTCCAATCTGCTGGAAAATACAGATAAAAGGATTATGGATATTTATCTTGAATTCGGATTTGAAAGCCAAAGGACGTTTAACCAGGCGTTTCAGCAGAAGTATGGGAGGACACCTAGCAAATATCGAAAAATATGGTGGGATAATTGAATATTATGAGAGTTGCAGAGAATATATAGGGAAATATTATTTGCGGTTTGAAAGAATTTGGAGCGGATATGCGATTTAGCGCATATCCGCTTTTGACATTGTAGAAAAGATTTTTGTTTTGAACGGTTACGTTGGTAGACAGTAATATTTTTATATGGAAGATGTGAAAAAATAAAACTATTAATATTCTAACAAAAATTACATAGACAGTCGATTTTATTACATGAATAAAATTTCAAGAAATAAAAGGTGTATTATCTAAAATGTAAGGAACAGAAGAAAATAATTCAACCATTTCAATTTAGAATTAGTATCTGTACTGTACAAAATTGATTTATGAAAGGAGAAATAATTATGAGTGAAATGAGAAATCCTATTACAAGAGAAGAAAACTTTAGCAATCCAGCTGGTAACGTTATGATGGAGCTGCAGGAAGCAGATTTAAACAAATTTGTAGCAGGAGCTGGTGAAACCAGAAATTCCGGCGGAGTTTTATGTACAAGTACAGCAGAATGCTATTTTGGTACTTTGCTGAAACCTTGCTGCCCTAAGAAATAAACACAGGTGTTGATAAAGAGGGTAAGCGTTAATTGAAGTTTGTGCAGTACAGATACGAATTGTGAGTTGAAATGGAAAGCAGAATGGGGTGTTTAAGAACATGAATACTGAGAGAGCATCATATTTTACAGAAAGAAGTTATACAACATCAGAAGCAGAAAATAAAAAAGATATATTTGAATATTGGAAAAAGATTTTAGGAGAAGATACATTAAGAGTTGCTGAGAAATGTTATGGTATTGATTTAGTAAAAGTTTTAAATTCTGAAAATTATGTATGTGAAAACAATCACGTGATGTCAGAAATGGAAAAGGTAAAAATAGAATTATTTGAAAAACCAATCAATTATAACTATTCCGGATTCAAAGGAGAAAAATTGGCATTTGATAATTTTTTTATACCTTTAATCAATTACGGAATAGACATATTAAAAAATGGAACAAGTCTTTTTTTGACGGATTCTATTATAGATACATACGCAAATACCTTATTAGAGAGATTAGGGAAGATCAGTCTTGGAATATTAATGTTTGAAATGTATCTTTGTAAGAAGACGGGAAAACTGAATGGAAGAAATTCAGAGGAAGAATACGATTATTATAATAATAATTTTTTAAGTAAGAAATCGTATAAACAGGAGATTTTCAATATATATCCATGTTTACTACGTTCAGTTACAGAAACCGTAGAAAACTTATCTTCTTATTATGTACTTTTATTAGAAAGACTTAATAAAGATAAAAATGAAATTGCGAATAAATTTTGTGGAGGTTTAGAATTTAAAAATGTAGTTGAAATAAGTTCTAATATCTCGGATTCTCATAAAAAAGGGAATAGGGTAAGTATTCTTAAGTTGGATAATGGCACTAAAATTGTGTATAAACCACGTTCATTAAAAATTGAAAAAGTGTATTTCGATTTTCTGGGAAAGATAAATGCTGGTTGTAAATATGAGATGTATGAACCAAAAATATTAGATTGTCAGGAGTATGGTTGGGAGGAATTTGTATATTATAAAAGTTGTAAAACAGAGGATGAAATCAGACGGTATTTTTATAGATTTGGAATATTGATTTTCGGTAGTTATATTCTTAATACAAATGATTTACATGAAGAAAATGTGATTGCCGCAGGAGAATATCCAATTATTATAGATGCAGAAACTATACTAGACAACCGTAGAAGAGGGAGAACAAATTCTGCAAAGGAGGAAATAAATTATATCCTTCATGAGTCAGTATTATACTCAGGTTTATTGCCACACTATAGGTTTTCAAATTTGGGCCAAGGCGTAGATATGAGTGCAATTAAAGGTAGTGAGGGAAAGGAATATCCTATAGTTATTCCTAAAATAGCGGATTTATGTACTTCAAATATGAGATTTGTATATGAACATCCTACAACTGGAGTAAATCAAAATCTTGTTAAATTAGATGGAGAAAATGTATCAGCATTTCATTATCTAAAAGAAATAAATGCAGGATTTGAAGATGCGTATAAATATGTTTTGGAGAACAAAGAAAAGTTTCTTGAATATGCCGACATGTTTGGTAATTTAAATATTCGCCATTTAGTTCAGGATACCCAAAGATATTCTATGTTATTACACACATCTTTTCATCCGGATTTTATGCAAGATGGAAGAGATAGACAAATGTTTTTGTGTAGTTTATTTAAACAGTATGAAGCTACACAAGGAGATAAAGGTGTTGTGAAATGTGAGATAAAAGACATGTTAAACATGGACATTCCATATTTTTATCTCAATACATCAGGTAAATCTCTTTTCGGATCAGAAGGTGAGAAAATCGAAGACTATTTTGAATATACCAGTTTGGAACACTTAAAGAAAAAGATAGTATTGTTAGATGAAGATGATTTAAAAAGGCAATTAATGTTCATGAATATTATTCTGACAGAGATAAACGAATTTCAGGTTGAGGATAAAAAGATAGAGCTTCAACAAATGAAAATGATTCCGCACAGAGAAAAAAATAAGGCTCATCTGTTAAAAGCTGTTCAGAAATTGGCTGATTCTCTTATAAAAACTGCTGTTTTTAATAAAGATAGAACAGAAGTTAATTGGATTGGTGTTACTCTAATAGGAAATGAAGATGACTGCTCATGGGATATAAGACCACTTGGTACCTATTTATATGAAGGAATGTCTGGGCTAGCAATTTTCTTTAACGCATTGTATGCTGTTGATCCCCAAAAGGAGTACCTTATTATATGCAATGCGATTGAAAAGGAATTATTTACATACACAGATGAGATGTGTGAACGAAATGAGGGAATAGAAAATGAAAGCAGTGGCGCCTTTGGTGGAGAAGCGTCTATAATGTACACTTATGAGGTACTGTATAAAATTACAAATAAAGAAAAATATTTGGATTATGCAAAAAAGCACTATAAAATATTAAAGAAAGCGATTACCAGAGATAACAGTTTTGATCTGGTCTATGGTAATGCAGGCGCAGTTATTACATTGATCAATATGTATCAGCTAACTGGAAATAAAGAGTATATCGCTTCGGCAGAAATAGCAGGAGATATAATAGTAAATGCTCAGGAAAAGGAAGGCTCTATTAAAGGCGGATGGAATGGAGATGGAAGAACTTCGCCGTTAGCGGGATTTTCACATGGAGCATCTGGAATAGTTTTAGCACTGGCAAAACTATGGCAGGTAACTCAGAAAGAGGAGTATTTATTATCACTGCTCGATGGCATTAAATTTGAAAATTCTTTATTTGTGAAAGAAAAAGGAAATTGGAAAGACGAAAGGGTATATGCAGGAGAAAAAGCATCTGATGGAGGAAGTTTTACCGTTGCTTGGTGTCATGGCGCTGCAGGCATATTGCTTAGCCGATCTAAAGTAAATGTCATATTGAATGGGCGGTATTCGGATTTGATAGAAAATGATATAAAAGTAGCAGTGAATACAATATTAAAAGAGGGAATTTTAGGAAACAATTGTCTATGTCATGGTAATTTAGGTAATACAGAAATTTTATTTGAATATTTAAAAGACCATTCAGATAAAAAGATAGAAAAATATTATGTAGATATTCGTGATATTATTGCTGAGAATGTATGTAATGGTGTATTTGATTGCGATAATGCGTATCTATATGGATATAAATTGCAAGGATTTATGACAGGACTATGTGGCATGGGATATTCTTTGCTGCGAGATATAAAAAAGGATTTACCTTGTGTAATTGCTCTGGAAGTCTAAAATGATAGTATTGGAAATAATAGAATTTATTATTTCCAATACTAATTTATTATACTAGGGAGGTGTATTTATGCACAAAAAAAGTGTGCCATTGATTCGCCAGATGGGGACAACAGACTGTGGTATAGCAGCATTGACAATGATCTTCCAATATTATAAATATAAGATAGATATTAGTGAATTAAAAGCTACAACAAGTATTGGAAGAAATGGTATGTCTTTAGCAAAAATGAAAGAAATTACGGAAGAACATAATTTTTCATTCAAGGCGTATGGAAACTACGAAACCGAAGAAAATTTGATAAAATGTTTACCGATTATCATGTGTTCAAAAGAAAATCATTATGTTGTAGTTGCGGAGAAAAAATATGGGAAATATATACTTTTAGATCCTTTAAAAGGAAAAGAAAAGGTTGATTATTCATATATTAAAAAGAATTTTTTAGATGTACTTGTATGTGTTCGACCAACAGAAAAGAATTATAAACGTGAGAAACGTGAGTCTTTTCTTATACCTATAAATAAAAGCAAATTATTTCTGGCAAGTATTCTAACGTTGGTTACACAGGGAATTATATTGATTCCACCGCTCATTATAAAAAAAATAGTCAATGAAATAACGTATGATACATTAGGCTTCAATTTTGTAAAATATGCGTTACTGATATTATCAGTGGCATTAAGTTATTTACTTGCAAATTTAGCTAAAAAAAGGGTAATACTTATTTTACAGAATAATATATACAAAGATACTATATTTTTAATGCTGAATAAAATATTTGATATTGATTTAAGTTATTTTGAAAGCCATTCATCAGGAGATATTGAAAATCGCTTTAATAGTGTCAGTGATATATACGAATTTATATCAACAGCTCTAATTTCAACAGTGATAGATGTGGTTACTGCTGTTTTTTGCGGAATAATGATGATAACACAGTCAATACCATTGTTTGCAGTTATAATAGTAATGACTGTTATACAGATAACAATAGTAATGATTTTAAATCAAAAAGCTAGAATAAAGGTTAAAAATTATATTGCAGATCAGAGTGCATTACAGGCACGAATGGTAGAAACTTTGACTAATATCCAGCAAATAAGGTGCATGAGAATAGAGAATATGCTGAGTGATAGTCTGAAACAGGATTATAAGCATTTAATTAAGAGATTACGTGAGCGTGTACAAATAAGTGATATTATGGAGTCGGTGGTGGGGGCTTTTTCAATAGCTTCTTCATTGATACTTTACGTTATAGGAGGATACTTGGTTTGTGATAATAGGTTGGAATTAGGAACGTTAATAGCCTTTGTCACACTTGCCGGATATTTTACAGGTCCATTTCAAACTCTATCTTTGGTGGTACCTCAAATTAATGTTTTAAAGGAAACAATGATTCGTTTAAAAGAGTTAATGAATTATAAATCTAACCGTAAAAATGGTACTCAGCATATTAATTCATTTGAGTCTATGGAAATGCAGCAAGTAACATTTTCTTACTATGGAAGCACGAAGCCAGATGTAGAGAATGTTAGTATGATGCTAAAAAAGGGGGAGAAGATAGCATTTGTAGGAAGTTCAGGAAGTGGAAAGACTACAATTACAAAATTATTATTGAACGTCTTTTCTCATTATCAAGGACAAATTTTAGTAAACGGGGAAGATATAAAACAAATATGCAAAGAGGATATAGATCGGATATTTGCCATAGTTACTCAGGTTCCAATGGCAATGAATGGAACAATTAGAGAAAACGTGGATATTACAAATACGTTGACAGATGAGGAAATATATCATTATTTAGATTTAGTAGAACTGAAAGATGATATAGAAAAATTCCCATTGGGACTTAATACATTTGTGGGAGAAAATGGACAGAACATTTCAGGAGGACAAAAACAGCGTATTGCTATAGCAAGAGCATTGGCACTGAAACCGGAAGTTATTATTTTTGATGAAGCCACAAGCAACTTAGATCCTCTTACAGAACGAAGAATATGTAATAATTTGAAACAACTACATATTACCCAGATTGTAGTTACACATAGACTGAATGCCATACAAGATGCTGATACAATATACGTAGTTGAAAAAGGAAAAATAATTGAATCCGGAACACATGTGGAACTACTTCAGTTAAAGGGAGCATATTATGATAGTGTAAATAATTAAGAACAGGTGAAAGTCAGATAATGGCTTTCACCTGTTCTTTTAAGAGATCTTTTCTTCATACGGATCAATATGTTCAATAGGTATCTCTAATATGACCTTTAAGCCATGAGGAAGTATATTTTCATATTTGATATTTCCGTTATGGGCGGTTAATATTTGGTAAACCAATTTTAGACCAAATCCATGAACAGACTCCCCATTTGAATTGTACATATTATTAGGAAAAATACCACTATTCATTTTTTCTATTTGTGTAGAAGTCATACCGCCACCATTATCAATGACGGAAATAATACAGGTATCATTTTCTTTTAAAATTTCAACTGTTATTTCACAACCATGAGGATTATGATTAATACAATTTTGAATTAGATTGCTTAGCATTCTTGAAAAAAGTTCCGTATCTCCTTTGATCAATACTGGAATCATATCAGATGATGAATGAAAATCAAAAGAATATTTGTTGTCTATTGGTCCATTCATAAAGCCAATGATTACTTGGCGGGCAATCTCCACAGGAGAAAAACTGGTTTTTATTAAAGGCTGCATAGAGTATTCTAGTCTTGAAGTTAAATTTAAATCTGCGATTAGGCTACGGAGTTTTTCGCTTTGTTTACGAATTATACTTGCTTGTAGTTGTACAGGTTGCGAAGCATCTTCATTTTTTTCGATTTCAGAAGCATATCCCAAAATAATAGAAAGAGGTGTCCGGACATCATGCGAAACACCATTAATCCATTCGGCACGCGCCTGTTCTTTTTGTAGAAGATGTTTTCCAGCCTTATTTAGTTCAGCATTTATACTTGAAAGTTCACCTGTTTCTGAAAGGGTAATGGGTTTTCCCTGAGCAATAGAGTCAATACCGTCAATGATTGGCACTATAGATTTTTCTATTTTATGTGTATTACGCCAGAATAATATAAATATCAGTAATATATTAAAACAAATCATTAAAAAGATACCGACTATTAGGCTGTGAATATAATTAATATCTATTGAAAAATTGTATTTTGTTATACTATTAGGTTCGCACCCGATAACCAATAAGCCGGCAGAATGTTCTTGGATAAAAACAGGATATTCTTGTAAGTACCACCGACTAAACTTGGCTATTTGTAAATTTGAATAGGTTCTTGGCAATTCTTCGGGTAAAAATTTTTCCCAAATGACATTTCCTTGTTCGTTTAAAATCATCGCCCAGGCACTTTTATTTTTTAGAATATTTTCTATATAATCAGTAGAAGAAATTGTTCCATCTACATTGAGCGTGATATTTTTGCTAATGGTTTGGACGGGTATATCTGGATCAGTAGAATTATTCCATGCCATGAGTAAAGTCCCACATATTAAAATAATATTTAGTACAAAAAATAAAATCAATATAATAAGGGTGGAAAGAAGATATTTTTTAAAAAAACGCTTGGCAAGCTTCATTATTTTACTCCTTTCACTAGCAATTTATACCCTAGCCCCTTAACTGTTAGCAGTGAAACAGGAGAAGAAGGATTTTTTTCGATTTTTTCTCGAAGATGCCGAATGTGTGTCATGAGGGTAGTTTCATACCCTTGCCACATTTCACCACAAGCAGTTTGGCAAAGAGTTCCTATTGTTACAATGTGATTGGCATTATCTACAAGTTTTAATAATATATTGTATTCTTTAGCAGTCAAAGGAATAATTTTATTTTCACGATGTATTTCTGCCTTATCAATATCTATAAAAGAATTTTCTAATTCTATAATTCGTTTCTCTGTAGGATAACTTCTTTTTAAAATAGCTTGAACACGTAACAATAGTTCTTTAGGCAAAAATGGTTTGATTAAATAATCATCTGCTCCCAATTCAAAACCAGAAAAACGATCTTCGGCTGCATCTTTGGCGGTCAGCATAAGAACCGGAAGTTTACTGAGGGCTCTGATTTCTTGCAATACCTCAAATCCGTCCATACCAGGTAACATAACATCAAGAATAACCATGTCAGGTAGAGTTTCTCTTATTATTTGTAAAGCCATTTCTCCAGATGTTGCGGTCATTATTTTTGTATAGCCTGCTCTTTCAAAGATTGTTTTAATAAGGGTGAGTAGTTCTTGTTCATCATCAACGATAAGTATAAATTTATCATACATATATTTTTATCTCCTAAAATTTTATAGTTTAAATTATTATACATCTTGTGGAAAAAGAAGTATAGAGAAAGAGGAAAATCTCAAGGTTACCTCAAGGTTACTTCAAGGAAATCTCAATGTAGTTGGTATATAATTACAGTATAAAAAAAGGAGGTATAAAAAAATGAGTGAATATATTATTCAAACCAATAATTTAACAAAACAGTATGGAGAGCAAAAGAGTGTTTCTGCAATGAACTTGCATGTGAAAAAAGGAAGAATTTATGGACTGTTGGGACGTAATGGAGCAGGAAAAACGACTACAATGAAAATGCTGTTAGGATTAACAAAACCGACATCGGGAAACATAAAAATATTTGGGAAAAGTATGGAAACCAATAGTAAAGATATTTTACCGCATATAGGTAGTTTAATAGAATCACCAGGATTTTATCCTAATTTGACTGGGACTGAAAATCTTCGTATTTTTGCGGAGCTTAGAGGATTAAATAAAAGTAAGTGTGTAAGAGATGCTTTGGAAGTTGTCGGTTTGCCCTATCGTGATAAAAAGTTATTTGCGGAATATTCACTTGGGATGAAACAACGACTGGCCATTGCATTGGCAGTTATGCACAATCCCAATTTGCTGATATTAGATGAGCCTATTAATGGTTTGGATCCTATAGGTATTGCAGAGGTACGTTCGTTTATTAGAGAGTTATGTGATGTTCAGGGAAAAACTATTTTGATTTCTAGTCACATATTATCAGAGATAGAATTACTGGCAGATGATATAGGGATTATTGATAAGGGAATTTTACTTGAAGAAGAAAGTATGAAAGAATTGGCGAAAAAAAATAGTCGCTATGTCAATTTTATGGTATCGGATAGCCAGCGCGCAGCGGAAATTTTAAGAAAAGAATTTGAATGTGATGATTTTCAAATATGTGATAAAAATAGACTTCAATTATATAATACAACAATCCCTAGATCAGAAATTACTTATGTTTTTGTAAAGCAAGGATTGGAAATTACAGAAGTTCATTTATGCGAAGAAACATTGGAAGATTATTTTAAAAGGGTGACCGGAGGTGAAGGAATTGCTTAAATTAGTTAAGGTTGAATTTCAAAAATTGAAAAGAAAAAAGTTTATTCTTTTAGTAACTTTAGCTGCATTTATGTTTCCGCTTCCATTGGCTTATTTAATGACAACACCAGCTATGATGGAGCAATATATTGATAAAGCGGACGCATTTGACGGACTATTCAATATGGTATTGGGGTATGGAATCCAATTTTTATTACCCTGTATTATCGGAGTAGTAGCTGCTATGTTGTTTTTTATTGAACGTGATAATGATACATTTAAAAATATTAAAACAATCCCATTATCCAGTACGCAAGTAGTTACAGCAAAAATTATAGTGCTATTTATTATAGGCGTTGTATTTTGCATAGCATCAACGGTAGCAACAGTTCTGGTTGGTATGTTTACGTTAGATGTATACGGTTTAGGATACAAAATATTTCTGGCGGTTGAAACAGGAATATTTATTACCGCAGGAACATTACCATTGATTGTTATAGTGGTATTTTTTAGTCGTACTTATGTTTTCTCTGTTTTATTATGTATTTTTTATAGCGTTTTAAATATGAGTGCAACAGCACTTTTCGATGCATTACCTAAGACAATATTATGGTTACTTCCTACGCCGCTTACAACATTTTGGAGTGCTGGAGATATGAAAAGACATGGAATTAATATGAACCTTGAACAAATGAATGGATTAATTCCTTCAACTTTTCAAGTAATATTAATTCTTGGGATTATGGCAGGAATTTCAATACTATTAATTGACTGTTTGTACAAGAAAAGGGGGGAATAAAATTGAGGACTATTGTAAAAACCGAATTATTGAAATTAAAACGTTATCATATTATATGGGCGGGGATAGCTCTTATGCTACTCTCTGTTCTATTGACACTTTTTACTTCTATGGCTAATGATGGATCTGTATGGGATTTTCGATACTTAATAGAGCAGGTAATCAAAAATAATATGTCAATGATTTTCCCAATGTGCATAGCTTTGATTGCTGGATATATTATATCGCGGGAAGAAAAAGACGATGTTTTGAAGAATATTATTACCATTCCAATTTCATTTAAAAAGTTGTTGGTAGGAAAACTTATTGTATGTGCAATGTTATCAATATTATTTGGGCTTATTTGTACAATATTTACGTTAATTGCAGAATGTATAGTTGGTTTTCCTGGATTTACAGTAAATTTGGTAATTCAAGGATTAGTACAAATAACATTGGAAAATTTATTTTTGTATCTAGCGGTATTACCAATTATTGTTATAACAAGCAGACTATCAGGCGGCTTTATGATAGGTGTCATTGTTGCTTTTGTGTATGGATATGGAGGTATGTTTGCAGCAGGAAATATGACATTGGCTAATATATATCCTATTACTGCAAGTCTGGGATTAATTGGGTATAGAAGTTATGATACATCCGTACAATGGAGTTTTCCATTGTGTTTATGTAGCTTGATAATTATTGTTGCTATTTCTGTAATTTTAGTCGCAACAATGAAAGAAAAGGAGAACAAAAAAACTCGTACAAAAACAAAAAAAGTCAAACCAAAGAAAGGGTGGTTATAAGTGAAAAAAAGTTGTTTCTTTATTCTAATGTTTTGCTTGTTATTGTCTGGGTGTTCAAAAGAGGAGGTGTTGGAAAAATATAATGCAGTAGTCGAAAAGGTGGGAGAAGTACAATTAACCAATGATATAAACCTGCAAGGGAAAAGAGATTATGGGGAAGATTATTATACGGGGACATATCAAGCAGAGTACAAAAAATTTTCTGATACAGAATATCTTTTTGGAGGAACAACAATAGAAAGAGCGGCAGGGAAGCAGGTTGAATTGTTTTGTAACCTAGAAATAACAAAAGGAGAAGCTGAAATATTCATTATTTCTGGTAGCAATGAACCTAAAACTTTAATAAAAACAACAGGTACTTATGAAAATACAATAACATTACCAGATGGCAGTAATTATATCGGGATTGTAGGTAATGATTTTTCAGGAACAGTAAAAATAGAAGTGAAATAAAGATAGAAAATGCTAAAAATGGGTAAATTTGGAAGATACCGGTTGGGTTGCATTTTACTGTGGTAAAAAGTATATGAAGAGTGGAATGGCGGTTGTTTAATACTGCCATTCTTTTTTTTGAAAATGCCTCTATGGGAATTATTACACAGCGAATCGAAAAAATTACATGTAGATGGGATAGTACATTAAATATGGTAAAATATAATCATAATATGAGATTGGAGGTATATTCTATGAAGAAACTATTTAAAGTATTCAGCCTAATGCTGGTGGTGATAATGGCTTTTCCATTCTCTGTTATGGCAAGCGAAAATGACCAGCAAAGAAGTGATTTGATTGGTGCAGAAGAAGAGGATTTTGAAAAATTGATTGCAGAAATCCAGAACATTAAGGCTACTCACCCAGATTACTCAGAAGAAATGCTCATGTCTTTTTTGGAAGCCAATCATCAAGATGTGGAAAGAGGGATTATAGATATTTGGAATGCGCTTACAGATTCAGAAAAGAAACTATGTATTCGTTATCCTTTTGATGCCCTAAAGGTAAATAAAGCAAAAAATATTGCTACTTCGCAGACAGAGGCAAAATTTGGGACAAATGGTTTAGGAAACAGAAGTGATGCTTTTCGTCATGGAATTTGGAATGCTGAAATGACTGTTTTAATAGGAAAAGAAAGGGCAGAGTTATTTGCAACTGCTCATGAAGACAAAGATGTTACAGGAACAGAATCAGATGGATATCCAAAAACAGCACATAGAGATATGGACTTACATAACAATGAAGTGGGAAGAGAAATAGGAGAAAAAAATAAAGAAGCTTCTGAAAGTGAAATGGCGGATATTATTTATCAGGAAATATATTCCGCAACAACATCATTTATATGGCTACATGAATAAGATTTGAGCAGTGCGATTGCACTGCTCGTCTTCGTATTTTGCATATTTTGCGTAATTGATTACTTCTATTATTTGTATCGCTATGAATGAAATAGGGTAGCATGATAGTACAACATGATTAAGAGGTAGGCAATTATGGAAAGTCGTATTAAACAATTACGTGAGAAAAGAGGGTTAATACAGGAAATCCTTGCAGTAGAATTAGGGATAACACAGCAAATGTTGAGTAAGTACGAAAGAGATGTTACGTTAATAAAAGTAGATATTCTGAAAAAGATTGCTGCTTACTTCAATGTAACAACAGATTATTTGCTGGGAGTTTCAGATGTAAAAAGAGATTTGAATGGGCAGATGAAAATGAACGAAGTACTAGACGAATATTACGATTTAGTGGAAGTGTATAAAGAGTTAGATCCATGTGATCAGGAGATGATTTGGTCAATTATACAAATAGTAAAAAAAACGAGTGAGAAGAAAAAATCAGCAAACATGCAGAAGAGAGTGGAGTGAATGTTAAATATAGCAATTTGTGATGATGATATTCAAATAACTGGAAAAATCGAAAGACTTCTCCAGGATATAGCTAAAAGAAATTTTGTTGATACTGAAATAGAAGTATTCTGGAATGGAAAGAGTTTAGCAGATGCTATCGCAGCAGGTGAGAGGTATGATGTTATTTATCTGGATATAGAAATGGATAAAGAAGATGGTATTTCGGCAGCTAGAAGAATTAGAACATACGATAAAAATGTGCGAATTATTTATGTTACGAGCCATGAAAGTTATATGAGGGAATCCTTTGAGGTAAGACCGTTTCAGTTTCTTGTAAAACCTGTAACAGATAAAATAATGGAAAAGTGCTTTAAGTCGGTATATGAAGACATTAATAGTGAAGATTTTTATTTTCGCTATAGTTATCAACGTATGAATCATAAAGTACCAATCAAGGATATTTTATATTTTGAAAGCAACAAACGAAAAATATTTATTGTAACGGAACAAGAAATCCTTGAACTGTACGGAAAACTTAATGAGATTGAAGAAACCCTTAAAACATGTAAAATTTCTTTTTTGCGAGTTCATCAGTCTTTTCTGGTGAATTATAAACATATCTCCGGACAATCTTATGATTCTGTAGTAATGGATAATGGACAAAAAATTTCAATCAGTGAAGACCGGAGAAAGATAATTAGTGAACAATATTGTTCTATGGAGGATACGTTTTATGTGGACGAATAGGGTATTAATGTGTGGGATAGATATATTGCTTTGCCTTTGGGCAGTATATTTATTCTTTTTTTATTTCGATATATTTTTTGCTCGTAAGAGAAAAAGGTATTTGTCGGTGATCGGTATAACGCTGTTCGTGATTTGGCAATTTGGAATAACAACGATTATTAGTTTTCCTGCCTACATCAATATTGCTGTGACGATTATGTTTACGTTTTTGGCAGTTATGATGACTTATGAAGGTAGATGGTGGAACAAAGGTGTATTTGTAATTACCTTTAATGCGATTTGGATGTTGATGGAAACCCTGTGCAACTATATTTTGATAACATACTGCCCTCAATATGCTGCAGTTCGCCAAGTAGGCTCTTTTGTTTCAAAAATATTTTTTAATGCAGTAATTCTTGCATTAAAGAAAGTGTTCACAGATGATGATATTAAGGAATTGCCGGTCAGATACAGTATTTTACTTGTGTTGATCCCAACAGGAAGCATTTATATCATGAACAATATATTTATGCTTGGATTTGCAAATAATAATGGACGTACTCGTATAAACTCTACATTTACTGTACTTATTTTACTTGGTATGAACATATTGATATTTTATGTCTATATGAAGTTGGCTGATGATTTGCGGTTAAGGAGAATGGCAGCAGTATATGAACAGCAACTGGAATTATGCGAACGTCATCAGCAAGAAAGAGAACTTTCAATGTTGCAGTTGCGGGATATAAAACACAATATGAAGAATAATCTTATTTCCATTCTTGCTTATGCAGAAAATAAAGAATATGAAAAAATGACAGGTTTTATTGAAGAAATTATGGGAGAGGGCGGTATGGTGATTGCCTCAATATCGAATAGTGGGAATATTGTGATTGATTCACTTATTGGATATTGGTATGTAACTGCCCAAAACAAAAAAATAATTTTTAAAACGGATATTTGTATTCCGATGATAATGCCTTTTAAAGGAGCTGATCTGAGTCTGATATTGGGAAATTTACTGGAAAATGCAGTGGAAGCAGCAGAGAAGGTTGAAGAAAATAAATATATAAATGTCAAAATGAAATTTGATAAAAATAATCTATTATTGTTCGTAGACAATAGTTATAAAGGGAAGCTGTTAAAAACAAGAGATAACCGCTTGAAATCTACAAAGTCAGATGCAGAAAATCATGGAGTAGGTTTAGCCTCTGTGTATCGGGCAGTAGCAAAATATCATGGATCAGTGGTAATAGAGGATTCAGAACCAGGAAAATTTAAAATTCGGATAGTCTTATATAGTAATGTGCAGGAATAATTACATGAACACTCGAAATAATTACATAAAAAATAATGAGAAAGGAAAGAATGGTAAAATGGAAAGATAAATTTGGTATGCGGTATGGGGACTGATATATGGATAGTGTGAAAATATTGCTGTTTAGTGATGATGAGAAACTGTATAACAGTACTGAAAGGATTATTGGGAAAAAACACCAATTAAAATGGTGTACTTATCAACAGTTGGAAAACAATAGATATCCAACGGCAGATGTTGTGATTTTCCATTTTACTAAAGAGATAATAGAGAGGGAAAGGGCATTTGCGGCTATTATAAAAATAAAAGGGAGTTTGGGGCATTTAACGCCTATTCTTGCTATTAGCGAAGGGGGATCAATACAGGATATTTTTTCTATACTGAAAGCAGGAGCTTACGATTATATAGAAACAATAGATAACACACGAAAATATAAGAAAAAGATAGAGAACCTGATTTTATGGAATTGGTATATAAAAAAACATACATCAGCAAAAAAGAGGCAATGTTGAGAAAGAACCGGAGAAACATTGCTTCTTTTTTTCTGCCTTTTTGGGAAAAATTACATCAATACTCGGTTTTTTTACAAGAGAACCGAATGGGAGATTTTTTGTAGTAATGTATTGGTAAACAAATGAAAGGAGATTTTAATTATGAAATCTAAAAATTTAAAAAATCAGCCAGCAAAAGTATTAGCAAATTTATCTCTGAAACTTGGTAAAATGTCAGCGGACAGTGCTTGCTGTTATATTTATCATCAGCCAAAGATGCCAGAAGCATTGAAAAAAATGAAGAAACTTTAATTTTATGGGAAAATTATCGGAAAAAATAACAAGATACGTTATTGATGCCGGTGCAGTTTCAGAGGAGTTGTATGCAGTATATCAATATGGATTTCAGATTGGATTAGAGATGTTAATTTGCCTATTCGTCTGTATGAGTATAGCGATATACTTGCATACAATCCCAGAATTCCTTGTGTCTACAGGTGTTTTTATGTTTTTAAGAACCTATGCTGGTGGTGTACATCTGAATAGCTTTAAGGCTTGTTTTACATGCTCTGTTACTGTTCAAGTTATGATTTTGCAAATTAATAACAAATATCCATTAGAGCTGTTTGTGGCTTGGGGGATTATTTTGGTCAGTTCCATTTGTATATGGAAACTTTCTCCTGTAGAAAACATTAACCATGAGTTGAAAAAAGAAGAAAAGGAACATTGCCGAAAAGTAACAGGTAAAATACTAGGAGCTATTTTCATTGCTGCTGGCTGTTGTACAGCTTTAGGTATGAAAAAATATTTATCCTTGATTGCGTTGACAGCGTTGACCGTTTTTATATCACAATGTATCGGCATCATAAAGTATAAAGTTGAAAAAGAGAAAAATTAGCGGGAATGATAAAATATTATTGTTTCCGCGTTTTTTATTTAAAATGGTAAAACTGTACAGAAATATAGAAAAGACTGTTGTGGGAGGAAAAGATGCAGAATATTTTTTCGGAATACAAAGATACCATAATTGTTGTTGACCTCATGAATCATCAAACAACTGATTTACTTGCCTGTCTCTGAATTAACCTGTATACTGCCATCAGCATACAAAAGGAAAGCGTGTGAAGAAACAGTTAGTCATCCGTCAACGCATCGATATGCACTGTACAGGATGTAAGCAAGAGATATTTACAACCAAGGCATTGGATGAGATCCATAAGGCATCTGCAGGAATCCCACGGATGATCAACCGTGTCTGTGAAAAAGCTTTGATGTATGCGTTTCAAAATCAGAAACGATTAATCGATGATTATATGATCAAGTTCGTTGTGGAACACGAGATGCTTAGGATGGTAACTTCATAAAGCAGGTACCGCCTGGAAACAGGCGGTATTGCCTAACTGACTGGTGACAGAAAGTTAACCAAACGAGCGTCAACTGATGTGAGCAATCTTGTGACATCTCATGAAATCACTAACACATAATATTGAGAAAAGAAAGGGAAAACTTTAGCTTGCTTTTATACCTTTTAGCTTAAAAATCAATTTTAGAAGGATGCCGCGGCTGACAGTCAGCATAAAATTGCTTTGAAAGATAATGGACATGGGATAACAAGATAGAGAAAAAATTATAGAGGAAATTAAGATAGATGTTGACTTGTACAAAAAACATCTGGTAAGTAATAGAGCTTTATATAACGATATCAAGAATTCTTAATAGGATTATAATTAAATAGCACGAAAAGGCAGAAGTGTTTGTATATATAAAAGTTCTTATGAAAATCTTAATAGTTTTTAATGAAAATCATAATGAATAAATAAAGGAAATTTGTTATAATTCAAATTATGGAAAGAGGGTGATGATGGTATGTGCGAAAAAATATTAGTTATAGATGATGAGAAGGATATAGCAAATTTACTGGAAGTTTATTTGCAAAATGAAAATTACATTGTTTATAAATATTACTGTGCTAAAGATGCAATACCTTGTATTGAAAAGGGCGATATAGATCTTGCTATTCTTGATATTATGCTCCCGGATATAAATGGTTTTTCCTTATGTCAGCGTATTCGTGAAAAATATACTTACCCCATTATTATGCTAACTGCCAAAATTGAGGAAACAGATAAAATTACTGGACTTACATTAGGTGCCGATGATTATGTGACAAAGCCATTTCGTCCTTTGGAAGTGGTTGCCAGAGTAAAAGCCCAGCTACGACGCTACAAAAAATATTCATCCGTTACAAGTGAAGAAGGAATAAAGCCAGAACTTTCATACAATAAATTACGATTGAACGTGCAGACACATGAATGTCTATTGGATGGTGAGAATGTGTCGCTGACTCCGACCGAGTTTTCAATTCTTAATGTTTTGTTGGAAAATGCCGGGACGGTTGTAAGCATTGAATATTTATTTCATGCAGTATGGAAAGAGGAATATTATTCAAAAAATAGCAGCACTATCACAGTGCATATCCGACATTTGCGTGAAAAATTAAAAGATACTTCTGATACCCCGAAATATATCAAAACAATTTGGGGAGTAGGTTATAAAATCTGAAAGGAGAACCCATGAAAAGAAAGCGAAAATTTGGGGTGTCAGTTCTTTTTTTGATTTATCTGGCACTTTTGGTTTGGATAATATTATTTAAGCTGCAATTCAATATCAATGATTTAGACACTGTAAGAAAGATAAATATTATTCCATTTTATTACGATAAAGAGATTGGAGTAGATTTTCACATAAAAGAAGTTCTTGAAAATTTATTGATTTTTGTCCCAATGGGCATATATCTGCAAATGCTTTTGTTTAAGAGCAAATCCTATTTGAAATTATTGATAATTGCTGGAATAAGTCTATTGCTGGAAATTACACAGTATATACTTGCTATTGGTAGTTCTGATATTACCGACCTGATTACTAACACAGCAGGCGGTCTTTTGGGTATTGCTTTATATTCTATTGTGGCTCGATTGCTAAAAAGTCGAGAAAAAGCAGATAAATTATTTTTGGTTATTGCTGTAATTGTGAGCACCTTCATAATCGGTCTGTTGGCACTTCTTTTATTTTTAAATTGATTGGAGGCGTGCTTATGAAAAAAAAGCAACTTACTACGGAAAAGCGGCTTGGAGTACAATTATATTTAGTACTATTTTTATATACTGTAACTGGTATAGGACTGGATATTTTGGCACAATTCATTTTTCCGAAATTCGATAGCAAAATTTTATCATGGCTATACTGGCGTATAGATATGATTTTTATTTTCTATCTAATCATTGGTTTTGTATGTATATTTAATTACTTCTGGAAAAAACCATGGGGATATTTGGATGAAGTTATTTCCGCAACACAGACAGTTTATGAGCAGAATGATCATCCTGTAGCATTGTCTGATCCCCTTAAAGAATTAGAGGAACAACTTAACCAGATTAAACTGTCTGTGTTGTTAAGCAAACAGGTAGCAAAAGAAGCTGAGGATAGGAAAAATGAAATTGTTATGTATCTGGCCCACGATATACGCACTCCCCTAACAACAGTGATTGGATATTTAAGTTTACTCCACGAAGCACCGGATATGCCTGAAAAACAGAAAGAAAAATATGTTCAAATTGCATTAAGTAAGGCTGAACGACTTGAAAAGCTTATCAATGAATTGTTTGAAATTACAAAATATAATGCACACACTGTCTCGTTAAAGAAAGAAAAGGTAGACTTACAGTGTTTGTTGGCACAGGTAGTTGATGAAATATATCCCTCTTTATCTGCAAAAGGCAATTCGGCTGCTTTTACGGTTGATGATGATTTAGTTGTATATGCTGATCCGGAAAAGCTGGCAAGGGTTTTTAGTAATCTTTTGAAAAATGCAGCGGCATACAGCTATCCTAATACAGAGATTATTATAACTGCAAAGCGTTGTGGTAATAGCGTTCAAATAAACTTTGAAAATCATGGGCGGACTATTGAACCTGAACAAATTTCTGGCATATTTGAAAAATTCAATCGCTTGGATGAAGCCCGCCTTTCTGATACAGGCGGTGCAGGATTAGGACTGTCGATTGCAGAGGAAATTATACGATTACATGGTGGAACCATTACTGCGTTTAGCGAAAATGAGATGGTGTCTTTTGTGATTATGCTTCCCATTTCTGATTAGGCATTTAGAAGTAAAATCTTAGGAATTTCTTAGGAGATTTTGTTCCATATCTTTGAGATTAAACTGTTTTTGTTCGGTACAATAGTTACTGAACAAGGACAGTTTTTTGTTTAAGAGAAAGGAGTACACCTATGGAATTAAAGATTGAACACATCAGCAAACAGTTCAAAGATAAAACTGCAGTCGATGATGTCAGCCTTACATTAACAACTGGCGTATGGGGATTATTGGGGGCAAATGGGGCTGGAAAAACCACTCTCATGCGAATACTTGCAGACATTATGACACCTAGTAGTGGTCGTATATCTTTGGATGGGAAAGACATTCATAAAATGGGAGCAGATTATCGCAATATCTTTGGCTTTTTGCCACAAGATTTTGGCTATTCCCGCGATTTTACGGTCAAAGACTATCTGGAATATGTTGCTGCACTAAAGGATGTGCCGCTCAGAGAAACCACAAAGAAAATCAACTATCTGTTGGATATTCTTACCCTTTCTGATGTGAAGCGAAAAAAAATTGCACAACTATCTGGTGGTATGAAACGTCGTGTAGGAATTGCACAGGCCATGCTGAATGACCCTAAAATTCTTGTTATGGATGAGCCAACAGCAGGACTTGACCCTGGAGAAAGAGTACGGTTTAGAAACTTCATTTCGGAATTTTCCCATGACCGTATTGTGTTGATTTCTACGCATATTGTTTCTGATATTGAATATATTGCAACTCGTAATGCGATTATGAAAGCTGGAAAGATTATTGATGTGGGAACAACAAGCGATTTGGTAAAACAGATTGAGGGGAAAGTATGGAGCTGTGCGATTCCTGCTCATAAGATGATGGACTATGAAATGCGTCTGAGGATTATCAATCAGCGAGGCGAGGACAATAATCAAATATCTATTCGTTATCTTGCAGAGCACTCCGAAGTAGAGGGTTCCATTCTTGCGGAGCCGCGTTTGGAAGATTTGTATTTATGGTTGTTTCCACAAGAAGATGTCGAAAGGGAGGAAAAATAATATGCGTTTATTTTGTTTAGAAGTAAAGCGTGTCCTGAAATCACGACGCACACTTATCTTAATTGCTGTGGCTCTGGTTATGTCTGTTGTTATGGCATATCTGCCGATTGCTTTTGAGTCCATAAATCGTCCAAACCCAGATGGAACAAAAACAGAACTTGATGGTATGGAGGCAATCGAATTTAAGCGTGATTTATATTCTGCTATAAATGGCGAAGTTACTCCAGAAAAAGTGAGTGAGGCTTTGAGAATTTATCAAAGTTTGATAAACGAATATGGTCCTATGGAAAGTGACACATTTCCGCTTTCTGTCAGTATTAAACAGATTGTACCTATTCGTCCATTGCTTAAAGCGTTGCCAGAACTATATGCTGATCCGTTAACTGGAATAGGACCTGATCTTATGGATATTGATCCAGAAGATGTTGCACAAAATTATTATCAGAAATGTGAAACTCATCTGGCAGATGTTATGAGGAATGAGCAACGCAATCATCCGGCCGCACAACAACAAGCCTTAGAACAATATAAAAAAGTCGATATGCCATTTCAACTTTATGCAGGATATTCCAAAGATGCGTTTGACTATGTTGAGCTTTATATTATGATTTTGGCAATTTTATGTGTTTCCATTATCACGCCTATTTTTTCTGGTGAATATCAATCAGGCGCGGATAGTATTTTGCGTTGTGCAAAGCATGGTCGTACCAGATTAGCTATTACAAAGATATTGGCTTCCAGTATGATTGTGATGGTTGTGTATACTATGTGTATTACACTGCACTTAGCAATTTCAGATATCACATTTGGAACAAATTGTTTACAATCTTCTGTTCAAATGTTGTTTTCTATTATTAACTTGCCAAACTGGGACTTAGCACAGATGCAGATTGTTATTTCGTTAGTAGGGTTGATATCTGTTTTAGCTTGTGTTTACTGTACTTTTTTTTTATCAGCAAAATGCAAAGATACATTGACGGTATTGTTGATTGCTATTGGCATAGTCCTTATTCCGACTTTTGCTTACACAGCATTAGGGGTAAATTGGATTTCAGCTATTTTTCCATCTGCGGGACTTGGTATGCAAAATAATTTTCTGTATCAACTTATCAATTTTAATTACCTACATATTGGGGGAATGAGTTTTTGGACACCGTATACTATATTAATTTCCGCATTGATTGAGATTCCTGTTTTCTTATTTCTTACAGTTCGAACTTATTGTAGGCACCAGATGTAAATATAAGGAAAAAGGGCTATATTCATAAAGTATAGAGGATTTATTACATCAAGTATCGAAATTGTTACATCAAAATATATTTTGGGGGATTTATTGATATAATCGGTTCATAATAAAAAATCCAAATGAAAGGAGTGTTTAGAGTGAAAGAGCAGAAAAAAATATCTTTAGAATCGCTGGTATCTGAAATCGAAAAAAATGGAAGAATTGGGCGCTTGGGTAAAGTTTTTAAGACAGAAAAAAATTATTATTTTTATGATACAGGAACTGGAAAAGTTGCCAAATTAAATTCGAACGTTTACATTGTACTGAAAAGTTTATTGGAGGGAATGCCAGTCGAAGATATTAAAAATCTTCAATTAAGTAAAAGTGAGTTTGAGGATGCAATTTCAGAAATTAAGTCGGCAATGGAAAATGAACATATTTTACAAGCTCCACCATTAAAAACGCTGACAGGTGATGCAGTAACAGAGTTAGATGATATTCTTGAAAATAAGGTTGAGAATGTTACTCTTGAAGTTACTGAAAAATGTAATTTACGTTGCAAATATTGTATTTATCATCCTTCTCATCCAGAATACAGGGCGTTCGGACATGAAAACATGAAATGGGATGTTGCAAAAAAAGCTATTGATTTTTTAAAAGAGCATTCCCAAAATGCAGAAAATAGGCACATTGGATTTTATGGTGGAGAACCTTTACTAAATTTTGAACTTATTGAAAGAGCAGTTGAATATGCTAAAAAATTATTTGGCGAGGATATGTCCTTTGCAATCACTACAAATGCAACATTGGTAAATGATAAGATCGCAGAGTATTTTGCCAAAAATAATTTCAATATTATTATTAGCTTGGATGGTCCTCAGGAAATGCACGATGCAAATCGGCTTATGGTTAATGGGACAGGTAGCTTTGAAAAAACAGTTATGGGAGCAAAAAAACTATTTGAAGCATTCCATAAGGAAGGAAAGAGTTCTAAGATTGGATTTAATATGGTTGTATCGGGACCAGGTTATCTTGAACAGTATACAAAAATTCAGGAGTTTATCGAAAAAAGTGAATGGATTCCCAAAGACGTTATGATTTTGACTGCAACGGTAGATCATGGACCGTCAGAGAGTGATTACTTTTTACCGCAAGGAAAAGAAGATAGATGGTTTATGGAAGAGTTTTATGAACCTTTAATGAAATGGGAAGAAGTGTATAAATCAAATCCAGATAATACAGAAAAAACTTTGTTTACGGATGGTTATATGGATAAGGGAATGATGATTATACACAAACGCTTGTTGACAGAAACACCTATTCAACAGTATGGAATGAATGGATGCTGCGTGCCGGGACAAAGAAGGATTTATGTCACTACAAAAGGTGAATTTTTACATTGTGAAAAAGTAGGAAATATACCTTGTTTAGGCAATGTGAATGAGGGATTTGATAAAGAAAAAATTAAGAAACTTTATGTTGAAGACTTTATAGAAGAAGCAAAAGAGTATTGTAAAGAATGTTGGGCAGTTAATTTATGTACATTATGTTATGTTAATTGCTACGATGCTAATGGATTACATCTTTCATATCGACATAATTCATGTCGAAACGAAAGAAAGTATTTGGAAGACAATTTAAGACGATATCATGCATTAATGGAGGCAAATCCAAGCGAATTGGAACAATATAATGAAATGGAAATTCATTAACAAAGGTAAATACGTTTATATTTACATAGATGTATTTAAATTACAAAGAAAGGAGGAATCGTTATGAAGTTTGTAAATCCAATTGGAAGAACACCTGGATCAGGAGTGCAGCCGAGAGCATGCATGTGTACTGATGGATATGCAGGTTACAGAGGCAATGATGATGGTTGTGTTCATTGTGGCTGTGGCTGTGGTGGCGAAGGAGAGTATCGTACAGGTAACAGAGTAAATGCTGTTGCTACATTCCGTTCTAGTACTCTCTAAGAGGTAGTAAAAACGAAGGCGTAGTACTATATGTGCTACGCCTTCACTATATAGGAGAAAAATCATGCTAAAAAAAATAAAAAGGAATATTTTTTTGATTTATTATACGATAAGATTAATTTGTAAAATATGTAAAGCAAAATTTATTCTGGCATTTATTTTGTCTATAATAAATGGAATTCTTCCTGTTTCGTCCTTATTGGTAATGCAACAGTTGTTAAATGAAATACAAAACAAGACACAATCATATCAATATGTGGTGTATCTTTTGATTTTATATTTCGGGCTAATTATCTCGGAATCGCTTTTACAGAATTTAGCAAGCTATAATTTAAACAATTTAAACAATCATTTAGTTTATGGAATAAATTACATTCTTATGAAAAAATGTGGGGATTTATCATTGGAAATGTTAGAGAGAACAGAAACATATGATATGATAAATCGTTTAGAACAAGAAATTGGAAATAAACCATATCAGACCATGCAAGGGGTATTAGGCTTAGCATCTAATTTAGTTTCGTTATTTTCAGCCGCAATGATACTACTTTCATGGAATCCAATTCTTGTGATTATAATGATTGCTGTGTCAATATTAATGTTTATAGGACAAATTTATGTTGGTAATAAAGAATTTCTAATGAGATATGAGCGCAGTGGAAAAGAAAGAAAAGCGTGGTATTATACATATTTACTTACACATGATACAGCATTTAAAGAGGTAAAAGCATATGGATTAAAAAAATATTTGCTGGATAAATATTGTAGCTTAGTCAAAACTTTCATAAAACAAGCCAATGAAATTGAAAAAACCAGAGCTGTTTTAAATATGATTATTTCGTTTATACAAGATATAGTTTGTATAATTATAATGATTATTGCAATATATTTGGCTTACGTAGGGAAAAAAATGATAGGAACCACTATGTCATATTTAAATGCTGTGTCCATGATGCAAAATGCTACAAATAGCATTGCCTCTAATGTTTATTCTATTTATAACGCAAATTTATATATACAATTACTAAAAGATTTTTTAGAAATAAAAGAAGGGGAGAATGCGTTAGGTGGTACAAAAGTAGATAATATAAAGACAATTGAACTAAGAAACGTATCTTTCGATTATCCTCAATGTAAAATGGCACTATCTACCATTAATTTAAAAATTAAATCAAACGAACAGATTGCAATTGTAGGAAAAAATGGATCTGGGAAAAGCACTTTATTTAAAATTTTATGTGGGTTATATAAACCTACTAGTGGGAAGCTATTTGTTAATAATCTTGATTTGGAGAATATTGATGTAAAGAGTTACAGGAATTGTATATCTGTTCTTTTTCAAGATTTTTTAAAGTATGAAGGTACATTGGAAGAGAACGTTTATATAGGAGATATTAGTACAGAAGTCGATGAAAATAAAATTAAAAATTCATTGTGCAAAGCAAACGTTGATTTTTTAAAAACCGAAAGAGGATACGAACTAAAAAGAGGATTAGGAAATTGGTTTGATGAAGGAGGTCAATTATCAGGTGGTCAATGGCAGAAAATAGCGTTAGCAAGAACCTATTATAAAAATGCAGATTTATATTTGTTGGATGAGCCTAGTTCCGCATTAGATGTAACAGCAGAAACCAAAATTTTTAAGAGTTTTTTTGAGGTGAGTAAAAATAAGATAGCAATATATATAACCCATAGAGTAAAAATTGCACAGGATGCTAATAAAATAATTGTATTAGATGGGGGTAAAATAGTAGGTATAGGAACACATGCAGAGTTATTGAAAAATTGTAGTGTATATCAAGATTTATATAATCAAGAGAACCTAAAAAATAAAGGGTAATGCATGATGCCTACTCTCCTTTTGGAAATAGAGAGAAATGCTGCTGTTCTAACATTTCCCAACAATTATTTATAGGATGAATATTCGGTGGATATGCACAACTTTAAAATTAGGCGCTTGCATAAAACGGAACATATCTAATCTGAAAAGTAAGAAGCATATTCATATTATTGTGAACTTCTGTGAAAATTAACGCTCGATTGAAACAACTGAGTGTTTTCAATGTTTCCATCGGATTTAAAGTAAAATTCTGAGAGTTAATTAACTCTACGAGGAATTATATAAAATTCACTGTAAACGGCTGAAATAAACTATTTTTAGAAAATGAGAGTTAATTTTTCAGGAAGTTCACAATTATAGAAAAGATGGCAGAGATAGAAATTATGTAAAAAGTAAAAATAACTAAAAAAGTGCCGGATGTTGGATATTTCGTTCGGTATTTCTTTCTGGAATGGGAACAGTTAGAAATTTATAAATCAAGAGGAGGCATACAGATGAAGTATGTTTTTCCAGAATATAAAGAGAATGTAGTTTTGGGCGATGGAAAACTGCAGTTAAATCCAATGTCCTATCAGGTTATTTACGAAGGAAAGGAAATAGATTTAACGCCCAGGGAATTTGAAGTTCTGTATCTTTTAGCCCAAAGGCCAAATTGGGTTATTCCAAAGAAGAATATCTATTGTTCGGTCTGGGAGAGTAATTATTATGATGATCAGATTCCGTACAAAACAGTGGAACACGTAGTATGGAAGATACGAAAAAAGATGGGGCATGATATTATAGAAACATTGATCAATGTAGGGTATAGACTAAAAAAGATGTAAAGGCAGGATAGTGTGAGTAAAAGTTTTTATATTCTGATTGAATTTTTGGGAGATACGCCATATAATATTGGCAACTATAAGAAAGCGCGTACATACGTCATTTGACTAAATATCACGTTGTAACTAGAAATTGAGATAAACTCTTACAGAGCTTTTGTGGACTATCCAAAGAAAAAGGAGGCTGACTATGAACGTATATGAAGAAATAGATCAGGAAACAATGATGTTGCTTTTAGATTCCTTGTGTAAACGGACAGTGGAGGGAAAACAGATATGGGAAAATATGGAGTATAATCCTATTTCCTTTTTACAGAAAGATATTTATGAAAAAGAAGGTACCTGTATATCACAAATGTTTGAAGCAACGACAGTGTTCAATAACATTGAATATGAATTAGAGCTTTCAGAGTCAATCGAACTTCCGTCTGGCAAGGGAGATATTTTTGGAACAATTTCTTATGAAACAGAAGACGGAAAAGAGAATACGTATGATTTCTCTTTGTCTTTTGATGTAGAGAAATATGATGATGCGAATGCGGAAGAATTGCAGGGGATTTTTGGGAGCTCAATCATTGTACAGTTTACAGATGCAATAGTGGGAATATTTGAAAATTCAGATGCGGTAGCTGAGGGATTTGCTTATGCAAGATACTATCATCAAACAGGAATTGATTCGGAATGGGAAACCAATCCTCTTGTGAAACTTGGTGAGAAACTGATGCAAGAGCACGCAATGCTGGATTTTCATAAAATAGTATTGGATACAGCTTCTAGGGAGCGTTTATTGAAACGGTAAGTAACGGGTTATAATAAGATACAACCAATCAATTTTTTGTGGAAACTATTGATATTTCTTAGGGTATCGCATATAATATAATTAAGCCAAAAGGTTTCGTGTAGCGGCACGTAAAAGCTGTACTGTGCCCGGGCAGGGTAATTACTGGGACTATTTGATACTCGGAAGGGTATTACGCCCACACCAGGGAGATACGGTGAGTCCGCGCCGGGGACTCAATGATACCGGCGACATTTTAGACATTCGGAAGGATGTCGCGGCTGACAGCCAGCATAAAACCGCTTTTTAAGATTATGGGCACTGGATAACAAAAAAGTTGTCCAGTGCTGTTTTTTTATACTATAGTGATGATTGGGAAAAGATAGATGGGAAAACAACAGGATAGAGAGAAAATTGTACAGGAGATTAAAGTAGCTGCTGATCTGTATAGGAAGCATTTAGTAGGTAAAAGATTTCTATATGTATTTGAAGGCAGATATATTGAGGTGCTTTATAAAGCTGCCAATTTTAGGCACTTGACAGGTGTGGCCACGAACCTTTCAGCAAAAAAGTTTTATAGTTATGCAGCAAAAAAAATGCTTCAGGCTTCGCAGATATTTTTTACACCGCAGCACCCTTTTTCATTGTGTAAGCGTAAGATTAAGCATATCGGACAGATTGCAATGCTGGCTGGCTCAGAAGGATTTATGCTGGAAGAGATTGTCACAGACACGAGAACTTATAAGTTTGGCACAACAGATCTTAATTTTACTCTATGCTTAAATAAAGAGTATGATGATAAGGGGCAGCAAAAGGGCGATTGCTTTGTAGTAGAATCGCTGCGAGATGAAGATTGCTTCTCTAAAAGTAGAACAGCATATACAGTAACTCATATTTTTTCAGCACCGAATGATGCGAAAAAATATACAAATTTACTGTTTTTAGATGAAAATGCAACGATAGACGGTCTTCCAGATGAAATTAAGAACATGCTGGATCAAACTTTATTACATAAATAAAAATGGAGCGTACAGGTCTTGGCGTATAGAAAATACTGCAGGATCTTTTTGCGAAAGAATTTTTAAGATATGAGAGAAAAGAGGTGCTTTCTATATGGCTACATCAAGTATCCTTACAGAGCTTGTGATTGAAGACCCCAAAAAGGCAGAAGCATTTATTAACGCACTGGAAATGTCCAGTCAAGAACCAGTATGTAGCCCGTCTGCCCCGTCCATTCCCATATTAGATAGTGTGGAAGATATACGGAGGTTCCTGGAAAGAAAAAACAAATAAGCCTATGTATTGGCAAATATCTTAGATGAATAGAAGCTATTGGAGAGGAGTCGATATGTGACGTTCTCTCCTTTTTTATGCCTAAATGAAGAGATAATGCAGTGCTTTTTCGTAAATGGTGCAAAAATCGTTTTCAACTCGTTCAGATATAATAAATCTCTAAAACCAAAAAAGGAAAGAAATGGTAATGAAACAGAAAAATCTTGCCTCCATAGTCCATTACCAGGGAAAGGATTTGTAATTATAATAGAGCCTGTAATCAACGAGGAGATAAAAGAATGCAGAATGAACTTTGTATTGTAGCAGATGCAATAAAAGCCTTGCGGGAAGCCAGGGGGCTGACCCAGGAGCAGCTTGCGGAAAAAGCAGATATTTCCGTATCCCATCTGGCAAAAATCGAAACACATGCCAGGGCCATGGGCATGAAAACTTATATCCGGCTGTTGGA
Source organism: Dorea acetigenes (assembly GCF_025567385.1). Taxonomy (NCBI): domain Bacteria; kingdom Bacillati; phylum Bacillota; class Clostridia; order Lachnospirales; family Lachnospiraceae; genus Dorea; species Dorea acetigenes. Next base: position 184,110 of record NZ_JAOQJU010000001.1, read on the forward strand.
AGCTATGGATATTCCCATAAAAGAACACTTCATGCACATGGGTACAGCGAAAAAAGATATGATGCTGAAGGAAAAGATCTGGTATCTGGTACAGGATTGTAATGAATGGGAAACCAGCCTTTTGATTTATTCGATAGAAGGAATTAAAAAAGGGTTAAAGGAATATCAGCAAGACAGCAGGAAGTGAGAATACAGACGGGGAGGAAAAGGGAAATGTTATCAAAAGAAAAGGTGGAAGCAGTATTATTTAAAATGGGAATGCCGGCCAATGTGAAAGGATTTGGCTATATTGTAGACAGTGTTTTGCTTCTGGAAGAAGACAGCAAGATTAAAACGACATATCTGTATTTTAAGGTGGCCCAGCAACATGGCACGACAGGACAGAGGGTAGAACGGGCAATCCGTCATGCGTTTGATATTGTCCGAAGCTGCAGAGGTGATTATGATGTGGTGAACCATTATATCGGTTTTATTAACTGTGCCAATTCTCCTTCCTTATCCATGCTTACAATGAAGATACGGGAAGAAGCACTGGAAGTACAGGAACCAAAACCGGAAAAGAAAGAAGAAAACGTAATTACAGGAATTACCGAAGCCCGGCTTCTGGAGTTAATGCGGCAGGCATACACAGAATTCTGGGCAGATATGATTATCCGGTTAAAGAAATAAAGAGAAATGCAGACAGAAAACAGTCTGCCAAAACACATCAGGGTTATGGTGTCTTTTGGCAGGCTGATGTTTTCAGCCGGAGAGAACCTTGAAAACTGAATATCGGTATGGTGATATTTTTTTGAAACAAACGTGTCATTTCTGACGCTAAAATATAGAAATATCTTAAAGGACACAAAACATTTCGGCACATTCTATTTTGTATGATGCAGGGTCAAGAGCTGTGCGAAGATACATTTGTCCGCAGTGGCAGCAAGTAAGGCAGAAAAGAAGCGGATCAAACAAGGAATCGTAGAAGATGAAGGAAAAGTGTGAGCAGCGCCCAGACATAGGCTGTTGGTGGCAGGCAGCCTGAAAGCCGAATGATAATGATACCTTTGCATAAAAACACTGCAACCAGGGTAGCGTCTGGGACATGCTGCAGCGAGAAAGGGGGCTGCAGGGTGTCAGGCGGCCAGCCGGGCCGGTCCTACATGCTCCCGTTCACACCGGGGTGAGAAAATGAAAAAATCATGCTGGCAGGGAAAGCCCTGCCGGTATGGTGTGTGAAACAGGTTCATTTTAGGGCTATGGGGAAACAACAGGTTTCCTCATAGCCCTGGAATGAAAACAGGAGCAAAAGAAAGAGGAGGCAGAGCAATGAAGAGAGAGAGGTTACAGAAACTGTTTTCAGAAGATAAAGAGATCTTTCAGGGAGGAATGCTGTTTCCTACATGGATCTGCAAAGGAAAAGAAGAGATAGAAAATAGGAATATTCCCCAGCGTGCGGCAGTGTATCTGGATATTCCCATTCCCTGTGCCGGGCTTTTGTATTATGAAAAAGAAAAAAGCCTGCATTACTGTGAACAGCAGACATACCAGGTGGTTACTTTGTTGGAAGGTGTAGGGTGTGATTATTCCATAGAAAAAGAAAACTGGCAGAGGCTGGCAGTGCTTGCACGAAAAGGCATGATTGATGTGATTGTGGTATCCGGACTCAGTAGGTTATCCTATTGTCCGGAAGAAATTTTACAGACAATGGAAATGCTCCAGTCTTTTCAGGTACAGATAGATTGTATCGGTTATGGAATTTTAGACTATGCCAGACTGAAACAGTATTTAATGCACACCTGGGAGAAACAGGAACAGTTTGAGCAGGAGTTAGATGCGTATCTGTGCAGTTGCTGTACTAGGGAAAGGATATAATGCTCTCGCGGGCAGAACTGCTGAAGATGCGGGAAATGACGTTTGAAGACATTGACCCGAAAGAGATACAAGATGTAGAGAAACTGAATATTGATGTAAAAAAGAGCAAACCGGAGAAGATCCGGGAAATCCTGGAGTCCGGAAAGAATCCTTATTTTCTGAAATATAAGGGGATCACCATAAAGATTGGGTTTGCTTCTACCAACCGTACCATAGAGGAAGCCATAGAAAGCCTTGTGCAGATGAAATGGTAAAGCCACGACAGGGATAGGGAAGAATGCGGATTGTTGGCAGATTACAGGGTGGACAAACCTTCTGGACTATGGTAGGATGATGGCAAGGACCCAGTAGCCTCTATCATTTAGGGAATCGGCTGACGAATCTAAATGATAGGAGCGAATACAATGAAAAATCAAATACTTAAAAAAATCTATCGTGCGGTTGTTTACCTGCGCCTTTCTGATGAAGACGGTGATAACAGGGAAAGCGACAGCATATCAAACCAGAGGATACTGATTCATAGCTTCCTGAAGAGCCACCCTGAAATTCAGGTGGTAAAAGAATGTGTGGATGATGGATATACCGGCACAAACTTTAACCGCCCTGGTTTTCAGGAAATGCTGCGTATGCTGGAAGAGGGGGAAGCAGACTGTATTATTGTCAAAGACCTTTCTCGCTATGGAAGGGACTTTTCCGGTGTTTTACAGTATGTGGAACGTATCCTGCCGAAAATGGGTGTGCGCCTGATCCTTGTCAATGACAATTATGACAGCCTCACGCCAAATCGTGATTTCCTTACCCTGAGATTTAAAAGTTTAATCAATGACCTTTATCCTGCGGATACTTCCAAAAGTGTGCGTTCCCATTTGTATGTCAAAATGACAGCCGGGCAGTGTGTAGCGCCTTTTGCTTTTTATGGTTATCTGAAATCCGAAGAGGATAAACATAAGCTGGTTATGGATGAAGTGGCAGCTTCTGTTGTACGGGATATTTACCACATGAAAATGCAGGGCTACAGCCTGACAGATATATCCGAAGAATTGAACCGGCGTGGGATCTTGACACCTCTTCGGTATAAGCAGGTGTATTTAAAACAGAAATTAAAGACAGGGTTCCGCTTGACGGAAAAACCGGTCTGGATGCCAACTATGGTACGTCGTATCCTTCTTGATGAACGCTATACCGGAGTGCTGATACAGGGAAAAACAACAACGCCAAACCATAAAGTAAAGGTTGTGATCCACAAAGAGGAAGCTGAGTGGATACGGTACGAAAATGCCTTTGAGCCGGTTATCAACAGACACCAATATGAAGTGGTAGGTAACCTGATGAAAATGGATACCATGAGAGGTGCAAAGGGGCTAGCGCTTCTTTCAGGCCTGGTAAAATGTGGGGACTGTAAAGAAAGCATGGTACTGAAAAGCCCAGATAAAGTTCACCACTATTATGTATGTTCGACTTCCCTTTATGAAAAGCAGTGCAGTTCCCATAGTATCAGTGAGAAAAAACTGGTAGGAGCTGTGACAGAGGCAATCCTGCATTATATTTCTGTTCTGATGGAGCTGAAAGAGATACTGGCGTATGTAAAAACTGCCTCAATCCCAAGACAGCGGCTTTTGGAAGAAGACAAAAAACTGGAGATGCTGGAAAAGGAGAGCCAGAGGATTTTAAACATTAAAGTAAAACTGTATGACAGTTTTGCAGAAGAAATCTTGGACCGGACAGAATTTGAAACCTTCAAAGCAAAGTATGACCAGTCTTTAGAGGAAATCCGGCAGGCAATGGAGTGCCAGCAAAAGGAAATCCGAAATTTGCAGGAAACCCTTGAAAAACAGCAGGAGTGGCTGGAATATTTTCTGGAATACCGAGACCGGACGGAAGTGGATCGCTTAATGCTGGTAAATCTGGTCAAACGGATTGAGGTATATGAGCAGAAGCGCATTATCATTCATTTTTGGTTTGAAGATGAATTTGAAAAGGTATTGGGACTACTGGAAACTGTAAACAGAGCAAAGCCGGACCGGAAAGTGGAAGCCTTCCTGAAAGGAAAGGGGGCGGAAGCAAGTGCCTAAGATAAGCAAAAGAGGACAGAAAAGACAAAGCAGCAAGCCGGAAATGAAGTATCTGAGAACCTATATTTATGTAAGGCTTTCCGAAAGGGACGGAGGGCATGGCAGAAGGGATTCCATTTATATCCAAAAACAGATCTGTGAAGACTACGCAAAGAAACACCCGGAAATGCTGGTGGTAAAAGTCTATGCGGATAATGGTGTGACAGGTACAACGTTCCAAAGGGACGCATTTGAAGAGTTGATGGAAGATGTGGCAAATAAAAAGGTTGACTGCATCATTGTAAAGGATTTTGCCCGTTTTGGAAGGGACGCCTTAGATGCTGTAGATTTGATTGATGTGATTTTCCCAACCTTAAATATCCGGTTTATTTCTGTTATGGACGAATATGACAGCGCAAACCCAGCTTGTGTAGAAAACAGGACCCCCAATATTTTGAAACACTTTATGAATGATTATTATGCCAGGGAAGTTTCAGAGAAACTGGTACAGGCACATCGGCTGTCCAGGGAACGGGGAGAGTTTTGGGGTTCCAGACCTCCTTATGGATACCAAAGAGCAGAGGAAAACAGTAAGAAGCTGGTGCCGGAACCAGAGGAATCAGAAATAATCCGGCAGATTTTTTACTGGTATGTGTTTGAAGAAATGTCAAGCTATGATATAGCAAGGGAACTGAATGGCAGAAAGGTATTAGGACCGGAAGACAGCTACCAGAAAAGGAAACAGGGAAAGGTGCCGGAAAAAAGGCGGTTATGGAGATCAGACGGTATCCGGAAGATTTTACAGAACCCCGTTTATATAGGTGCTGCTGTTTATGGGAAAACAAAACAGATGCTTGCGCAGAATATTCCCCTTCAGATGATACCAAAAGAGCAGTGGGAAGTGTGTGAAAATGCCTGGGAAGCAGTTGTTGAACGGGCGATTTATGAGGAAGCACAGAAAATTGCAAAGGAACGCTGGAAAGATACGTTGGATAACTGGGCTGCAAACCCAAAAGAAAAACAGGGGGCAGATGGTCCTTTTAAGGGAAGGATTTTCTGTGGACATTGCGGAAAACGCCTTGGAAGAAGCAGGAGCGGAGGCAATAAGAAACACAAATATATGGTTTATAAATGTCCTTCCTTTTCCCTTACAGATCATACGGAATGTTTCCGGACGGTGAATGAAATCTACATCAATCAGGCAGTCAAGGCAGCACTCCGTTACCAGATCCGGCTTGCTGTAGAAAGTAAGAAAACCTATGGTGCAGAGTTTTATCAAAAGCTGGAGCAGGAGGTGGCAGAAAAAGTAAAAAGTGCCAGACAGAAGTATGAGAAATATGGAAGAAAACTGGAAACCTTGTTTGAGCATTATGCTACCGGGCTGTTGGACTGCAAGGAATATCAGGAGATTAAATCAACCTATCAGGAAGAACAGCAAGCAGCCAGGCAGAATATGAAGCAGATACAGCTTCGTGGACAGCACCTGTTAGATCAAGTGAAGGCAAGAATGGACTGGACAGAGGAACTTCTAAAGTACCAAAGATTCCAGAAGATAGAGAAAGGGATTGCGGACCGTTTTATTGAAAAGATTACGGTATATTCCAAAGACTATGTGGAAATCGTGTTCTGGTTTGGGGATTTATTTGAAAAAGAGCTGGAAAAAGAACTGGCCAATATGGAAGGAGGCCTTCCGTATGCAGTGTGATTTTATTTTTGCTTATCTGCGTCTTTCCAGAGATGATAAAGAAAAAATGGAGGAAAGCAACAGCATTAAAAATCAAAGGCTCTTGATCCAGCATTTTGTAGAAAACCAGCCGGAGTTTGCAGGGGCAAAGCTTTTCTTCTTCGTAGATGACGGTTACAGCGGTACAACGTTTGACCGCCCGGAATTTAAGCGCATGATGGGGCTGATTACCAGGAGAAAACGGATCTGTATCATTGTCAAAGACTTGAGCCGCCTGGGAAGGGATACCATAGAAACACAAAACTATATCGAAAAAATATTTCCGTTCCTTGGGGTTCGCTTCATTTCAATCAATGATTTTTATGACAGCAGCCAGAAACCTTCCGAAAGAAAGGATACGGAGATTAAATTTAAGAACCTGATCAATGGGATTTATCCCCAGATTTGTTCCGACAATATCAAAAAAGTTATGAGGAAACAGGCTGAAATGGGACAATATCATGGTTCAATCCCAACATACGGATATTGCTTCCATGACGGTGTTCATACAAAACTTCATCTGGATACGGAGGCAGCTTCCGTTGTAAGGGGGATTTTCGACCAAAGGTTGGAAGGAAAGACCTATGCAGACATTGCCAGGGACCTGAATAAAAAAGAAGTTGAAACACCTACCGTATATCTTCAAAGGAAAGGCTGGGCGCCAGAAGCAAAGAAATCTGTGAAATTCTGGGACGGAAATTTAGTAAAGCTGATTTTGTTTAATCCGGTTTATGCAGGACTGACGGTAAGAGGGAAAACAGAAACCAGGGTTCCGTCAAAAAGAGAGTACCGATATATTTCAAGAGAGGATTGGATTTGCGTAAAAGGAGGACACGAAGCGATTGTGACGGAGCAGGAGCTTCAGAAGATCCAGGACATGGTACAGAAGGACAGAAAATATCATGGGTCTACACCGTCTTCTGAGAATATTTTTGCAGGCTTGATCCGCTGCGGGCATTGTGGTCGGAAAATGCGGATACGGACAGAATACAAAGAAAAGCCGATTTATTGTAAAAGTGTTACGACAGCCCCCAATGCTTCCTGTTATCCAAAGAAATATAAGCAGAAAGAGTTGGAAGAACTGGTGCTAATTATGATAAGACAGCAGGCAGCCCTTGCAGAGGATACCATAAAGCAGTTAAAGAAAGCCAATCAGACTTTGAATATTCCGAAACTCCGATATCGGAAAAAGCAATATGAAAAGAAGTTGGCGCTTTGTAAACAGGAGAAAATGGAATTGTATGAACAATATGCAGAAGAACAGATTTCCCTGAAGGATTACTTGGCACGAAAACAAACCTGTATGGAGAAGACAGCAGTTTATCAGCAAAAGATACAGGAGATAGAAGCAAAAATTTTAAAAGGGGAGGAGGAAAAACAAAAGGAGAAATCAGAGGGACTGCAACTTTTTGTAAAATATAAGGGATTGGAAGAGCTATCTTATGAAGTTCTGCATGAGCTGATTGAAGTCATAAATTTTTATGATCCGGAACATATTGAAATTGTATGGAAATACAGGGACGAATTTCTGGAAGCAGTAGGATAAGAAAGAACCGGGAGAGCTTATTGTCCTGGATTCTGGTAGAGAAAAAGATTTCATAAAAGAGGAGGAAAACGCTGCGGTGTCTTCCTCTTCTTTGTATTAGGAGAAAATTAGGCAAAGAAGATGGGGGAGGAGCCATGTATCTTGAAACATATTCTATGGAGGAACTGATGGAACTGATAGAAGAGAAAGGGTATTGCTCTGTGGAGGCAGTAGAAATCCTGAAAGAAATGGAACAGGCAAAAAAAGAGTATGATTTTTTACTCCGGGATTGTGAGGAAAAAGCATGGAAAACAGACCAGGTGGTAGTTGATTATTACCGGCATCTCTTAGAAGAATTGCGGAAAGCGTTGCCCTATGATGCTATGGGAGGGCAGAACACGATTCCGATTTTGGTGTTACAGGAGTTCCGTAAACCGGACATTGTAGAAAAGATCAGGGATTTTATTGGCTGTCAGGCTGGATTTTCTGATCATGATCTGTTACAGGAAATACAGAAATTTATGACCGTACATCTGGACCCGCAGGGAATTATTCTCTATATGGATGTACTGGGGAATCAGCCGGTGGCAAGGAATGCTTACAAACAGGGAGGACAAATGTGGTAAAAGAAAGAGTATTAGCGGTTTTTGACATCATTATGAAAATAAGATATAGGAAGATTATTGAAAAAGTGGTACAATAAAATATAAAGAAAAATAAGCATTAAAAGTAATATAAAAACCAAAGAAAATATGATAGGTTAATAATTTAACTTAGAAATAGAATACGAATGGAGATGTTTAAAATGGGTACATTGATACGTGAAAATAAAAGGAAAATAGCACTTAGTCTTAATATGGGTTTGTTGTTAATGGGATGTTTAATGTTAACGATTGGTGCATATCCAGCCTTATATAGTGGTGGAGCAAATGAAACACGTTTATCAATAGGAGCCACATGTATTGCATTTTGGTTTATTAGTTTTCCTGCTTTATCGAGAGAAACTAAAGAGAAAAAGATAGTTACAGTAAGCATCCATGCCATTACTGCATTTTCTGTTTTAATTATATTTTCTTGGGAGATACATTATATTCTTGTTAATTGGAAAAAGGGGTCTCACTTGGGAGATATAGGATTTTGCATAGGGGGCATAATCGTGTGTTCCTATTTGTGTTATATACTTATCTCGTTCATTAAAACATTTTATTTTTTAATACAGAAGGTAAGGAGATTACTGTTTCCTAATAGTACAAATCAAAATGTTTCCAGAATTGTACATCTGCTAGAAATGGCTTCTTCGTTAATAGTATCTTTAACAGCTTTTATCGGAAGTCTAACAGCTGCTTGTGTAGCAGTGCAAACATTTTTGGAACATATTTACTAGGAGAGAAAAGAAATTGGACAGATTGGTTATTATAGGAAATGGTTTTGATCGGGCACACAATTTGCCCACTTCGTATTATGATTTTAAGGAGTATTTGAGAATATATGCTCGTGAATTTTATGAAGCTATATGTAAATATATACCAGAAGAAGAATTGTGGTTTCAATTTGAAATGGCTTTAGGCGAATTAGATAAATATCAAGTGCAAGAAGAAAATGCTTCATATTATCTTGATTATGGTGATGAAAATTGGAAAGACAGTGCTAATCATGACTTTCAATTTATGGTTGAGCAGGATTTGGCATTTGCATCTTATATTCCATATTATTTTAAGAAATGGATTGAGCAAATAGATACAAACGTTTTACCTTTGGTATCAAAGCGTATAATAAATAATACGTGTAAGATTCTAAATTTTAATTATACGGATACATTAGAAAGAGCATATAAAGTACCTGCTGAGAATATTTTATACATTCATGGAAAAGCCCTGAGCAGTAAGAAACTTGTAGTGGGACATCATGATATTTCTACTTTTCAGTACGGAGCTGTTTCTCCATTTAATGCAGCGGAAGAACATGGAATATATATACAAGATGATGATGAAGATTTTAGAATAACTGAAACAAAAGAAATCATTAAAGCCTATTTTCAAAAGACATATAAAGATACGTTTGGTATTATACAAATGAATCAAAATTTTTTTGACTCTCTTATAAATATAAATGAAATATTTATATTAGGTCATTCGTTATCTTCTGTAGATATGGATTATTTTGTTGAGATTAGAAAGAGAGTATTACATTCGTGTAAATGGTATATTTCATATTTCTCAGAAAGTGATTTAGATAATATGGAATATTTTGCAAAAAGGTTAGATATTAAAAATTTTCAGCCGGTAATGCTAAGTAATTTATAATACGATTATACAGTCAGAAAAGACTAATAAAAGAAGAGGAAAACGCTGCGGTGTCTTCCTCTTCTTTTATTTAGAAGAAAATTTAGAAAAGAAAGAAGGGGAGAAGAGCCATGTATCTTGAAATATATTTTATGGAAAGACTGTGAAAAAGCTACCATATAATGCTATGGGAGGTCAGCACACGATTCCGATTCTGGTGTTACAAGAGTTCCGTAAACGGGATATTGTAGAAAAAATCAGGAATTTTATTGGCTACCAGGCTGGGTTTTCTGATCGTGATCTGTTACAGGAAATACAGAAATTTATTACCGTACATCTGGACTCGCAGGGAATTATCCTCTATATGGACGTACTGGGGAATTTGCCGCGTGCAAGAAATAGTTACAAGTAAGGAGGACAAATGTGGTAAAAGAAAGAGTATTAGCAGTTCCAGATACAAGCTTTTTTATTGCGGAGTTGCCGGAAGCAACCAGAAATATCATACGGAAAGATTTAGAGGAACATGCAAGGGAACATCATTACCGGCTGGAATGGGACCGGGAAAGTAAGGATTATGTGGCAATGAGCCGGAGATTTTGCGATATGGAAAACATTTATACGGATACATATCTGCATTTCTGCGAGACAGGCGAAGATATAGAACCCTATGAAAAAAGCCTGAAGCGGACTATTTCTATCAGGTTGTATCAAGATGAGGTAGAAGAGCTCTGTAGGAAGTCTGGAAAAGTTGGGCTATCAATCGGTGAACTATTTGAAAACTTTGTTGCAGATTTGATTTGTGGTACACATACCAATGGTTCTGATGAACGCATGTATATTGAGCAATGGTTTGACCGATGCTATTTCAGTATTATGCCAGAGGAAACATTTTTATCTTATCTGCTTGAAATGCAGGAGATAGACAGTGTTTTGGAATGTTGGGAAATCTTGCAGGAGTTGAAGGAGCTGGAAGAGCCGGATTGTTATGATAAAGAGGAACTGGAGATACAGCAGAACACTTTGGAAGAATATTTTCAGGAATATAGAACCTATACAAGAGAACCGACAGAAGACCAGTTGGAAGCTGCTATGGAAAAGGTGCTGGAATGGAATAAAGAAAGAGAGCATTTGTTGGAGGGAAATGTTCCAGAGAAGTCTTTGGGACGGTAGCCGGATTGGAGAAAGGAAGAAAACAGTGATAAGTAATGCGGAAAGAATTGTGTTAAGAAATATGTACCCACCGGGGTGTCGGGTAGAGTTGGAAGATATGGAAGCTGATCCGTATGTAAAACTGAGTCCCGGTGATTTAGGAACCGTACAGTTTGTAGATGATGCCGGACAGATTCATGTATCCTGGGATTGCGGACACAGCCTTGCTATGGTATTTGGTGTTGATCATTGCAGATGTATTATGAGAGAGGAACGTTTGCAGGAGATATTACAAAGAGTACAGGCTATGCCATTTGAGAGTTTGGAAAAAATGGAACTGTATATTACAGAAAAATTATCCGGAGCTTTCCCTAAAATCAGCTTTCAGGAGAAAGAAGGGCAGGAGGTTATTGCAGATATGGGAGTTGCCGCATTTATAAAGAAAGATCTTGGTGTAGCAATTCAATATGAAGCTGACAGTCAGCAACACATCTTTATAAAAAAGATGGAAATTCAAGGACAGGAATTGGAGAGGAAAAATCCTTTTCCAGTACAGAAGAAGCGATAAGAATGGTTTTCTTTAATTGCAAAAATCGACAATTTTTTTTGGATATTACTTGACAGGATAGGGGAAATCTACGCTGCTAAAGTCCATCAACCGTATGAACGATTTGGTAGAGGGATGCAGGATTGAAGGAGATATTCTGTTGGATGGACAGAATGTTTTTAAAGATATAGATGTGAATTTGCTGAGAAAGCGGGTAGGGATGGTGTTTCAGAAGCCGAATCCATTTCCTATGAGCATCTATGATAATATTGCATTTGGACCAAGAACCCATGGAATTCATTCCAAATCAAAACTGGATGAGATTGTGGAGAAATCTTTGCGTGATGCGGCTATTTGGGAAGAATGCAAGGATCGTCTGAAGAAAAGCGCACTTGGGATGTCCGGTGGACAGCAGCAAAGACTTTGTATTGCGAGAGCGCTGGCAGTCCAGCCGGAAGTGCTTTTAATGGATGAGCCGACGTCAGCGCTGGATCCGATCTCTACTTCCAAGATTGAAGACCTTGCGATGGAATTAAAAAAGGATTATACTATTGTCATGGTAACCCACAATATGCAGCAGGCAGTCCGAGTTTCCGATAATACGGCATTTTTCCTGTTGGGTGAAGTGGTAGAATATAACGATACGGAAAAGTTATTCTCCATTCCGGCGGATAAGAGAACAGAAGACTATATTACAGGGAGGTTTGGATAGAATGCGTAATAAATTTGATATGCAGCTGGAACTTTTGAATGAACAGCTTACCCATATGGGTGAATTGTGTGAGGTTGCCATTAACCGTGCGGTGAATGCACTGCAGGAAGGCAGTATGCAGCAGGCGTATGATGTGATAGAGGCAGATGAGGAAATCGATCATATAGAAAAAGATATTGAAAGACTTTGCCTGAGATTGCTTCTGCAGCAGCAGCCGGTGGCAAGAGATCTCCGGCAGATTTCTGCGGCGCTTAAGATGATTACCGATATGGAGCGTATCGGAGACCAGGCGTCGGATATTGCGGAAATTATTCTGACAGCGGGAGAATCTGAAGCAGTAAATGTAAAGAAGATTGGCGATATGGCTTCTGCGTCCGCCAGGATGGTGAGAGACAGTGTGTCTGCTTATGTAGAGAAGAATCTGGAGCTTGCCAGGAAGGTGATGGAAGCAGACGATATTGTAGATGAGCTGTTTGAAAATGTAAAGGAAGAAGTTATGCAGATGATTGTAGCAGGAAATAATGCGGGCAAAGCGATTGACCTGATTATGATTGCGAAATATCTGGAACGTATTGGAGATCATGCGACCAATATCGCAGAGTGGGTGGAATTTTCTATTACGGGAATCCACAAGGGACAGAAGAATGTTTAAGAGGAGAATCCGGCATGATATATTGTGTAGAAGATGACAGCAACATTCGGGAACTGGTAGTCTATACATTAGAGACCACGGGCTATAAGGCCCGTGGCTTTGAAGATGGAAAAGCATTCCTTGAGGCTTTGGCGCTTGAGACGCCAGAGCTTGTTTTGATGGATATTATGCTGCCGGGCGAGGACGGGATGGCGCTTCTTAAGCGCTTGAAGGCTTCTGCTAAAACCCAGGACATTCCGGTTATTATGATGACGGCGAAAGGTTCAGAATATGACAAGGTACTGGGACTTGATTCCGGAGCGGATGATTATGTGACGAAGCCATTTGGCATGATGGAGCTTATTTCCAGAATCAAGGCGGTTTTAAGACGTACAGAAAAGAATGCTATGAAAATAGAAGATAAGATTGTGTTGAACGGTCTGACGATAGATGTAAAGAAACATGAGGTGACGGTAGAGGGAGAGCCGGTAAGCCTTACATTGAAGGAGTTTGAACTTCTGAGAAGAATGATGAAGAATCTGGGGATTGTGCTGACGAGAGATCAGCTCCTGGAAGATATCTGGGGATATGATTTTGACGGAGAAACGCGGACGGTGGACGTGCATGTCCGTACCCTCAGGCAGAAGCTTGGAAAAGCAGGCGAACTGATTGAGACAGTACGCGGCGTGGGCTATAAGATGAGGGAGCAGGCATGAGACAGAAGATACAGCGGAGTATGGTGATTGTGATTGCAATTACGTTAGGGATCACGTATGTGCTGCTTACGGCAATCATTTACAGCAGAACGGTAAGACTGATGGAAGCAGAAATCAGGCAGGAAGCAGATTACATCTGCAAGGCAGTCGAAATATCCGGGCCGGGGTATCTGAAACAGTTGGATCTGGTACAGGAGAGTACCCGGATTACCTGGGTGGATGAAGAAGGAAATGTCCTGTATGATTCGGTAGATGAAGAAGGAAGGCTTGAGAATCATGCATCCAGACCGGAGGTGAAGAGAGCCTTTGAAGAAGGCAGCGGCCAGGATATCCGGAAATCGGATACGGTAGGTCAGAATATGTTCTATTATGCCAAGAAACTTTCGGACGGGACGGTGCTGCGTGTATCGAAGACGATTGATACAGTGGTTAGTTCGGCAATCCAGATTCTGCCGATTATGGCTGCTTTGGCAGTTCTGATGCTGATACTTGCGTGGATTCTGTCTAAGTGGCAGGTAGGGAGGCTGATTCGTCCGATTAATCAATTGGATCTGGAGCATCCGCTGAAGAATGAGATATATGGCGAACTAACGCCGCTGCTTGAGAGAATTGACCGGCAGAATCAGGAGAAGGATGCCGTTGCAAATATGAGGAAAGAATTTACGGCAAATGTATCCCATGAGCTGAAGACACCGCTGACTTCTATTTCAGGTTATGCAGAAATTATGATGAATGGTCTGGTAAGGCCGGAGGATATGGAAGGATTTTCCAGAAGAATTTACAATGAAGCAAGCCGGCTGATTGTATTGATTGAAGATATTATTAAGCTTTCACGGCTGGATGAAGGAAAAGTAGAGTTGGAGAAAGAAGAAGTCAATCTATACCGGCTGACAAGAGAAATTGTGCGCCGTCTTGCACCTCAGGCCGCTGCCAGAAATATTCAGATAGAGGTGATGGGAGAAGAAGTCCTGTATCATGGAATCCGGCAGGTTTTGGATGAGATGATTTATAATATTTGTGAAAATGCAATCAAATATAATAAAGTGGGCGGCAAGGTATCCGTGTGGGTGGGAAGTACCCTGAAAGGGAAGAAGATTATCGTAAGCGATACGGGAATCGGAATTCCGGAAGACCAGCAGGAACGTATTTTTGAAAGGTTTTACCGGGTGGATAAAAGCCATTCAAAGGAAAGCGGAGGAACCGGGCTTGGACTTTCTATTGTGAAGCATGGTGCAATGCTTCACAATGCGTCCATTCATGTAGAGAGTGAACTGAATAAAGGAACGAAGATGGAGCTGACCTTTTAAGGGCAGCTTTATTTTTTTGGGAATTATCGGGCATAGAGTCTGTACATTTTGGACAGATTTCGTTATAATTATCTATAGTGAAAGCAGGAAGACTGCGAAATGATGAGGAGGTTTTTTATGGAAATCAGAGAAGGGTATATGCCATACCTTGAGTACAAGACATACTACAGGATTGTAGGAAAGAAGACAGGGGATAAGAAGCCGCTTGTTTTATTACACGGCGGACCGGGATCTACACATAATTATTTTGAAGTGCTGGATCGCCTGGCAGAGGAAGATGGCAGAGAATTGATTATGTACGATCAGATTGGCTGCGGCGAGTCTTATGTTGAAAATCGTCCGGATTTGTGGAGACCGGAGGTATGGGTTGAAGAGCTGATTCAGCTTCGTAAGCATCTGGGACTTTCAGAGATGCATCTTCTGGGACAGTCCTGGGGAGGGATGCTTCTTTTGGATTATGTATGTAACTATAAGCCGGAGGGACTTAAGAGCCTGATTCTTTCCAGTACATTGCCTGCGTCCTGGATGTGGGGAGAAGAGCAGCACAGAATGATCAAGGAGCTTCCACAGGAAATGCAGGATGCTATTGAGAAGGCCACTTCTACCGGGGATTACAGCGATCCGGTCTATGTGACGGCTGAGACGGAGTATATGCTTCGCCATGCAGCAGGGGCAGTTACCGAAGACTCACCGGAGTGCTTAAGACGTCCGGTTAAGAAAGGCGGAGAAGCATATGTAGTAGGCTGGGGACCGAATGAATATACGCCGATGGGAACGCTTAAGGATTACGATGTAACAAAGCAGCTGAAGGATATTAAAGAACCTACGCTTGTAGTAAATGGCGGCAATGATCTGTGTACCCCTTATATAGCGAAGTATATGTATGACAGAATCCCCAATTCCAAGTGGGAATTATTCCAGTATTGCAGACATATGTGTTTTGTTGAAGACAATGATAAATATGTAGAAATGATGAAGGAATGGCTGAACGCTAACGACTAGAGAAAATGAATCTGAAGAATAACAGAGAGAGAATAAAAGGGTTTGTGCTGGCTTTTATGGCGGGGCTTTTATGGGGCGGCACAAGCCCTATTGCACAATTCCTGTTTGAGAGGAAGGGGGTCGTATCCTCCTGGCTTGTGCCATACAGGCTTCTTACAGCAGGAATTTTGCTTTTGGGATATGCGGTTGTGAAAAGGATGAATGTGACCGAGATGTGGAAGGATAAGAAAGATGCAGTTCGTCTGATTGCATTTGCGATTCTCGGAATGATGGGGATGCAGTATAGCTTTTTCAGTGCAGTGCAGGAGATGAATGCAGGAACTGCTACGATTTTCCAATATTTGAATCCGGCAATTCTGATTTTGTATTTTGCGGCCGTGTACCATGTAAAACCAAAGAAAAAAGAGATAGTGGCAGTACTGTGTTCCCTGGCAGGTATTTTCCTGGTGGCAACCCACGGGAATCTTCATGAGCTTACGGTTTCTCCGTTGGGAATTGTGCTGGGTCTGATTCTGGCAGTTACCACTTGTTGTTATGGAGTGATTCCTGTACCGCTCCTGAAGAAATTCCAGGCAGAGGCTGTGTGCGCATGGGCGATGCTGATCGGAGGAATTGTGCTGTCGGCAGCTATTCGCCCGTGGCGGTTCCGGACAGAGATTGATGCAGCGGTAGTAATTGGCTTCTTTGCCATTGTAGTGCTGGGAACAATTCTGCCATTTTGCTTTTATCTGGCTTCGCTGAAAAGCATTGGATCTGTCTATGCGGGACTTTTATCAGCAGTGGAACCGGTGGCGGCCACTGTTATTGCGTCTGTGTTTCTGGGAACATCTTTCCAGACAATAGATGTGGTTGGATTTGCACTGGTATTATCGACGATGTTTATATTGAATATCGGTTCTATGAAAGCATAGGGGAGGCTTTGCGGCATATACTTTTAAGTAAGAGTATAGTTTCGGAGTTCTTTATGCAAGAAAAAGAGAGTGGAAGATGGAAGCGTTACGGGACACTTACGCTGGTACTGATGATTGCGCTTATGGGTTCATTTAAATATTTGTCTGGCTTTCAGACAGTTTCCAGTAATGTAAACGGACGGGAGCTGCCGATATACAGCGTAGAGACAGATGAGAAAAAAGCAGCGTTGACATTTGACGTGGCGTGGGGAAATGAAGATACACAGAAAATCCTGGATATTTTAAAAAAATATAATGTGCATGCTGCATTTTTTATGACAGGAGAATGGGTAGAAAAATACCCGGATGAAGTAAAAGCAATTTATGCAGCAGGACATGATTTAGGCAATCACAGTGAGAACCATAAAAATATGAGCCGTTTGTCCGATGAGGAAAAAACGGAAGAAATTATGCGTGCACATCAGAGAGTCAAAGAATTGACCGGTGTGGAGATGAATTTGTTTCGTCCGCCCTATGGAGATTACAATGACGAAGTTATCCGGAATGCACAGGAGAATGGCTATTATACGATCCAGTGGAATGTAGATAGTCTGGACTGGAAAGATTATGGAGTGGACAGTATTGTTAAGGCGGTACTGGATAATAAAGAATTGAAAAACGGTTCCATTATTCTTTGTCATAATGGAGCAAAGTATACGGCTGACGCATTGGAAAGCGTGATTACAGGACTTCAGGAAAAAGGATATGAGTTGGTTTCGGTATCTGAGCTGATTTATAAAGATCATTATCATATGGATGTGACGGGAAGGCAGATAAAAGATTAAAGAAAGGGTATCCTATGGAAACAAGAATATCAGTAATCAGTATTATTATAAAAGATGACGAGGCGGCAACAGCCGTTAATGAATTGCTTCATGAGTACCGTCAATATATTGTAGGAAGGATGGGGATTCCATATCGTGACAGAGGTGTGTCAATCATCAGTGTTGTGATAGACGCGCCGGGAGAAGTAACCAGTGCTTTGTCAGGAAAGCTGGGAATGCAGCATGGAGTCAGTGCGAAGACATTAACGGCAAAATTATAGACAGAGAGTTTTTGTTAAATGATGCCAGGGTCAAAAGGTCTTTCCCACTTATGAGCAAGCTCACGTGGGTTCAGACCTTTTGACCCTGGCATCACTAAATCCTTGTAATTCCGTTTTGTAATTCTTCCGCCCATTTCTGCAAATTGTAAGTTCTTCCACCGAATAGTTTCAGGATTACTCCGGTGGGATGATTGTCATTCGCGAATGCATTAGCTTCGTCTGTGTCAACGTGCATTGCAAGAGCAAATTTAGGGCTGACTCTGACAACAACATCGGCGAATATCAGGGAACGCTCAAAGCTTTCCATTATGACAAAAACTTCGTCATTATCTTTTACGTTCATCTGGATTGCCTGAACCGGAGTCATGTGGATGTGCCGTTTGGCGACGATGACGCCGTGGTCAATATCCAGAGAACCGCAGGGACCGATCAGAGTACAGCCGGGAGTGCCTTCCGTGTCTCCTGACTGGCGGATCATGCCCTTGATTCCAAGTTTGCGGGAATCTGTCATGGAAATTTCCACCTGGGTTTCAGGCCGGTGAGGACCCAGAACCGCTACATTTTCAAAGGATCCTCTGGGACCCTTGACGGTGATTCTTTCCTCGCAGACATATTGTCCCGGCTGGCTTAAATCAGCCTTATAAGTAAGTTCTGCATCCTTGCCGAAGAGGATTTGGAAATCCTCTTCGCTGATATGTATATGCCTGGCGCTTGTTTCAATAGGTATCGCAATTCCCATTGTTGTAATACTCCTTTATAAATCGGATTATTTGCGGTATGCGAAAAGCGGAAGACCGTCTTTGGTCGGAAGTTCTACATGTCCCTGGGTCAGCGGACGTGCGTATTCAACGAATGCAGCGCTGATGTCAGAACCTTCGTTGATGATCCATTCAGCCGGAACAGGTTTTTCTTCATTGCAGATAATGTTCACATCTGCGGTGCCATAAGACAATTCATAAGGCTGGCTTCTGTGGCGGATAAATGTAATCATTTTTCCGGTCTCGCCTGCTAATGCTGCGTGGACGCCATAGCTTCCGGCATTGATGGATTCGTTAAGGTCAACACTTGAGAGCATTGAGCAGGAGCAGCGCTGGCATACGTTCAATTCGATAGAACGTACTTTTACACCCAGTTTTGCTTTTACAAGGTTCTCAAGATATTTGCCGGAACCAGTCAGCATCTTGTGGCCAAAGTTATCGGTACCAACTTCGCTTGCAAATTCACAGATAAAGGTTCCTTTGCCATCATTAATACCTTCGGAAATACATACAACGAGGTTTGGCGTGGTTTTCAGAGCTTCTTCCACTTTAGCGACAAATGCATCCTGGTCAAATGCAACTTCCGGGAGGTAAATTAATACCGGGTTGTCTCCCTCGAATTTGCGGGCAAGCACGCTGGCAGCCGTCAGCCATCCGGCATGTCTTCCCATGATTTCTACGATAGTTACGGATTTTTTGTTGTCATAAACAGAAGCGTCTGTTGCAATTTCTCTTACGGTTGTTGCAACGTATTTTGCTGCACTTCCGAATCCCGGGGTATGGTCTGTTTCTACCAGGTCATTGTCAATTGTCTTCGGAACACCGATAAAACGAATGCTGCTGTCAACCTTTTCTGCGTATCTGGATAACTTGCTTACAGTATCCATAGAATCATTTCCGCCGATATAGAAGAAATAGCCGATGTCCAGCGCTTCAAATTTCTGGAAAAGCGTCGGATATACTTCGTTATCCAGTTCTTCCGGGAGTTTATAACGGCAAGAACCTAAGAAAGCGCCCGGCGTGGTACGCAGAAGTTCTAATTCATTCGTTTCTTCTAAAGATTTCATGTCCATATAATTATCATTTAAGAAACCTTCAATACCATTTACCATACCATAGACATGTCCGATTTCATCGGTTTTCTTAAGTCCTTCCGAAACAACACCATACAGGCTTCCGTTAATAACTGCAGTCGGACCGCCTGATTGTCCGACAAGAAGATTTTTCTTTGTGCTCATGTTTGACCTCCAATTTTTTTCATATATTATTTACTATAACGGAAAATCTTCTAATTTACAATGATATACGAAAATATTTTACAAAGTTTAAGTTGGAAAAAAAGTAAGAATGCATTATACTGTAAGAGGTTATCGAACCAGGGAGGAGAAAATCATGAAGTATATTTCATTTGCAATTCCGTGCTACAATTCAGCCGCATATATGTCCCACGCTATTGAGAGCATTCTTCCGGGCGGAGATGATGTGGAAATTATCATTGTAAATGATGGTTCCAAAGACGATACGTCAAAAATAGCACATGAATACGAAGAAAAATATCCGGAGATTGTCCGGGTGGTTGATAAAGAAAACGGCGGCCATGGGGATGCTGTCAACTTTGGGCTTAAGAGTGCAGCCGGGAAATATTTTAAGGTAGTGGACAGCGATGACTGGGTAAAGGAAGAGTCGCTTCATCGCATTTTGCAGACATTGAGAAATCTCGAGGAAGAGGGCAAGGAAGTGGATATGCTGATTGCCAATTATGTGTATGAGAAGGAGGGAGCCGCGCATAAAAAGGTAATCCATTACCGGAATGTTTTGCCGCAGGATGAGATTTTCCGCTGGTCGGATATCGGGCATTTTCATATGGATCAGTATATTCTGATGCATTCTGTGATTTACCGTACAGATATGCTGAAGCTATGCCAGCTGAGTCTGCCGAAGCATACGTTCTATGTAGATAATATTTATGTGTATTATCCATTGCCGCACGTGCGGAAAATGTATTATATGGATGAGGATTTTTATCGTTATTATATAGGAAGAGAAGATCAGTCAGTTAATGAAAAAGTTATGATAAAGAGGATTGACCAGCAGATATTTGTGACAAAAACGATGATTGATATGTATCAGATGCGAGAGATTGCAAATAAAAAACTGAGGAACTATATGGTTAATTATCTTGCGATTATGATGACAGTTTCTTCTATATTGTTAATCCGTTCCAAAGAGCCGGAGAATCTGGAGAAGAAAAGAGAATTGTGGAAATATCTGAAAAAGAAGGATATGAAAACTTTCCTGCGCATCCGCTATGGGATTCTGGGGCAGACCATGAATCTTCCGGGAAAACCGGGAAGAAAAATTTCTTCTTTGGCTTATTCGGTGGCAAGAAGGCTGATAGGATTTAACTAAAGAAAGGAATATTTTGACCGTCATGGCATACACTACTGTTAGCGTTAATTCGTGTACAGAAGGAACGTCGTTTCCTGTACATGGATACGAAAAACAGGATAAGGAGTGTATATCATGGCGGTTGATTTTAAGTCAAGCAAAACGAAAGAGAATCTGATGAAAGCATTTGCAGGAGAGAGCCAGGCGAGGAACAGATATACCATTGCGGCAGAAACAGCAGAAAAACAGAATATGCAGGCGATAAGCAGTATTTTCCGTTTTACGGCAGAGCAGGAGCGCGCCCATGCGCAGCGATTTTACGAATTACTCAGAGAAATGGAGGGAACCACGGTTGAAATTTGCGGAGGATATCCGGTAGATACTTACGAGTCCATTTTGGAATTGTTGAAATCTGCAGAACACAACGAAATGGAAGAATTTGAAGATGTCTATCAGTCATTTGCCATAGATGCAAAGGAAGAAGGTTTTTTGGAGGCTGCCTCTGCATTTTTCCAGATAGCCGAGATTGAGCATATTCATGCAAAACGGTTTGGGAAATTAAAATCTTTGCTTGAAAATAACGAGTATTTTGAAGGAAATTACATGGGTGCCTGGATGTGCCTGAATTGCGGGTATATTCATGAAGGAGGAAAAGTGCCGGAAAAATGTCCGGTGTGCAGGCATGATAAGGGTTATTTTATTCCACTTGATATGGCGCCGTACACAGATTCGGATATGCTTTAACAGGAAGCAATTTGGTGATATGTCAAGAGGAAAATGAAAAAGATTTTTTTGGAAAAGGGTAACCTTAATAGACCTACGGTCTAAAAGAAACGTAAGTTCGATATATGGTGTGGATTACCTACTCTTTTCCGGAGAGTAGAGTTGGCCCTTGTCCAGCAGACCGAAGAGCAGACGTATAAATTTACGGGAAGTCAACGCGAGTGCTCGTTTATGCTGATGGTTTCTTGTTTCAGCATATTTCTTGTCATAGAAGGCTTTGTATTCGGGGCAGTGTCTTATTACGCTTCCGGTAGCTTCTATGATGTAGTAGCGCAGATATCTGTTGCCAGCTTTGCTCATGTGTTTGTCCTCCGCTACGAAGTCGCCAGAGTCATTATCGTTCCAAACGATACCGCAGTATTTTGCGAGAGCATTGGCATTCGGAAAAGCCTTAATGGAACCCATTTCGGCTAAGATACCGGCTGAATAAACCTTACCGATTCCGGGAATGGAATTCAGTACCGTGTACTCGTCAGGGTTTAGTCCCTGAACTGTTTGAAGGATTGCTTTATCAATCGCTTTCAGTTCTTTCTCAAAAGAACTGATACAGTTAAATGAAGAAGCGATTGAGATAGTAAGTGGCTCATAGAGGCATTTGTCAAGCCGGTATGAGTTGCGGGCTGCAGCCTGTAAGATTTTTGCTGTTTCTTCTGGATCAGCAATACGACCTTTGCTCTTAGAGTTGATAAAAGCGACGAGGCATTCTACTGATGAGTTTACGATATCTTCATTCGTTGTGTACTCAGTAAGAATAGCTTCGGCTGTGGCACCATATTTGTTAGCGAATGGATGTTGTCCATCACGAAGTAATGCATATTCACTGAACTTGAGATAAATGTTGTTAAGCATGTAGGTCTTTTCTCTTGCGATACATTCAGTGATATGCATACGGTGTCTGGTAAGCCGCTGTAGGGCAAGGTATTGGGAACCGCGCCATGGCTTGATTGCAATACGTCCTACACGTGCAAAATCAGCGATCACATAGGAATCTATGCCATCATTCTTTCCAATGTCGTTAAAGGACTTCTTGTAGTTCTTAACTTCCTTTGGATTGAGACAGTAAACCCTGACCGAGAATGGTGCAAGCAGGTCGCTGGCAGAAAGATAATTAGCCAGATGGACACCATAGAAACCAGTGGATTCCATACCGATAACAACGTATTTGAACGAATGGTTATGCGCTAACACATCAGAAATCATCCGTTCTATAAGAACTGCACCTTCCTGAGTGTTTTCTACAGGTTTCATCTTGATGTAGAACTTCTCATGGAAATCAAGTGCAGAAATAACATGAACACGGGATGCAATGTCAATCCCAACAAACAGAGTTGAGAGGTAATCAATATGTTCTTTCACGGATCATCACCACCTTTCGATAAAAATGAAGAAGAGTAATCATGGCTTATCCCAGATCACTACGCCGCCCTAAACCTCGCGTTATGAGCATTACCTGGCAGAAATACCCTGCTGGTGGCTAGATACCAGGATGCAGCATTTGTGTAATAAGTCTTAGCGTAGTATTAGGGTTGCATGCTTTCTTGGCAATAGCAAACGCTTTGCAGGAGTGACGAAGCAATAACCATAGCTACAGTTCTTATGGAACTTATTGTAACATCTGGGACCATGACTATAAAGTAACTTATTAACCAATAGACAGAGAATGGATGAACCAGCATGATTGAAGAAGAATCTTCGGAAAGGATGTTTAGAATTATCCTTCTGTCTAATCAAAAAAGAATAAGTCTGCAAGCTGTTTTCTTGCTTACAAACTTATTATACGAGGAGTAACGAAATATGGAGATTATAAAAACAACTAAGCTTACAAAATACTATGGTAAGGCAAGGGGCATCACCCAGCTTGACCTGACAGTAACACAGGGCGAGTTTTTTGGCTTTATCGGTCCGAATGGTGCAGGAAAATCCACGACAATCCGGACGTTGCTTGGGTTGATTGCCCCTACATCAGGTAGTGCAATGATATTTGGGAAAGATGTCACAAAAGAGAAGGAAACCATTTTGCAGAACATCGGTTATCTGCCCTCAGAGGCATTATTTTATCAAGGGATGAAAGTGAAAGATGTATTGAAACTGTCCGCTGATTTGCGGAAAAAGGATTGCACTGCTGAATCAAAGCTGCTCTGTGAGAGACTGCGGCTTGATACAGACCGAAAAAATGATGATCTGTCATTTGGAAATAGAAAGAAGGTCGCTATCGTCTGTGCTTTACAGCATCGGCCGAAGCTGCTTGTGCTGGACGAGCCGACAATCGGACTGGATCCGCTGATGCAAAAAGAGTTTTTTGACATTTTACGGGAAAGAAATAAGGAGGGTACAACGATTTTCCTGTCAAGCCACATTCTTTCGGAAATTCAGCACAATTGTACCCGCGCGGCAATTATCCGTGACGGCCGAATCATTGCGTGCAATAGTGTAGAAGCTCTCTCAAAAACAAGTGTAAAATGTATTACGGTTCATGGCAGCGTTCCCTTAGAGCGCTTGAGCGGCGTTCGGGATAGAAAGGATACTGAAGGCTCCGTTCGTTTCCTTTACAGTGGTGCTATGGACAGCTTGCTCCGCGTGCTATCCTCCGTTCAAGTGGACGATCTTACGATTACAGAGCCGGATCTTGAGGAAATATTTCTGCATTATTATGAAAAGGACGGTGAGACGGTATGACACTTGTAAAACACGAGCTGAAGCAAGGGAAAATTTTGTTTATGATATGGACGGCCGCTATTGGCTTTCTCCTTGTAATCTGCGTTTTTCTATTTCCGGAAATGAAGGGACAGATGGAGAGTGTTAATGATGTATTTGCTTCCATGGGGTCTTTCACCGAGGCATTCGGTATGGATCGTTTGAACTTTGGATCACTCGTTGGATTTTACGCTGTTGAATGCGGCAATGTTTTAGGCCTCGGCGGTGCATTTTATGCAGCACTTTGTGCAGCGGGTATTCTCAGCAAAGAAGAAAAAGATAAAACTGCGGAATTTCTGCTGACTCATCCTGTCAGCCGGAAAAGAATTATTACGGAAAAGTTGGTTGCTGTACTGCTCCAAATCACAGCGATGAATATCATTATCTATGCTGTTGCTGTCGGTTCCATAGCTGCTGTCGGTGAGGAAATTCCTCTAAAAGAAATTAGTCTGTTGCATCTTGCCTATTATCTGCTTCAGATTGAGCTGGCAGGGATTTGCTTTGGCATTTCGGCATTCCTTCGCAAAGGCAGTGCGGGTGCAGGACTTGGTATTGCCGCAATGATGTATTTTTTAAACCTGATTGCAAATATTGCTGATGTCGCTGAACTTTTGAAATATATAACACCGTTTGGATATTGTGATGGCGCTGATATCGTGACAAATGGCAGGCTGGACGGAGGAATGGTCGCCATTGGTGCCGGTATAGGAATTGGGGGAATCATGATTGCCTATCTGAAATACACGAAGAAAGATATCCATTAAAATACAACAGATAATTGGCAGCAAGAGAAAACGGTGTAACTCTTTTTACTGAGTTACACCGTACCTTACATAATTATTATTTCATAACCGGATGGGTTAAAATAGATTTTACGTGGTCGATTTCCTGCTGGGATGCCTTTTCAGCAGGAACATAGTAGCTTTTTTCCCGTGCGACCTGATAAAGTTTTTCCTGTGACATTTCACATTCATTGCGAAGCTGTTTCAGGCACTGTTTCAATTCCATGTTTTCTGTCTGCGGAATCATTTCGCCGAAACGTGTCAATTCGCCATTGACACCGGTCAATGCGTCGACAACCATAGTTTTTTCGTTTAACATGCTGTACCCTCCTTATAAAAATTTCATAAGATCTTGTTTGTTCTTCATTGCGGAATTTGCCGCATCCTGAAATAATTTTTTGATTTCCGGATCTTCAGTCTGACTTGCATATTCTGTCATTTTGCAGTGGGATGTGTCGTATCCGCCAATCAGATGGCGAAGGTTCTGTAAGTCGAGAACAGATAAATCTGCCATAGCGTATTCCTCCTTTAGCTGGTTGATATTTACCTGGTTAGTATCTCGGAAAAGGGAAAGAAATATACGGTGGAAAGAATTTTTTTTGAAATGAAAATATGATACAATGTTGATGAAATTCATACGAACGGAGGGAAACAGATGAATGTTGGAATATTAGGAGCAGGCCGTATCGCGGTAGCGATGGCACAGACATTAAATGGAATGGAGGATGCATGTGCTTATGCGGTTGCATCAAGGGATATCAGGCGTGCAGAAGAATTTGCAGAAAAGAATCATGTGGAGAAAGCCTATGGTTCTTACGCAGAAATGCTCATGGATGATAAGGTGGATCTGGTGTATATCGCCACTCCGCATTCTCACCATCTGGAGCATGGGAAGCTTTGTATTTCCTATGGAAAGCCGGTGCTTTGTGAGAAATCTTTTACGGCAAATGTGAAGCAGGCGAAGGAGCTTCTTGCTTATGCAAAGGAGAAAAATGTATTTATAACGGAAGCAATCTGGACCCGCTATATGCCTTCCAGAAAATTAATTGCAGATATTCTTAGCAGCGGTGAACTTGGTGAGTTGAAAGGACTCAGTGCAAATCTGGGCTATGACGTGGTGGATAAAGAGCGCATGGTAAAGCCGGAGCTTGCCGGAGGAGCGCTGCTGGATGTGGGAGTGTACCCGCTGAATTTCGCAAGTATGTGTTTTGGAAATGAGATTGAGAAGATTACATCTGCCTGTGTATGGTCGCCAACTGGCGTGGATGCTCAGGATGCTATGATTCTTACTTATAAAGACGGGCGTCTTGCAACGCTTCACGCAGGAATGCTGGCGGCGACAGAACAGTATGGAATCGTCTATGGGACGAAAGGCTATATGATTGCTTATAATATCAACAATGTGGACAGGATTGAGATTTTTTCATCTGACAGAAAATCTATCCGCACAGTGGAAGTGCCAAAACAGATTACCGGGTACGAATATGAAATCCGGGCATGCATGCGGGCGCTGGAAGCCGGAATGCTGGAATGTGAAGAGATGCCCCACAGTGAAACGCTTCAGATGATGGAATGGATGGATAACATCCGTGCCGACTGGGGACTTCGCTATCCCTTCGAGTAACCGGCAGCGACGAAACGAAGGAACAGATTCCGCATTTCCCGCGAAGTTTTGTACATGCATTCCGGATGCCATTGAACACCTACGGCAAAGGGATGATCTTCCACTTCGATGGCTTCAATGATTCCATCGGAAGTTCTTCCGCTGATGAGAATCTGGCCGCCGGGTGTGTGGACGGACTGGTGATGGAAGCTGTTGGTATAGGTAGTTTCTCCACAGATGCTATGAAGAATACTGCCGGGTTCAAAAGAAACTCTATGGGAGACGTCGCTGCGCCGGATGGAGCGCTGCATATGCGACAGCGTAGTTCTCGGAATAAGAGTGTTATCCTGATAAATGGTTCCGCCCAGGGCGGTATTTAATACCTGCATACCGCGGCAGATGGCTAGAACAGGTTTTTGCAGTGAAAGGACATATTCCATGAAAGAAAGCTGGAATATGTCCGTTTTTATGTCTGTGACGCCGGAGGCATCCAGCGGTTCTTCATCAAAGAAGATGGGAGTAATGTCGCCGCCGCCGCAGAAGAGAAAACCGTCGCAGACAGAGCCGTATTGCTGATAATCCAGATGGATGTCTGTGCTGTGGAAGGGGAGGATGGGAAGCAGGAGGGGAAGAGCGCCGGAGCGTTGGATTGCCTCGATGTAATTCTGGCTGACGAATTGTCTTTCATTTTCAAATCCGCAGGTGATAATTCCAATAACAGACTTCATAAATCTCCCTCCATGTAATATGATATAGAATGATAAATGATATGAGAAGGAAATGGAAAATATGAATCTGATTGATATGCACTGTGACACGTTATGGAAAATGATAGACTTAGACAAAAAAGGCAACTTATTGCATAATGATTGTGCGGTTTCTTTGAGTAAGCTAAAAGAAGCAGGCTCAATAGCGCAATTTTTTGCCTGCTTTGTGTATCTGCATGCTCTGCCGGGAGTGACGGCAGAAGAAAAATACGATGCTGGGTTCAGGCACGTGTTAGAAATGGCGGAATATCTGAAGAAGGAAGTGGGCGCCTGCCCGGAAAAAATGGTTTTCTTAAAGGAAAGAGCAGCGCTTGCCGGAATGCAAAGGGCAGAAGCGGAAGCAGAGGAGGAGAAAAAGATTGGAGCCTTTCTTACGGTGGAAGAAGGCGGCATTTTAAATGGGCGGATGGAAAGGCTGGAAGAGCTTAAGAAACAAGGGGTCAGTCTGATGACGATTCTGTGGAACTATGAAAATTGTATCGGATATCCTAACAGCAGAGATAGAAAAGAAATGGCGTCCGGGCTGAAACCTTTTGGAATAGAAGTGGTAGAAAGAATGGGCGAATTAGGGATGATTGTGGATGTATCCCACGCTTCTGACGGTACCTCATCGGATGTATTGAAATACGCGAAAGGTCCGGTCGTGGCGTCTCATTCTAACTGCCGTGCTGTCTGTAATCACCCAAGAAACCTTTCGGATGATATGATTCGCAGACTGGCGGAAAAAGGAGGCGTTGCAGGGCTTAATTTTTATGGCTGTTTTCTGGACGGAAGCAATGAATCCAGGATGGATGCCATGGTAGAGCATTTGAAACATATGGTAAAGGTGGGTGGAAGCGAGTTTCCTGCCATTGGTACCGATTTTGATGGTTTTGACGGTATGGAAAGAATGGAGATACCGGATATGGGACAAATGGGGTGCCTTGCGCGGGCGCTTGAGAAAGCCGGATTTACAACGAGGCAGATCGAGAAAATCTGGTCAGAAAATGTACTGCGGGTATTAAATGTGCAATGAGTTGCCTAAAAATAACGGTTGCAATTATGGAAACTATATGATATTATTGTGATACAAACGTGTGAGTCCTATGTATGAAAAAAGATATGTTTAGAGTATATGAAAGGGGGAGAAGACAGTGAACCAGATTATTGCAGAATATTTAAAGGTAGCAAGGAAAGCCGGAGGATATACGGAGGGTTCTATGGCAGAGCGTCTGGGAATTTCCCGGGCGGCATATATGAAATATGAGACGGGAGAGCAGATTCCGGATTTGGAAATGTTGTGCAGGATAGGAGAGATATTTCGTGTTGGCAGAAAAGAAGGGAAAAGATCGAATCCCTGTCGGGTAGCCGGAATGGTGGAAGAGTCAAAAGCACAGTATGGCTGTCAGGGAGAGGAATTATCAATTGAGGAGTATTTTGCGTTGGAACGCTGTGGGGAATATGAACTGGTAGAAGGACGGTTGGTTCACCGTAATGCGCCTGGATATGAGCATCAGAGAATTGCCTTGCTGTTTTCTATGTCGCTGGAGCAGTATTTGCAGGAGCATTGCAGTAAATGTGTGGTTGTTCCTGCACCGTTCTGTGTAGTTCTTGACGAAGAAAGAGCCGTGGCAGTTCAGCCGGATATATCTGTTATCTGCAGGCGTGAATTGATTAAGGATGATATCTGTTATGGGGCGCCGGATATAGCAGTAGAGATACTGTCACCGGCAACAGCAGAGTATGATATGTTTGAAAAGCTTGCGCTATACAGAAAATATGGTGTTGGGGAATATTGGATTGTGAATCCTGGGGAGCGGAGGGTGATATTGTATGATCTGGCGGCGGACAGTGCCCCTGTCATTGCTTCCTTTGAGACATCCGTTCCGTCATTCAGAATAAAGGGATTTTCGCTGAGACTGGATGAGATGATATAAATAAAAAGGCTCCGGCAGGATGTGGTTTTATACATCCTGTCGGAACCGGAGCTTTTTGATTTCTTTTATTTGCCTTCTACTTCCTGCATTTTCATTGCACGAACCTTTAACGGAAGACCGAACAGATTAATGAATCCGCTTGCATCGTGGTGGTCATACAATTCGCCTGTGGTGAAGCTTGCCAGGGATTCGCTGTACAGGGAATATGGAGAAGTTGTTCCGGCTTTAATGATATTGCCCTTGTAAAGCTTGAATTTCACTTCGCCGGTTACATATTCCTGTGTGCTTTCAATAAATGCCTGAACTGCTTCGCGCAGAGGTGTGAACCATTTTCCTTCATATACAATCTGGGAAAGTTTATTACCCATCTCTTCTTTTACTTCATAAGTAGCGCGGTCTAATACCAGCTCTTCAAGCTGCTGGTGTGCTTCGTAGAGAATGGTTCCGCCGGGAGTCTCATATACTCCGCGGGATTTCATGCCTACAACACGGTTCTCAACAATATCGCAGATACCGACGCCGTGCTTTCCGCCCAATTCATTTAACTTGCGGATAATATCAGAAACTTTCATCTCTTCACCGTTAATGCTCTTCGGAACGCCTTTTTCAAATGTCATAGTAACATACTCGCCTTCGTCCGGGGCTTTCTCCGGTGTAACACCGAGAACAAGAAGATCATCGTAATTTGGTTCGTTTGCAGGATCTTCCAGTTCCAGTCCTTCATGGCTGATGTGCCATAAATTACGGTCACGGCTGTAGCTGTGGCTGGCATCAAACGGAAGGTCAATGCCATGCTGCTTACAATATTCGATTTCATCTTCACGGGACTGCATGGTCCACACATCCGTCATTCTCCACGGAGCGATGATTTTGAGGTCAGGAGCCAATGCTTTGATACCAAGTTCAAAACGAATCTGGTCATTGCCCTTACCGGTAGCGCCGTGGCAGATTGCGCTGGCGCCTTCTTTTCTTGCAATTTCTACCAGCCTTTTGGCAATTGCGGGACGGGCCATGGAAGTTCCCAGTAAATATTTATTCTCGTATACAGCGTGTGCCTGTACGCAAGGTACGATGTAGTTATCGCAGAAATCATCTACAATATCTTCGATATATAATTTGGATGCGCCGGATAATTTGGCACGCTCTTCCAATCCGTCAAGCTCTTCGCCCTGTCCGCAGTCGATACAGCAGCAGATAACGTCGTAGTCAAAATTTTCTTTCAGCCATGGAATAATAGCAGTCGTATCCAGTCCGCCTGAATATGCTAAGATAACCTTCTCTTTCATAGTAAACGCCTCCTAAAATGCAGTGCCTGACGGCACGAATCTTCTTTTTTATGTATTTGTTTTTTATGCAAAAACTACTATACACCATATCTTATAAATATGCAACAAGAAAATGAAAAATCTTTATTAAAGTGTATATTATTCAATAATTATGCATAAAAATTAGTTCGCATGTATATTCATGCAATTTGTGGAAATATTTTTGCTTGACAAATAAGAATATTTGTATAAAATAGTTAGAAAATAAGAGAACAGGATTCTTTGATGGGAGTGATCAACATGAATGAAATTGACAGCTGTAAGTGCAGCAAAAATATTTGTGTGACAGGCTCTGCTTTACTTTCTGTAAGCAGTGTTGTTTTTGTGCCGTGTTTCCCGTGCCCCTTAGGGGTAGTCATGGCATAAAATTCAATACTGGGTTACGGGAAAGAATATGTTTGTAATTGAGAAGGAATAAAGGCAAAACATATGCTTTTGCTTTTATTCCTTTTTTATATTTTATAAAAGCAGAAAGGGTAAGATCATGAGAAACAGAGAAATGTTAAAGGATAAGAAACGGATTGTAATCAAGGTAGGAACATCTACTATCACTTATGCGGAGACAGGCAATATTAATCTGGAGAAGCTGGAGAAATTTGTGCGCATCCTGATTAATCTGAGGAATAAAGGGAAGGAAATTATTGTGGTGTCATCGGGTGCGGTAGGAATCGGAAGGAATGTATTGGGAGTAAAAAGCGGTGTGAAAGACCGGGCAGTGCGGCAGGCGTGTGCGGCTGTGGGTCAGGGAAGGCTAATGATGATGTACGAAAAGCTGTTTGCAGAATACAGCCAGCTGACAGCGCAGGTACTATTGACGAAAGAGTCGATTATGAATGAAATGTGCGCACAGAATGCAAGGAATACTTTTGATGAATTATTTGCTATGAATGTGGTGCCGATCGTAAATGAAAATGACGCTATCTCCGTGGATGAGGAAGCCTATGGGAATTTTGGAGATAATGATACGATGGCGGCTTATGTAGCGTCCTTGGTGGATGCAGATCTGTTGATCTTGATGTCGGATATTGAAGGGTTGTATACGGATGATCCGAAGAAAAATCCCCACGCCCGTTTTGTTCATACCGTAGTAAAAATAGATGAAGAACTGGAAAAAATGGGAAAAGGCGCAGGGAGTGACCTGGGTACGGGCGGAATGGCGACGAAGATAGAAGCGGCAAAAATTGCGGTAAATTCCGGGGCGGATATGGTGATTGCCAATGGACAGAATATTTATACGATTCACGATATTATGGCAGGCAAGAAAGTGGGAACCTTGTTCTTGTCCGGCGAGAATGCCTTGGAAATGGAAAATTCACTGGCGCCTGAGCGAGAGCAGTACCGGAGGCTGGCGAAGCGGAAACGCAAAGAGACATTGAGTAAGAAAAAGGAAAATTATCAGGCAGGAGGTATGGATTATGAGTTACATGGAAGCAATTGGCAGGCAAGCTAAGGAAGCGGAGAAGAAGGTACGGATTTTAGGGCAGACGGAGAAAAACAGAGGACTTCGTGCGGCAGCGGAAATGCTGTGTGCCCGGAGCGGATTTATTTTGGAGGAAAATGAAAAAGATGTTGCCATGGCAGAAAAGCGGGGGATGAAAGAGTCTTTGATTGACCGGCTAAGGCTTACGTCGGAGCGGATAGAGGCAATGGCGGAAGGGCTGATGCAGATTGCGGATCTGGAGGATCCGGTGGGAGAGATTGTCTCTATGAAGACAAGACCTAACGGGCTTCGGATTGGGAAAAAGAGAGTTTCCCTGGGAGTTGTGGGAATTATCTATGAATCCCGTCCCAATGTGACGGCAGATGCATTTGGCCTGTGTTTTAAGAACGGGAATGTGACGATCTTGCGGGGCGGAAGTGACGCTGCCTGTTCTAACAAGGCGATTGTCCAAGTAATACGGGAAGGGCTTGTGAAGGAGAATTTACCTGAGACAGCGGTGCTCTTAGTGGAAGATACGAATCGGGCGCATGTAACGGAGATGCTTCGGATGAATTCCTATATTGATGTATTGATTCCGCGGGGCGGGAAAGGGCTGATCGACCATGTAGTGAAAAATAGTACCGTTCCGGTGATAGAGACCGGAACCGGGAATTGTCATGTTTATGTGGACGAATATGCCGATCTTCAGATGGCGGTAAATATTATTGATAACGCCAAGACCCAGCGAACGGGAGTCTGCAATGCCTGTGAATCTCTGGTAATTCACAAAAATATTGCAAAGGAAGCTATTCCTGCAATCTATGAACGGCTCAATAAAAAGCAGGTGGAAATCCGTGGAGACGAGGCGGCATGTGCAATCCAGCCGGGGATTCTTGCCGCATCAGAGGAGGACTGGGGTACGGAATATCTGGATAAAATTATTTCTATGAAAACGGTTTCTTCTATAGAAGAAGCGATTGAACACATTAATACTTACAACACCGGACATTCGGAATCTATAATTACAGAAAATTATACAAATGCGCTGAAGTTCCAGGATGAAATTGACGCGGCGGCAGTTTATGTAAATGCTTCCACGAGATTTACGGATGGATTTGAATTTGGTTACGGTGCGGAGATTGGAATCAGTACCCAGAAGCTCCATGCGAGAGGACCGATGGGATTGGAGGCGCTGACTACAATAAAATATATTATATTTGGAAACGGACAGATAAGAAGATAGTGAAATTGGTGGGCGGGTGTGTTACAATTCATAGAAAGAACCGGAATTGTAATGGAAGTACGGAGAAAACACCATGAATGAGAAAAATATGACGGAGTTGTCACAATACAATTATAACGAGGCGGCAGGGGAGGACCGATCAATTCAGGAAGCAATTGCTTTCCTGGAACATGCAGATATGCGCACGCCCTGGGAGAAGATTGAGAAATTTTCACATGGAAAGGAACTGCAGAAGCTTTTGGTGGAGGGATTGCTGGAGCATGACCCAAGCCAGAAAAGGGAGTCTGTCGCGCGGCGTGTAAGAGGCTGGATGAAGTATACCATGAACCAGACAATTAAGAAAAAGGATGCCATTGAGCTTTGCTTTATCCTGGGACTGTCTGTAGAGGAAGCGGATGAATTTGTCGCCCTTGTTTCGGAAGAAGGACTGCATTGGAGAAGCCCGGATGAAATTGTATACATTTTTGCCCTAAAACAGGGAATGAGCTATCAGGAAGCGCAGAAGCTGAATGAAGAGATGAAAAGAAAGCTTTCAACCGTCAGAGAATCCAGGGAACCGGCACAGGACAGTTTCACTCCGGTGATCAGGGCAGAGGTTGCGGCGCTTCGCACCAGGGAGGAGCTGGAAGATTATCTGACAGAAGCCGTGCCGAGATTGGGCCGCTGGCATAACAATGCTTATAAGCTTTTTATGGAAATGCTGGAAATCCTGGAGCATCCGGAACTGGATGAGATAGAACGGCGGGCGGAGGTTTTTGAAGAAGAAAGGCTGACTGCCCGTGATATTACAAGGGAATATTTTTATGGGGATCATGTGCTGTATGCTAAGGAGCAAGTCCGTGCCGGTAAGAAGAAGGAGGATTCCGGAAAGGAGAAGCTTACCTTCACAGAGATTCAGAAAAATATAAGCAGCGGATGGCCGGACGATGTGGCGCTGTCAAAGATGCGGAACCGGAAAATGGATGTGACGCGGAAAGTATTGATTTTGCTGTTTTTGGCAACGGATCCGGGAAGCCTGCCGGAAGATGAAGAAGACTTGGAGTGGGAACCTTCCGGGGAAGAAAGTTTTGAAGATCTGTACTGCCGCCTGAATGATATGCTGCTGCAGTGCGGCTATAGAGCGCTGGATCCGCGTTCTCCTTTTGATTGGATGATTCTTTATTGTATTCACGAAGGAGATATGGTGGATGTGAGCGCCAGGCTGAGGGCTATGATCCGGGCGATGTTTGGTGAAAAAGAGTAATCGCGGAAATGATTTTCAATTTCTGGTATCTGTAAATGGTATAGTTAGAAAAAGCAGGCTTTTGTAACCAGATGAAATACAGATAAAAATAGGATTAGATAGAATATGGATAACAGGATTTGCTTAAAAGCAGGAACATGTCTTTCATTTCCGGGAATGGAATGCCGGGTAGAGTCTTTTGTGGGGAAAGGTTCCAATGCGATGGTGTATATAGGGACTTATCCGGATGAGCAGTGGAAAGACTTGCGGCACCGGGTCTTGATTAAGGAACTGTTCCCGTTCCATCCGCAGGGAATGATATTCCGGGATTCGGAAGGAAATGTGTGCTGTACAGAGGAAGCCCGGCCACTGATGGAACTTCACAGGCTTAGTTTTCAGAGGGCAAATGAGATTCATTTACAAATACTGTCAGAGTATCCTGCTGACATTGACGCCAATATCAATACATTTTCACAGAATCAGACGCTGTATTCTGTTCTGGGATTCTCCGGAGGCAGAAGCCTTGATAAAGAAATGGAACAGGAGACAGGAACGCCGCTGGCGGTTTACGTCCGCAGGATGATGGGAGCTTTGGACGTGCTGGAAGCCTTTCATAATTCCGGGCTCCTGCATTTGGATATCAGCCCGGATAATATCCTTTTGATAGGAGAGGGAAAAAGAGAGAGAATTTCCCTGATTGATTATAACAGCGTACATACATTGGAGGAAATACGGCAGGGTGGGAGCTTTTATTATAGCGCCAAGGAAGGATTCGCGGCGCCGGAGATACGCTCGGGCAGGAGTTCGGCGATTGGGTACGGAACGGATTTGTATGCGCTGACGGCCGTTTTTTACCGGATGCTGACAGGCAGGAACCTGACTGTCCTGGAGACGGTGCGGGGGCAGGTTCCGGATATATCAGATGCTCCCTGTCTTGCAGATGCGCCGGAGACGGTGCGCAGTATGGTAAGAAAAATCCTGAAACGAGGGTTGGCGGCGACGGTTTCCAGAAGATACCGGGCGGCCGGACAGATGCGGCAGGATTTAGAAGAGCTGATGGATCGTATCGAAGGAAAAGGCATTACCCACCCGGCTCTTTGGGAGACCGGGCGGGCGAACATTTTACGGGCAATCAATTCGAATTCAGCTCTGAGGTACATTAAAGAGGAAGAGAAGTTGTACCCGGTTGTGGGAGAGACGAAGAGCGGAGAAAGAATTAGTTCGGAAGAACTGCTGAGCCGAATGCTGTCTCCGGGTGGCAGCTCCTTTTTTCTGCTGGGAGACGGCGGAGCGGGAAAGACTACGGCACTCTTGCGGGCGGCATATTTGCAGCCTGCAAAGTATAGCGGGGCGGAGCCTGCGGTCACCTATCTGTCCCTTTACGGATGGACAGAAGGAAAATCAGACTATATAAAAAACAGGATTCTGGAAAGTCTTAAGTTCAAACCGGAAACAGACAGTATGGAATTGGCAAGGCATGAATTGGTAAGGTTATTGTCTGTGCCTATGTATACACGATTTGGGGAACGTCCCCAATTATTGATTCTTCTGGACGGGCTGAACGAAATTTCCGGAAATACGAAAGAACTTTTGCAGGAAATCATGGAACTGTCTGCGATGCCGGGAACCAGAATCCTTCTTGCCGGGCGCAGCGACATAGAGGCGGTTCCCTTTCAGAGAATACGGCTAAAACCGCTTGAGAAAGAAGAAGTCGGGAAGATTCTGGGAGAAAACGGGATCCTGCAGCCGGAAGCAAAAGAGATGGCAGAGCTGCTGCGGTCGCCGATGATGTTATCCATTTATATCAGGACGGTAATCAGCCGTGGGAAGCAGATATTCATTCATTCTCAGGAAGAATTGCTGGATAGTTACTTCGCGGCAATTTTAGATAAGGAAATACGGGAACTTCCGCCGGATGCAAAAGAGCGCTGGCAGACGGAGGCAGCGCTCTTCTTTGTGCTGCCGGAAATCGCCGGACTTATGGAAAGGAAGGGAAGAGAGCTGTCTGCGCAGGATATGCTTCCTGCCCTGGAGAAATGCTATCGCCGCATGGGAAAGAGGATGATGACGGGAATTTTCCCGGAATGGATTGGGCATATCGCCGACATCCGCGGTGAAAGTAAAAATGCCGAAGAGTGGTATGGCACGATGGTACATGAGATACTTTTTCGGAGGCTGGGGCTGCTTGTGCGGGATGAAACGGGACGCTATCGGATGTCCCACCAGTTGATCGAAGAGTATTTGGCTATAATTCACCGGGGGTTTGAACGGAAATTTGCCCGCAGGGAAAGAAGGCAGAGGCTGCTTTTAATCCTTACTTGTGTGCTTTGCCTTGGAGGAATATATCACTGGGTGTATCTCCCCTTATTAGCGCCGGGGCAGGAGGAAGTAAAGACGCCTTATGATGAGGCACTTTCTGAAAATGTGTTGGATGCTGCGCTTTCTTCCTATATGGCGTGTGCGGATCAGTATGAAGCGTTTTTGGGGCTGCTGGAAGTCCTTTCCGCAGAAGCTGCCGACGCAGAAGCGGATGGCGGAGATGGGGACGGTGGAGAGACAGACGGCGGGACTGCATACGATAAGGCGCTGCAGGATTGCCGGGACAGCCTGGACAATGACTATCTGCCGGAAGCGGCAAGAACATCCGGGTATCTGGAGAATCTCCTTGCATCCGGGGAAGTTATGCCGTGGTCCGGAAAGCCTTTGGAAGAAGAAGCCTGCCGTGCGCTGTATGATTTACCGCGGGAGCGGGCGGAAGAATATGCAGGATATCTGGATATCCTGGTCTGGGCAAGAGAAAACAAGCAGGCGTGGGAATATTTTGGAGAAGAATATGTACAGGCGCTGGGACAGTGTTTACAGGCGGATGCTGATTTGAACGGAAAGTATTATAATCTGGTGGTTGAGCCGGAGCTGACGGCAATGGAGCAGAGTGATTCCGAAGAAGAGCGGCAAAACGGTACGCGATACCGGAAAGCTGCCGCACAGGCAGTACAGCAGGGGAACATTACGAAAGAAGCAACGGCGGATTTAGAGATTTATAAAGAAGCGCAGAAATCTGCCCTGCGGGAGTTAAAGAAAAATGGGCTGACAGCGCTCTTTGAGGATAGAGAGGATTGAACAGATGGAGAAGACGCGGAAAATACGGTTATGGATTATGGTAATGCTTCTGACTTTGACGGTAACGGGCTGCAGCGAGGCAGGGGAAAGCTCTGAGGAGGAGCTGACGTCTAATTTGGAGAACGGAAAGAATGAGACGGAATCCGGGACAGAGCAGGCGGTACAACATCTGTTAGAAGTGTGGTCGGACTATCTTCAGACATTGGATCAGATGTATGCCAGCCAACTGTGGGCGATGGATTATGTGGATGCTTATCTGGAAAGCGGAAGCTGGGAAGACCTTGGGAAGGCGAGGACCGCCTGCATCACATCGGCAGGTTCTCTGGAAGAGCTTGCAATGACAGAAGAGGATTTGACAGAAGAAGAATACCTTACACTGGCAGAGGCGGGAATTGACGCAGAATATCAGTCGCTGGCGTTTTCCGGCCTTCCGGATGAGCTGGATGATGCACATCTTGTTATCAGAGAGAGAGAGCTGGAAAGTCTGGAGAGTGACGTGTTCTATAAAGATGCGATGGAAATGCTGGAAGAGGAAGTATCTGTACAGAGGAAAAAGATTGCCTGTATGGGAGATTATGCCTGCGCTATGACGAATTATCTCCTGCTGACGGTTCAGGATTATACAGATGAACAGAGCTATTGGAATACAGTACAGAAGGAATATCTGGCATTAACGGCGGGTGGTCCGGAATGGAAAAAGACGGAGGCGGAAGTCCTGGAAGCCGGAGACAGTAGTCTTGATGCATATGAAGAAATCTCTCTGGAACATGCAGAGCTTCTTTCCCGTATGGAAGCAAATTTATATGAGACGAAACAAAAGGGGCAGAGCGGAGAAGAAGCTTTGGAAGAAGCTGCATTTCTGATTCAGGATACGCCGGATTTCCTTCCGGCGCCGGAATGGTATGATTCAGCGCAGGCAGGGTATGCCAGCTTCCGGAAGGGGAAAGACGGCAGTCTTATTTACCCGGAATCCGGTGATGAACTTGAGGGCGACGGCTTCGGAGTCTATATGCAGATGGAAGGAATCAGCAGGGAGGAGACAGTGGCCTACATGGCGGCGGCGGAGCAATATGCAGACACCGTGAAAGAAGAGGAAGATGTATGGCAGATTATTATGCCGGGGTATGAAGTGCAGGTGGAGTGGGAAGACCAGGTTGTGACGGTAATTTTTTATGGAGAGGATGTAACCTTTGTGCCGGAGTGGTATCTTTCGACGTGACGGGGTAACAGGTTATTATAGGATTTGGGGAAATGCATCCCAATCTGTCAGAAGATGGCAGGTTGGGATGCATTTTTTATAGGTGGAAATGATTTTCAAAACAGATGCAGGCAAGCGTATATACTGATGTCGAGGTCAAAAACCCCAACTATGATGCTTAAGCAAAGGAAATATTTTCGTTGCGATTAGTACGTATTTACGATATAATTATAACGATATTAAGTTATACAGAAAGGATAAAATGTGATGCGAGGAACAAGGGCGGGGAAGTTGAGACAAAGAGCTGCAAAGAAAGCGCTGTCCGGCGTTGTCAGCGTATGTATAGTGCTGACGGTTTTTTCTATTTTCTTTCTTCCGGCGAGGGCGGAGGATTCCGACGAAGAAGTGACGGATATGGTGGATGATGCCTGCCGGGGTGTTGTCCGTGTTTATTCAGAGCGGGGAAATATGCTTGGCGCCGGGAGCGGATTCGGCATAGGGGTTCCGGGGGAGGAAACGGATACATTTATCACGAATATGCACGTTGTGGGAGATCCGGAAACGGGTAAGCTGTGCGATAAAGTGTATATTATGCTGGATGATGAGGCGGTAAAAATGGAGGATGGCGGCGGAAGCTGGATTCCGGATTATGACCATATGATAGCCT
Organism: Dorea acetigenes; assembly: GCF_025567385.1. Taxonomy (NCBI): domain Bacteria; kingdom Bacillati; phylum Bacillota; class Clostridia; order Lachnospirales; family Lachnospiraceae; genus Dorea; species Dorea acetigenes. The sequence continues at coordinate 223,490 of NZ_JAOQJU010000001.1, forward strand.
GCGAAATTGTGTATGCGACGGGCGGCTATCCGGATTTTGCAATTATAAGGGCAGAGAGAAAAATGGAAGGGCGGATAGCGCTGCCGCTGCTGCCCAGTGAAGAGATGCAGCGTTCAGATACGGTGTACGCGCTGGGATTTCCGGGAAATGGCGACGGCGTAAACGGATATACTTACCAGGCTGCGGATGTGGAAGATGTTATTGTTACCAAAGGGACGATTTCCCGCTTTACTGTCTGGGAAAATGGCTCGGTGGATACGAAGATTATCCAGCATGAGGCTCATATCAACCATGGGAATTCCGGCGGGCCTCTTATTACAGAAGATGGGGCGGTTATCGGTATCAATACTTACGGCTTTGGAGGACAGGAAGCGTCGGAATATTCAGCGTCGGTATATATTGATTATGCAATAGAGAAATTGGATGAATTGGGAATCTATTATGAACTGCAGGGAGAGAACCAGAAAGCAGGAAGCACAGGCATTTACAGATGGCTTGTCATTGCGGCAGGTATTGTTGTTATCGCTGCGTTGGTGATTGTTTTTCAAAAAAAGCGGGCTGCGTCTGCGCCGCAACCGCAACCCGCGCCTGTGCCAAAACCATTGGAAGACAGTGGCTACCGATTGCAGGGAGTGGCAGGTGTATTTGCGGGAAAGAGATTTGCAGTGGAAGCCGGAGGGTGTCTCCGCCTTGGCAGAGATGCTTCTAAAAACAAGCTGGTTTATCCGGCAGGAACAAAAGGCATCAGCAGTATGCACTGTGAACTTTATTTCCGGGGAGGGCAGGTGTACCTCCGGGATATGGGGTCTTCGTATGGTACGTTTCTGAAAGGAAGGCGCATACCGCCTAACCAGGAGATTCCGGTACATAGAGGCGATACTTTTTATTTGGCGGATCCGGGACAAAGCTTTGTGCTGGACAGGAAGAGATAAAGGGCGTAAGGGTACGTGGTAAATAAGGAGAAGCATTATGGGGAACGAGCAATTTTATCAGAAGCTTGCACAGGATGCGGAGATTAAATGGAAAGATATCTTCTCGGAGTGCAGAAGGAAACATAGCAGGGAAGAGCTGGAATATGCCCTTTTGGCGGGGACGACACTTAACAGTGCGACAGAAGCAAATATGCTCCAGAAATGGAGAAAACCGTGGGTATTTTACCCGCTTTTGAAAGCCGGAGCTGCTCTGATTGTACTGGTTTACGGTTTGCTCTTTGTCAATTTGAATATGATAGGGAATGTGACTTCCGGATTCTTATTGATGATGACGGCAATCCCGCCTTTTGTGATGCCGGTTATTATCATGATTTTCATCTGGGAACTGAATATTCCCAGAAATCTGTCTATATATGAATTGTTCGGGTTTTTTTTGGCGGGAGGGCTGCTTTCCTTCCTGGGAACGTCGGTCATGTTTGATTTTGTACAAAGCGGCCCCGCGAAGCTGGCGGCTTTCCGGGAAGAGCCTGCGAAGCTGGCGGCGGCGCTGCTTATTCTGTATTTCTTTTCAAAGAAAAAGAAAGTCTATGGATTGACCGGGCTGGTGATTGGCGCTGCGGTGGGCGCCGGGTTCGGCAGCTTTGAATCCATTACATATGCCCAGTCGGCGGGTGGGATACAGGACATCGTCGGAAATCAGATTCTCAGGGGGATCTATGCATTGGGCGGGCATACGCTTATGTCTGCGCCTTACGCGGCGGCTGTTGCTTTAGAAATGAAGGATTCCCGGTTGTCCTGGAATTGTATCTGGAATAAAGATTTCCTGGTGACTTTTGGAAGTTCGGTTCTTCTGCACTATATCTGGAATTCGGATTTGTCTGATTTTGGAATCCGTAATCCTTCCGGGACACTGGCTTTATGTAAAAATATTATTGTTATTATCTTTTTCTGGATCGAACTTTTATATATGGCGAGAAAGTGCCTGCGGCAGGCAGTACTGATTGGGAGTGGGAGCCGTGGGAAAGGCGGCAGCGCAGGCAGCAGGAAAGCGGCGGCGACAGGAGCAGGCAGCAGGAAAGTGGCGGCTGCAGGAGCAGGAAGTATCCGGATTGAATGTACCGGAGGAGCCATTCGGGGAGCGGTATGGCAGTCAGAGGGAGCGGATATATTGATGATTGGCAGAGATCCGGATCTGGGATTTCATATTCCCGGCAAGGCGGGAGGCGTCAGACGGAGACATTGCTGTATCCGGAAAACGTCACAGGGATGGATTCTGCGGGATATGGATTCTACTTATGGGACTTTTATAAATGGCAGTCAGAAACTAATGCCGAATGTGGATTATACGCTTCACTCGGGCGATATGATTTATCTGGCAGGAAAGGAGAATGCATTCCGGGTGAGCATTAAGTAAAGATTATGGAAAGATAAAGAGAAAGGAGAAAGTGAAAGGCAAATGAAGAAGTTACTGAAGAAAAGTATTTTCGCCGGAGTGATGGCGCTTGCAGTTATGCTCACAATCTTTCGCGGAGACGCTCTGGAGAGCCGGGCAGCAGGCAAGGAAGAAACGCTGATGTTGATTGGCGGATACGATGATGCAGGTGATGTGGTATGTGTGGTACCGGCGTTTGCAGTAGATGAGGGCGACAGCATCCTTATTATTGCAGGAATTTATGATTATGATGAATGCGATCAGATCAGGCTTGTTGGTTCCGAGGTGGATCTGGATATAACGGATGTGGAAATCACTTACAATGATTCTTTGAATATCGTTTTCTGGCAAGTCGAAAACACAGGTGAATTTGATCTTCCGCAAGACGCCTGCCCGGTTCAGGGGGAGACGGCAGAGGTTGTCTATATGGGCATGGACAGTAATGATGAGCCGACTATTGAAATGAGCGAGATCACATTAGAAGACTGGCAAGGTGATCTGGGATTGGTTGTGGACGGCCTTCCCGATAATATTGGAGCTTATCCGGCGGTTGTGCTGAACGAAGCCGGAGACTGTGTGGGAGCGGTTATTGAAGAAGATACGGTAATCGCTCTGTATGGAGATGCTGACGATTTCTATGGAGAAGGAGCCGGCAGTGAAGATGAGGATGAAGATGAGGAAGAACCGGATGCCCCGGAGCCGGATGAACCAGAGGAACCGGATGTCCCGGAGTCGGATGGTTCGGATGGACCGGATAAAAAAGAAGATTCTGACAAAGAGGCTCAGATTTTCATCATTGCAGGAGTTCTTCTTTGTGTGGGGGCGGCTCTTTTGTTTCTGGCATGGAAAAAGAAGAAAAAGACAGAGTCTGGTCCGGCAAGACAGAATCCGGCAGATCCCGTTCCGGTAAATCCCGCTCCGGTAAATCCCGAGCCGGCAAATCCCGAGCCGTGGTTCCGGCCGGAAGACATATCACCGACGGAGCCGCCGGACATGGAGGATATCGGACCAACTACACCTGTGGATCCGGTACCGCAGAAAACCGGGCTGTGGCTTGTGGCACAGGGAGGTTATATGAACGGGAGAATCTATCCGATTGAAAGAACCGGCATCACAATAGGGCGGGATATATCGAATATGGTGAATTATCCGAAGGACACACGCGGAGTCAGCCGTACACATGCTAAGCTGTACTGGGATCAGAATCATCTGATGCTGATGGATTTGAACTCAACAAGCGGTACCTTTATACAGGGATTCGGAAAATTACAGCCGATGCAGCCGGTTGAAGTGTCTGCAGGAAGTGTGTTCTATATTGGTGAGAAGAAAAATGCTTTTGTAATTAAACAATGAAAAAGGAGGAAATGAATTATGGAATTTAAACAATGCAGTAAAGGACATTTTTATGACCCGGCAATAAGCAGTACATGCCCGGAGTGCGCGGAGGAGGAAAGGCTTCTCCGTCAGCAGGAAGAATACGTATATTCCGGAAACCCAGCCGATTATGATGAAACGCAGCCTGCTTCAGGAGAAGGTTACGAAGACCTGTCTCATAGGCGAGGAGTGTCTGACGATAACCGGACTCTGCCGCTGGAGAACGGAGACGGGCTTAAAACGGAAGATTTTGTTCCGCACAATGGTGTGGAAATAGATACAGGCAAGACGCTGCCTCCAGATACAGATGATATTCCGGGCTTTACTCCGGTGGTGGGATGGCTGGTCTGCGTAGACGGTCCTTCTAAGGGGACAGATTACCGGATACGTACAGGATATAATTATATTGGACGCGAGGAAAATATGGATATCTACATTAAAGGCGACATAAAGATCAGCAGAGAAAAACACGCAATGGTTGTATATGACGATGAAGAACGTGTGTTTTTCTTTGGCCCGGTAGATGGGAAAAGCGTTGTCCGCGTCAATGGGAAGTTGGTTACAATTCCGGTAGAAGTGCATAGCTATGACATAATAAAAATAGGAACTACGAAATTAATGTTTGTGCCGCTTTGTGGAGAAAGGTTTAACTGGGATGTATGATGGCGGAACTGTATTAGGTATTATAGGAAAAATACTGAAAGAACTGGAATCGGGAAGGCTTCCGAGGAGATTTCCGGCGGAAGGTAACTTTGTAATGTCCAGGAGTACAGTAATGGCGGTTTCAGTTCTTGTTATTCTGGTTCTGGCTTTTGCCGCTGCGCTATTTGCATGGCGGCTGAAAAAAAGAAAGCGAGCGGAAGATAAGAAGGGAAGGAGCGTCGATGAGATTGTACATACAGAAGAGCTGCCTCCGAAGAAGGTGGGAAATCCTGTGGGCAAGGTACATCATATCGGAAAACGTGCGAACCAGCAGGATAGCTTCGGAGTAATGGAAGTGGAGAACGGTATGTTTGCTGTTGTTGCAGATGGCATGGGAGGGTTGTCGGATGGCGATAAAGTCAGCCAGAAAATTGTCCTTACTATGCTGCAGGATGCGTCAGAGCTTACGAAAGGGCAGATGGGGAAACGGCCGCTTTATACTATGGTTTCCCGGGCAAACCGGGAGGTTCTGCGGATGCTGGCGGCGTCTCCGGGAAGCAGAAGCGGCTCTACCGTGATTGCTGTCCTGACGGAAGGAAGCAGTTTTCAATGGATTTCCGTAGGGGACAGCCGGATCTATCTGTATCACGCAGGACAATTGATGCAGATCAATAGTGAACATATTTACGAAAAGGAATTGTTGAAACGGGCAGTAAACCAGGAAGTTTCTTTTGCAGAAATACAGACGGATAAACAGAAGAAAAGAATTACCAGCTATATTGGAATGGGAGAGATCAAGCATATTGAAGGCAGCCTGAACCCGGTTAAGGCGCAGGCGGGGGATAAGCTTCTCCTGATGAGCGACGGAGTGTTTAATACGCTGCCGGAACGGGAAATATGCAGGATTCTTGAAATGGCGGAAGATGCGGAGGAAGCAGCGGAGGTTGTGAAGAAACAGGTGCTTGCGCGTCAGAATCCCAGGCAGGACAACTTCACAGCCGTGATTCTGGAACTTTGACTTTGCGGAGGAAAATATGGGACAGGAAAGTCGTTGTATTCATTGTATGCAGGGCGTTGTTTTGCGGGGAGTGTGTACAAGCTGTGGAAAACCGGAGACAGAGGACGCCCAGCGTCCGATAAATGCGCTTCCGGTCAGATATTTATTGGGACAGAAGCAATATGAGCTTGGCAGAGTGCTGGGAAGCGGGGGATATGGAATTACCTATCTTGCATGGGATCAAAAAGGAGAACGCCGGGTCGCTGTGAAAGAGTTGTTCCCGGCGCATGCGGTACGGCGCGGAGAAAATGGACGGGACGTAGTGGTAACGCAGGGGCAGCAGCAGTATTTTCAGCATGTGAAACAAAGGTTTTGTGAGGAAGCGCAAGCCTTATACGGGCTGAAAAATGTTCCGGAAGTTATAGACGTCTATCGTTTGTTTGAGGAGAACGGAACGGCTTATTATGTGATGGAATATCTGGAAGGTATGGATTTAAAAAAACACCTTCTGAAAAACGGAAGAATGAGCTGGGGACAGATTACGAATCCTCTCTGCATGATTCTGCGTGCGCTGTATGCGCTTCATGGCAGGAATCTGATTCACAGAGACATCAGCCCGGATAATATTTTCATGCTTAATGACGGCAGGGTAAAGCTGATAGATTTTGGCTCGGCGCGGAATTATTCAGATTCTAAGTATATGACAACTATTTTGAAAGCACGGTTTGCCCCTTATGAACAGTTTGAGGCAAATGGGAAGCAGGGACCGTGGACGGATATCTATTCTCTCAGCGTTACAGTGTATTACGCTCTCAGCGGCATTCTGCCTCCCAGGGCAACAGATCGTTATATTGCGTGGAGGATGCAGTCCGGGGCGCCGGACATGGTGAAACCAATCCGGGAGCTTTGTTCCGACATACCGCCGAATGCGGCGCAGGCATTGCACAAAGGGATGGCGCCTGCGGCGAGCCAGAGATATCCGTCAATCCGGGAATTTGCAGAGGCGCTTTTCCCGGGGAAAAATATTCTGACGGCCGGGAAACCTGCTGTAATCGATAACCGGCAAAGAGTGGGAGCCTGTATGAAATGTGTTGACGGAATCATGGCAGAAAGGCAGTATTCTCTTCAAGCCGATATGCTGGTAACGGTTGGGCGTGACAGCAGGTGCCAGCTCAGATATCCGCCGGATAGTCAGGGAATCAGCCGTCGGCATTGTTCTTTTATTATGGATAAGAGAGGGAAGGTCTATGTCCGGGATGAGGGTTCTACCTATGGGACGTATCTGAACGGAGCCCGCTTAAAGCCCATGGCATGGTATCTGGTTGGCAGCGGGAGCCGGATAAGTTTTGCGAAAGAGACATACAGTGTCATCTGTAGTTGAAGGAGGTAAAATGAGCGATATTTCAATCTATGGCTATACCGATATCGGAGGGCGGAAAGAAAACGAAGACTCCGGCGATATTCGTATTTATGGGAAAAATCTTGTGGCAGTCATTGCAGATGGACTGGGCGGACAGGGAGAAGGAAAGACCGCCTCAGAGACGGCTGTCAGCCGTTTGCTTGCGTGCGGCAGTAAAGAAGGATTCCCGGGAACGAAAGAAGTAAGCAGAGCCTTTTGTGCGGCAAATGAAGCCATTTTAAAAAAGCAATTAAATCAGTTCCATATGAAGACGACGGCAGTGTATCTTTGTATCTGTAAAAATCAGGCGATCTGGGGACATGTGGGAGATTCCAGGCTGTATCATTTCCAGGATGGAGAGCTCTGCCATTATACCCTGGATCACAGTCTCTCCCAGATGGCAGTGGCGCTGGGGGAGATAGAGCGCAAGGATATTCCGGAACATCCGCAGCGGAGCCGGCTTTTGCGGGCGCTGGGATGCGAGGGGGAAGAGGCAGAAGTACATGAACCGGTGACCTTGGGCAAGGGGAGACATGCCTTTTTGCTCTGTACGGATGGATTCTGGGAGTATTTTAGCGATGAAGAAATCGGTGAAGTATTGGATATTTCTGCAACAGCAGAGGAGTGGCTTACCAAATTACATGGGCGGCTGAAAAAACGCTGCGGAAGTGAAAATGATAATAATACTGCGACAGCAGTTATTCTGGAGGTATAGGGATGAAGGGAAGAAAGAGGAAGAATCTGAGGTATCCATATATTTCTGTACTGCTTCTTTTGGGAGCGCTGTTCTTTTCATCCATTCCGGCAGAGGCTTCTTCCGGCGGATTTCTGGAAGGATATGAAACAGAAGAAGGACAAATAAAACTTTTTTGTGACATTCCGGAAAATGGAGAAGCAGCCGCAGAGGAAACGCAATTTGCGGTTACACTGAGTTCTCAGGAACTTCCGGCATTGGGGATTACTACGGCAGGAGAAGAACATACACCCATGACTTTTTATTGCCTTGTGGATGTCTCCGGTTCTATGGGACAGGAGCAGATGGATCAGGCGAAGGCAGTATTGACGGCAATCAGTCAGGGGATGAACGAGAACGATAATATGGTGATAAGCTCTCTTGGCAACCAGCTCTCGGACAGTGGTTTTTTGTCTGATAAAAATGCGATTAACGCAGAAATCCAGAATCTGCAGATTGGAAATGAGGATACGAATTTATACGCGGGGATTGTAAAAAGTATTGATATATTGAAAACGGACATCAGGGTGAACCCGAAAAAATGCCTGTTAATCTTGTCGGATGGGCAGGACGACCAGAAAAGCGGCATTACCCAGAGTGAGGCAGAGCAGGCGGTCCTGGATTCATCGATACCGATTTATACAGTGGCGACACTGCCAAGCGATCCCTCTGGCGGGCAGCTTGAATTTGCGAAGCTGTTGGGCAGTTTTGCAAGGATATCGGTGGGTGGAATCCATTACGCACCGGTTGTGGATGGTACAGATGCATCATCGGTTGGACAGGCCATTTTGCAAAAAGAGAGGAACTGTGTGGTTCTGACGCTGGATACTTCGCAGGTCGATGCGGAGGGAAAGGATATTCTGCTTTTACGGGTAATCTATACGGCAAAAGACCAGACTGTCCTCGAAGATACGATGGAGATTTTTTCAGAAGACCTGAAGATTGCGGAGGCGCCGGATACGGAAGAAGGTGCAGAACCCGGATCGGAACCTGAATCAGAGCCAGAAGAACCGGAACCGGAACCTGCCCGGGAGCCGGAACCGGAACCTGAATCAGAGCCGGATCATCGGTTGTGGATTGCCATAGGGGTACTTGCGGTGCTTGTTATTATAGCAGGAATCCTCGCCGTCTTTTTCGCTAAAAAGAAGAAGGGGGAAAAATTGTCTGCAGAAGAGTCCGGGGCAGGGGACTTCGGGGTGGAAGATTACGAGGAGAAAAAAGCGGATGAAATAGAACCTTCAAAAGAGGATGGACAGGCGGAGCAGAAGGAGAACAGGCGGATTGTGTACGAAGTGCGGTTTACGGCTATCGGGTATGAAAATATTTGCCGTACGCTGCAGATGGAAGAGGGGCGTGTTATGACGCTTGGGCGCGACAAACGCTCAGAACTCATCCTGAATCCGGAAGATAAACGGTTGTCGGGCGTCCACTGTAAAGTATGCTGCGAGAAGAATCAATTCAATATCCAGGATATGGATTCGCGGAACGGAACCTTTGTCAACGGTGTCCCGATCAGGAACCTTGGAATGACGGCAGTGGAAAACGGCCACACTGCCCGGATGGGAAGCTACGAATACAGGATTACGATTATGAGAAAAGAGGAGTAGAGGAATGGAGATAAACAGATGTGTGGGATGTATGAACGAGCTGAAGCCCGGGGAAAGATATTGTCCTGTCTGCGGCTGTGACAATCTGAATATTGAACAGCCGTCGTATGCGCTGCGTCCCCATACGATTTTACACGGAAGATATCTGATTGGCAAAGTTCTTGGAAAAGGGGGATTCGGAATCACATATATCGGCCTGGATCTGACCCTGAATGTGAAAGTTGCCGTGAAAGAGTATTTTCCCATGGGGGAAGTATCCAGGGAGCAGGGGCATTCGGCAGCCCTGCGGTGGAATCCGTCGCGGGCGGGCACAGAACACCGGCAGAAGGGATATGACAGTTTCCTGAAGGAAGCCCGCAAGATGGCAAAGATTGATCAGATTCCCTCAATTGTCCGGGTGCGGGATACCTTTCTGGAAAATGAGACCGCCTACATTGTAATGGATTACGCAGAGGGAGTTACATTAAAAGAAAAGCTCCTGAAAAACGGAACCATGACATTTTCGGAATGTGTTCAGTTATTCAGCCCGATGATAGAAGATCTGGCAAAGGTACATAAGCAGGGGATGATCCACAGGGATATCAGCCCGGACAATATTATGGTTCAGCCGGACGGCAGTGTCCGGCTTCTGGATCTGGGGGCTGCCAAGGATACAACGGCTGCGCAGGGGCCGGAAAGCCAGTTGGTTACCAAGAAAGGCTTCAGCCCTCTGGAACAGTATATGGATGCGGGAAAAATCGGCCCGTGGACGGATGTGTATGCGCTGTGCGCCACCATCTACTATTGCCTTACGGGAAAAGTGCTTCCCGCTTCCATGGATCGGATAGACCATGAAGAGCTGCAGTTCCCGGAAAAGATGCGGGAGCCGTTGTCGCCGAAAGCAGCAGGCGCATTAAAAGCGGGGCTGGCGGTGAAACCGGAAAAGCGTATAAAAAGCATGGAGGAATTGCTTCAGAGGCTGCAAAGCGGGAAGCCGCCGAAGCCACCTAAACCAAAATGGCTGCGCCTGGCACTGGCAGCCGCCTGTATTGCCCTTGTTCTGGGAGCAGGGATCTTCCTTGCCGGAAGAGGCGGCGGAGTAACGGTGGAACGCATGGGGAATTCCAATGCGAATATGCTTAATTATGGAGGCTTTGCAGTAATCGCTAATGAATATGAATATTTTATCGGCGCCGACAACGCCTTGTATATGTGTGCTTATGACAAGGAGGAACAGACTTTTTACATGGGGGACAGCCAGAAAATGGCAGACTATGGCGCCTATATTAATCTGAGTGAAGAGTCTGTCTATTATATAACGACAGATTATGTAGAGAATGCGATTTACCGGATGAACCTTGACGGAACAGAAGCAGAAAAAATTCTGGTAAGTGAAGACGGAAAATTTTTCGGATGTATGCAATATGCTGCATTATCCAATGGAGAAGAATACCTCTATTATACGTTGGAAAAAGAACCTGGTACATACCTCTATGAATTATACCGGTATAATCTGAAGGATGGCGTTTCAGAACTTTTGACAGATGACGACGTAGTCTGGTTCAATCTTTATGGGAGCAGTCTCTATATGATTCTTGCGCAGGATATAGGTACGGATCCTAAAAGCGTTTTGGTTCGCGCGGATCTGGAAGCCGGGGAACAGGAAATCCTGGACGATGAAAAAATGTATAGCAGAGGCTTTGTGGAAGAGGATACGATGTTTCTGTATTCCGATAAACAAGAATCTTTAGTTGTCTGCGATCTTGACGGAGAAGAGGACAGCAGTTTGGAAGGTTTTTATGATATTGACATTGATCCAAACGGGACGATTGGCTATGGAGAGGGGTGGATTTACTATGCAAGCAGAGAAGATCAGCAGATCCATCGGGTACGGGCAAACGGAACCGGAGACAGAGTTGTGATAGAGAATCATACTGGCGTAAACATTTGTTACGACGATCATGCACTCTGGTTTATAGCGCAGAATGGCGAGGAATATACCTCTGAAATCCAGTTATATATTGCGGGAGCCGACGGCAGTTATATCTTCGAATTATTCGAACCGGAGTCGGGATGGAGATTGCCGGAAGCCATGATTGCAGATTTTGATTATGAAAAGAGCGGGGATGGGATTGCCATTACCGGATACCACGGGAAGCGGAAAGAATTTTCCATACCGGACGAGATAGAAGGGCTGCCGGTGAAGACAATCGCAGAGGAAGCATTCATGGAAAGCGACGTAGTAAGAGTGGGGCTTCCGCAGACGGTGGAGACGATTGAAACTCAGGCATTTTGTACCTGTACAAGCCTTCAATTTATCGGTCTCCCGGAAGGTCTTGTAGAAATCGGGATAGGCGCTTTTGGAGCTTGCTTTTCCCTGACGCAGGTCGAATTTCCGGAAAGCCTGCAGAAGATAGGAGGGCTGGCATTTCATGGGACCCCATTATCGGAAGTTTATATTCCGGCAAATGTAGAATCTATCGAAACAGGGGCATTTTCCCTGAGTCAGGATGCGAAACTGACAGAATTTAAAGTCAGCGAGGAAAATGAGAGATTTTATCAGCAGGATGGCGTTTTATACGTTACCGAAGAGGACATTAAATTGCTTGTAAGTTATCCTCAGGGCAGGGAAGGGGAATTTGCGATTCCTGACGATGTAGACGGGATTGCACCTTATGCATTTGCCAATTGTCATAAGATGACGTCCGTGAAAATACCGGAATCGGTTATTCGTATTTTTGAGAATGCATTCTATAACTGCGAACATCTGGGCACCATCTCTGTGGCGAAAGGATGCCAGGTAGAAGACCTGGGAGATAACAGCCCGAAGGTAGAGTACTATTAAGAAGGAGGGAAAATTGTGATGAAGATAAGTGAGAGTGGGAAGTCAAAGAAGAAATGGCTGATCGTAGCTCTGGCAATCGTTTTGGTGATTGGAATTTTTGCGGCTATAGGCGTCATGAATGGCAGTCAGGAAGAACCGGAATATTCAGAAGACTCCGGCAACGAGGAAGACCAGTCGGTATATTCACCCGATTCCGCTAATGAGGAAGACCAGGGAGAAGTAGAAGAAGTAGAAGCTGATTCTGATTATTCTGATTTTGTCTGGATGAAAAATGAAACTGGAGATGGGATTGTCATTTATGGATATAACGGAGAAGAGACAGAGGTGCAGATACCGGCTGAGATAGACGGAATGTCTGTAACGGAGATTGGCGAAAAAGCTTTTTACATTAACTCTTTTTTAACAGCAGTGAACTTGCCGGACAGTATTGTGAAGATTGGAAAAGATGCTTTTAATGGTTGTTTTAATTTGGCAGAAGTGAACTTGCCGGATAGTGTTGCAGAGATTGGTGAATATGCTTTTTGCGGTTGCAGTTCTTTAATAGAAGTGAACTTGCCGGACAGTGTTGCAGAGATTGGATCAAGCACTTTCCTCAGCTGTACTTCTTTGACAAAAGTAGATTTACCGGACGGTCTGAATAAGATAGGAATGTGCGCTTTCTCTTGGTGTGAGAATCTGAGAGAAATAGATTTCCAGGATTGCAGTGGTCTGCAGGAGATTGGGATGCTTGCATTTAGTGAATGTGGGAATCTGGGAAGCATTTCCGTTCCCCAAGGCTGTAAAGTAGAGGATCAGGGTGAGAACAGCCCCCGGATAGAATACTATTAAGAAAGGGCAGTGTGTGATGGAAATAAACAGGTGCTTAGGATGCATGAATGAGTTGGAGGCAGGGACAAGATATTGCCCTGCCTGCGGCTTCGATAATCAGAATACAGAACAGGCGCCGTATGCCTTGCGGTGCAATTCCATTCTGCACGGCAGATACCTGGTGGGAAAGGTGCTTGGGAAAGGCGGATTTGGAATTACTTATATCGGTCTGGATCTGACGCTGGAAATCAAGGTCGCTATTAAGGAATACTTCCCCATGGGAGAAGCAACCCGGGAACAGAGCGGCACGTCCGCTCTGCAGTGGAACTATTTTGGAGAAGGAGCCGCTCTGCGCCGGAAAGGCTATGAGAGTTTCCTGAAGGAAGCACGGAAAATGGCGAAGCTGGATCAGGTGCCATCCATTGTCCGGGTGCGGGATACCTTTCTGGAAAATGAGACTGCCTATATCGTGATGGACTATGTGGAGGGGACGACGTTAAAAGAAGCGCTACGGAAAAACGGAACGATGACATTCTCGGAGTGTGTCAAATTCCTCCGCCCCATGCTGTTGGATCTGGAGAAGGTACATAAGCAAGGCATGATTCACAGGGATATCAGCCCGGACAACATTATGGTGAAAAAGGACGGTAGCGTGTGTCTGCTGGATCTTGGTGCGGCAAAAGATATGACGGCGGTGAAGGGACCGGAATCCCAGATGGTTACGAAGAAGGGGTTCAGTCCGCTGGAGCAATACGCGGACGAGGGGAACATCGGTCCCTGGACCGATGTGTACGCCCTGTGCGCTACGATATATTATTGTATCACGGGCAAAGTCCTCCCGGCGGCAATAGACCGGATAGAGAAGGATAATCTGCAGTTCCCGGAACACCTGCGGGAACCGCTGACGCCAGAAGCGACGGATGCACTGACGGCAGGACTGGCACTTAAGTCGGGAGAACGGATTCAGAGCGTGGAAGACCTGCTTAGCAGGTTCGAAACCGGGAATCAGGAGCCGTCCAGGGAAGAGACGGAAGAGACGGATCAGTCAGAAGAGATTCGGGCATCTGTAGAAAAGAAGAAGGGAACGGAAGAAAAAACTCCGCGGTCAAGGAAGAAATGGCTGATAGCGGCGCTGACGGTAGTTGCGGTGGCTGGGGTATTTACAGCTATAGGCAGCTTAGGGGGAAGTCAGGAGAAGTCGGCTTATTCGGATGCTTCGGGGGATGAGAAAGACCAGGGAAAAGAAGCAGAATCTGATTATTCCGATTTTAACTGGGAAAAAAATGAAACTGAGGATGGGATTATCATTACTGAATATAATGGGAAAGAGACAAAGGTGCGGATACCGGGGGAGATAGAAGGATTGCCTGTAAAAAAGATTGGCTCTTGGACTTTTAATGAGTGCAATTTTTTGGAAGAAGTGGAATTGCCGGACGGTGTTGAAGAGATTGGACAATGCGTTTTTTGGTATTGTTCCTCTTTAGAAAAAATAAGCTTGTCAGATAGACTTGTATAGATTGGTGATTCCGCTTTTTTGGGTTGTTCTTCTTTAACAGAAGTAAATTTGCCGGACGGTGTTGTAAGTATTGGAGCTAGAGCTTTTGATGACTGTACTTCTTTGACAGAGATAAATTTGCCGGACAGTGTTGAAATACTCGGCAATAGTGTTTTTGCTGGTTGTGTTTCTCTGAAAGAAGTAAAATTGCCGGATGAGATTGGATTCATTGATTTTTGTGTTTTTAATGGCTACGATTCTTTAACAAAAGTAGAATTGCCGGACAGTGTTGAAAAGATTGGCAGCGATGCTTTTAATGGCTGCATTTCTTTGAAAGAGATAAATTTGCCAGACAGTATTATAGTAATTTGGGATAATACTTTCAAGGGATGCAGTAGTTTAACAAAAGTAAATTTACCGGACAGTTTGGAGAGAATAAGGGAGAATGCCTTTTTGGATTGTAAACAGCTGAGAGAAATAGATGTCCAGGATTGTGGTAGTTTACAGGAGATTGGGCTGAAAGCATTTAAGGGGTGTGACAATCTTGAAAGTATTTCCGTTCCCCAAGGCTGTATAGTAGAGGATCAGGGTGAGAACAGTCCCCGGATAGAATATTATTAAGGCGTTTGCCAATAATTTTATAATGGGAAGAAAAAGCGCATCGGTGCAGCAGAAAGATAGCTGTATCGGATGTGCTTTTTTAAACGGAAATTTTTTTCAAACATTTTTAGCGAGTCTGCTATCGTTTATATCAAGCGAGGGGCGCCGCATATGGAAGTGAACCGCAGATTACAGCTCTCCCTTCAAGCCTTTCATATAGGCGATTGCCAATTGCTTTTTGGCGTCCGGGAGGGAATTGAAAATCTTCAGGCATTGCTGCTGTTCTTCCGACATATGCTTCAGATCACGGCCGGGATCGAAGAAATCAGCAAGGGATATTCCGAAACCGGAGCAGATTTTCTCCAGGGTAGTTAAGGATGGCAGGTTGTTGTTATTTAAAAGTGTGCTGATGGTGGAATAAGATAGCCCTGATGATTTTGCAAGCTGATAGTAGGACCAGTCTCTCTCTGCACAAAGTTCTTTAATATGTAAAACAGGATCATTGACTGACATAATGTTTACCCTCCGTGTTGTCTTTTTATATATTATATGCAAAAAATAATCGAAACAAAAGACGTGTATAATCGTTGTAAGCATAACGAATATACGATATAATGTGATTATATGATGTTGGGGTCAAAAGCCCCCAACTATGATGCCCACGGATTGCGACGCGTAGCTAGTCCTTTAGGGTTCCGTGCTACGCATCTACGTTTCACTTCGGTCGTTGCTAAACGAGTGCCACTGGCACTCAGCAACCCACAATCCTACCCAATATTCGCATATCGTGGGATGTACATCCCACTTTTATGCTCATATCGGGGCGGGTTCCAAGGTCTTCCCCCACTTATGAGCAAGCTCACGTGGATCCAGACCTTTTGACCCTGGCATCATTATATCTTGACAGCAGAAAAAGGCAAGGGGCGACAGAAATTTCAGTTATGATTTGGAAAGTGTGGCATTATGAGGAAAAATGAAAAGTTATTATTGCTGCAGGCGTTGAAAGGGGAGGCCGCTGCATGGAGAAAACTGGCTTTGCAGATATCGGCGGAGGAGGAAGAGGGCATAGATCAGGAATTGTGCCGTGTTCTTTTGAATCAGGCGATGGAGCTTGGAGATGAGGAAAGTTTTTTCCTGTATTATCGGATGTTCCCGGAAGAGAATATACAGTTTGACGATGAATCGTATAAGGAAATGACGATGGAATATCTGGAGACGGATGACCCGCAGGTAAAAGAAGGATTAAAAAGATATTTAACATTTTTTCGGGAAAAGAGGCAGATGAATAATTAGTATCAGTTCAGCCACAACAGCTCGAATTAGCTGCTTCGCAGCTTATTTCGCCGCATACGCGGCTAAATTCTCGCTTATGGCAGAACGCCATATACAAAGTACACAAAAAATCTTCATTTTCAAACAAGTTTGAACTCAGATTTTTGTGACTTTGTGCAAGGCTGAACTGATATAATAATTACTCAGAAAAGAGTTGCATATTATGCAAAATAAGTGTATAATCATGCAATACCAAAAATTTCTTTACAATAAGAAGAAAGTGGTATACACTTTAACGGGTGGCTTTGTACGCCCGATGCGAAAGAGAGGATGATAGCAATGATTAAAGTTGGAATTATCGGATCTACCGGGTACGCCGGAGGCGAGCTGGTGAGAATCCTGACCGGACATAGAGAGGCAGAGATTGTGTGGTATGGTTCCAGAAGTTATATAGATCAGAAATATGCAAGTGTATATC
Source organism: Dorea acetigenes (assembly GCF_025567385.1). Lineage (NCBI taxonomy): Bacteria > Bacillati > Bacillota > Clostridia > Lachnospirales > Lachnospiraceae > Dorea > Dorea acetigenes. Next base: position 240,082 of record NZ_JAOQJU010000001.1, read on the forward strand.
AGAATATGTTTCAGCTTGTGGATGCAAGATGTATGGATGATAATATGGAAGAGCTTGCGAAGCAGGCGGACGTGATTTTCACGGCAACACCTCAGGGACTATGTGCATCTTTGGTAAATGAAGAGATTCTGTCTCAGACAAAGATTATTGATCTGAGTGCAGATTTCCGCATTAAGGATGTGGCGGTCTATGAGAAATGGTATAATCTTGAGCATAAAAGCCCGCAGTTTATTGAAGAGGCAGTCTACGGGCTTTGTGAGATTAACAGAGAAGATGTGAAGAAGGCAAGACTGGTAGCGAATCCCGGATGTTATACCACCTGTTCGATTCTGACGGCATATCCGTTGGCGAAGGAAGGTATTATTGATATGAAGACGCTGATCGTGGACGCGAAATCGGGAACGTCCGGTGCGGGAAGAGGGGCGAAGGTTCCGAACCTGTATTGTGAGGTTAATGAGAATATGAAGGCATATGGCGTGGCGTCCCACAGGCATACGCCGGAGATTGAGGAGCAGTTAAGTTATGCTTCGGGAGAAGAGGTTGTGATTAATTTTACGCCCCATCTTGTGCCGATGAACAGAGGAATCCTGGCGACAGAGTATGCGTCTCTTAAAAAAGATGTGACCTATGAAGAAGTGAAAGCAATCTACGATAAGTATTATAAAGATGAGAAGTTTGTCCGTGTGCTGGATGAAGGCGTATATCCGGAAACCAAATGGGTGGAAGGCAGTAATTATGTAGATATTAACTTTAAGATTGATCCGAGAACGAACCGTATTATTATGATGGGGGCAATTGATAACCTGGTGAAGGGCGCTGCCGGGCAGGCAGTGCAGAATATGAACCTGATGTTCGGGCTTGACGAGGCGGAGGGACTGAATCTGGTTCCTATGTTCCCGTAGAGAGGTGTTTTATGATTAGGGCAATGACGATTGAGGATTACGATGAGGTCTATCATTTGTGGAAGAAAATCCGTGGATTCGGAATCCGGAGTGTGGATGATTCCCGGGAGGGAATTGCCAGATTCTTAAGACGGAATCCGACCACCAGTGTAGTGGCAGTGGAGGATGGCAGAATCGTAGGGAGCATCCTGTGCGGCCATGACGGAAGACGGGGATGCTTCTATCACGTGTGTGTGGAGGAAGCATACCGCAGGCATGGGATTGGCAAGGCAATGGTTGTCAGGGCGATGGAAGCTCTGAAGGCGGAGGAAATCAATAAGGTCTGTCTGATTGCGTTTACCCAGAATGATATTGGCAATGCTTTTTGGAATAGAATAGGCTGGACAAGAAGGCTGGATCTGAATTATTATGATTTTACGTTGAATGAAGCAAATATTACGGCATTTAATGAAGGATAGCGGTGAAAGTTAGGAGAGTGGATGGAATGGAGATTATCAAAGGCGGCGTGACCGCAGCAAAAGGATTTGAGGCAGCAAGCACAGCGGCAGGGATTAAGTATACGGACCGTACGGATATGGCGATGATTTACAGCCAGGTGCCATGTGAGGCGGCGGGAACATTTACAACGAACGTAGTGAAGGCGGCTCCTGTCAAATGGGATCGGCAGGTGGTAGACAGCGGAAAGAAAGTTCAGGCTGTCATTGTAAACTCAGGAATTGCTAATGCGTGTACAGGTGCAGAAGGTTTTGGGTATTGTAAGGATACTGCAGACGCAGCGGCTGAGGCGCTGGGAATTGATGCAGAGGGTGTGTTGATTGGTTCTACCGGCGTCATCGGCAAACAGATGCCGATGGATAAACTGACTGCAGGAATTCAGGTTCTTGCGGGCAAGAAGAATGATTCTTTGGAAAATGGTACGGAGGCTGCCAAAGCCATTATGACTACCGATACCTGTGAGAAAGAGCTGGCGGTTACCATTGAAGCAGGCGGCAAGACAGTAACCATCGGTGGAATGGCAAAGGGTTCCGGCATGATTCATCCCAATATGTGTACCATGCTTGCATTTATTACGACGGATGCAGTGATTACAAAGGAAGCGCTTCAGAAGGCGCTCAGTGAAGATATCAAGGATACCTACAATATGATTTCCGTGGACGGCGACACTTCTACCAATGATACCGTTCTCCTTCTGGCGAATGGAATGGCGGAGAATGAGGTGATTTCGTATGGCACGGCAGCTTATGAAGATTTTAAGACGGCGCTTCATACGATTAATGAATACCTTGCAAAGAAGATTGCAGGAGACGGTGAAGGTGCAACTGCATTATTTGAAGCAAAGGTAGTAGGAGCAGAGAGCGTGGAGCAGGCGAGGGTACTTGCGAAGGCAATTGTGTGCTCCAATCTTACCAAGGCGGCGATTGCGGGACACGACGCTAACTGGGGAAGGATTCTCTGTGCGATGGGATATTCCGGGGCACAGTTTGACCCGGAGAAGGTGGATCTGTTCTTCGAGAGCAAGGCAGGAAGAATCCAGATTGCCAGCGATGGAACTGCCGTGGATTACAGCGAAGAAGAAGCTACGAAGATCCTTTCTGAAGCAGAGGTGACGGCAGTTGCAGATGTGAAGGCGGGAACATTTACGGCAACGGCATGGGGATGCGATCTGACCCATGGATATATTGATATTAACGCAGATTACAGGAGTTAAGGAAATGGACAAGAGTATGCAGAAATATCTGGACAAGGCGGAGGTGCTGATTGAGGCGCTTCCTTATATCCAGAGATTTAACAGGAAAGTAATTGTAGTAAAATACGGCGGAAGCGCTATGGTAGACGAAGTTCTTAAGGAACAAGTGATTCAGGATGTTACTCTGCTGAAGCTGGTTGGCTTCAAGCCTATCATCGTGCATGGCGGCGGCAAGGAAATCAGCCGATGGGTCGGCAAGGTGGGCATGGAACCTTCTTTTGTAAATGGCCTGCGGGTAACGGATGAGGCAACCATGGAACTGGCGGAAATGGTTCTTGGCAAGGTGAATAAAGAGCTGGTACAGCTTGTGCAGGGGCTTGGCGTTCGCGCCATCGGTATCAGCGGTAAGGACGGCGGCCTTCTGAAGGTTAGGAAAAAGTATGCCGACGGCGAAGATATCGGATTTGTGGGAGATGTGAAGGAAGTGAATGCAGAGATTCTGTATGATCTGCTGGAGAAGGATTTTCTTCCGATTGTATGTCCGGTGGGACTGGATGATAAGTTCTACACCTACAATATCAATGCAGACGATGCAGCGTGCGCGATTGCGCGGGCGATGCATGCGGAGAAGCTGGCGTTCCTGACAGATATTGAAGGGGTCTATAAAGACCCGAAGGATCCGGAGACACTGATTTCTGAGCTTCGGGTGTCGGAGGCGCACAAACTGATGGAAGAAGGCTATATCGGAGGCGGGATGCTTCCGAAGCTTAACAACTGTATTGAGGCGATTGAAAATGGTGTGTCAAGGGTACATATTCTGGATGGGCGGATTCCACACTGTCTGCTGCTTGAGATTTTTACCAACCAGGGAATCGGAACGGCAATCCTGGACGATGGCGGGGAAATGTATTCCGGCAAATAAGAAGTAATAAAATACCAATTATCGGATATACTAAGGCGGAAAAAGAAAGCGGAGGTATATCGGATGATTGGTTTTTTTATTGCGCTTTTATCGGGTGCGCTGATGAGTGTGCAGGGGGTTTTTAATACGCAGGTAACAAAGACAACGGGAATGTGGGTCAGCAATGGCTGGGTACAGTTCAGCGCTTTTATTGTCTGTCTTGTTATGTGGCTGATTATGGGACGGGACAGCGTTGCTGCTATCGGGAAAGTGGAGCCGAAATACATGCTTCTCGGAGGCGTGATTGGCGCAGGAATTACCTGGACGGTCATAAAGAGTATGGCGCAGCTTGGGCCGGCAAAGGCAGCGCTTCTGATTGTTATTTCCCAGTTGATTGTTGCTTATGTAATTGAGCTTTTCGGACTGTTTGGCGTGGAGAAAGAGCCGCTTGAATGGCGGAAGGTAGGAGGCATGGCGCTGGCGTTGATTGGAGTTGCAATTTTTCAATGGAAATAGTACAATAACATTGTCTGGGCATAAGAGGGATATTTACAGTTTCGACATGCTGTAAAGGAGAGTTTTTATGCATAGAATAAGAAAAAATCATCGTTATGGTACAAAAGGAATCTGCCTTTTGCTGGCTGCGATGCTGGCAGTTTCGGCAGTCGGCTGCAGGAAGGAAGAGGCGGTTTCTCTGGAAGAAGCAGATTTTTCTCTGGAAGAGGAAGGGCAGGAAACCGGGAGCGAGGAAGTCGCCGGAAGTGATGCCTCCGATGGAGCCGAGGAAGGGCAGCCGGAGCAGATTTATGTATATGTCTGCGGACAGGTAGCAAATCCGGGCGTCTATGAATTGCCGCCCGGAAGCCGTGTATTTGAGGCGATCAATGCTGCGGGAGGCCTTCTGGATGCTGCGGCAGGTTACATGCTGAATCAGGCGGAGAAGATGGAGGACGGACAGAAGATTTATGTGCCATCGGAAGAGGAAGCGCAGGCAGGGGAGGCTGTGCCGGGACAGGCAGACGGCATGCCGGCAGGAAGCGCAGGCCCGGAAAGCGGCGAAGACAGCGACGGCAAGATAAATATTAATTCTGCCACGAAAGACGAGCTGATGACACTCTCAGGAATCGGAGAGAAGAAGGCACAGGCTATTATCAGTTACCGGGAGAGCCATGGTGGCTTTCAGTCCGCAGAGGAGCTGATGGAAGTGGAAGGGATTAAGACGGGAACCTACGAGAAGATAAAAGACAGAATTAAGATATAGCGAGGGAGAATGGTTATATGGGTAAAAAAGTGTTGGTTGTAGATGATGAAAAGTTAATCGTGAAGGGAATCCGTTTCAGTCTGGAGCAGGACGGGATGGAAGTGGACTGTGCCTACGACGGGGAAGAAGCTCTGAAGCTTACCAGAGAGAATCTGTATGACATTGTTTTGTTGGATGTGATGCTTCCGAAGGCAGATGGTTTTACGGTGTGCCAGCAGATCCGGGAATATTCAGATGTTCCGATTATCATGCTTACAGCGAAAGGAGACGATATGGATAAAATCCTGGGGCTGGAGTATGGAGCAGATGATTACATAACAAAACCTTTTAATATTCTGGAAGTGAAGGCGAGGATTAAGGCAATTATGCGCCGTACCGGAAAGAAAAAAGATGGAGACGGGGATGATAAAGTCCTGGTAAAAGGTGAAATGAAGATTGACTGTGAGAGCAGACGGGTGTTCATTGGTGAAAAAGAAATCAATCTTACAGCGAAGGAATTCGATCTTCTGGAGCTTCTTGCTATGAATCCAAACAAAGTGTACAGCAGAGAGAATCTTCTGAATATTGTGTGGGGATATGAATATCCGGGCGATGCAAGAACTGTTGACGTCCATATCCGGCGGTTGAGAGAGAAGATTGAGACGAATCCGAGTGATCCGAAATATGTGTACACGAAGTGGGGAGTTGGTTATTATTTTAGAGGTTAAGAAGTTTGTGAAATTCCGGTTTTTGAAGAGCCTCCGCCTCCGTATCGTCCTGATTCTGATGCTGGTAGGAATTCTCCCCTGTATTGTCATGAAGGCGATTGTTCTTGAAAGCTATGAGAAGAGAGCTGTGGACGTTCGGACAGCAGAAATACAAAATCAATGTACGATTCTATGTAATTCACTGGGCAATTCTAATTATCTGGCAGACGGCACTTCGGAAATCCTTCAGGCAGAATTGATACAGTTATCTAATATATACAGCGGCAGAGTGATGGTGATTGATAACGAGTTCCGGGTTGTAGAGGATACCTATAACCTTGACAGAGGCAAAACCATTGTGTCGGGAAATGTAATAAAGAGCTTTGCCGGAAAGGGAACCAGCCAGTATGATGACAAGAATAGTTATATTGAAGTAACGATGCCCGTTACGGCAGAAGGCAGCGATGCGGTACTGGGCGTAATACTTGTGAGTGTATCCACAGATACGATTGTGGCTACCATGGATGTGTTGGAAGGAAAAGCAAACATTGTAGAAGTTATCCTGGTTTTTGTCATTATTATATTGGCGGTTCTTGTCGGTACGAAGATGCTGCGGCCTTTTGACAGGATTACTAAATCCATTGAGGACGTGACAGAAGGATACGATGATAATTATCTTCATGAGGATACTTATACAGAAACCCATCTTATTTCGGAGGCATTTAATAAGATGCTGGGAAGGCAGAAAGTGCTGAATGATTCCCGGCAGGAATTTGTGGCGAACGTATCTCATGAGCTGAAGACGCCTCTGACATCTATGAAGGTTCTTGCGGATTCGCTTCTGGCTCAGCAGGACGCTCCCGTGGAACTGTACCAGGAGTTTATGGCAGACATGTCAGAAGAAATTGAAAGAGAAGACAAGATTATCAATGATCTGTTGTCATTGGTTAAGATGGATAAAGCGGCTGCGGAGATTAATATAAAGTCCGAGAATATTAATGAGCTGGTGGAACGGATCCTGAAACGGCTGCGTCCAATTGCAGCTGTCAGGAATATTGAACTGGTTTATGAGAGTTTCCGGCCGGTTACGGCAGAAGTGGATGAAGTGAAGCTGACACTTGCCGTATCCAATCTGGTTGAAAATGCAATTAAGTATAACAATGAAAATGGCTGGGTGCACGTTTCTTTGAATGCAGACCACAAGTTTTTCTATATAGAAGTGGCTGATTCGGGAATGGGGATTCCGGAAGAAGCGCAGGAGCATATATTTGAGCGTTTTTATCGGGTGGATAAGTCTCATTCCAGAGAAATCGGCGGAACAGGGCTGGGGCTTGCGATTGCCAGGAATGCAGTTGTTATGCACAGAGGTTCTATTAAAGTGTACAGTCAGATGGGAGAAGGTACTACATTTACTGTGCGGATCCCTATCAGCTATGCAGCGTAAGGAGGGCGGATATGAGGAAAAAGATATGGCGTATGCTTGCTTTGTTCCTGGGAATTATTCTGCTTGCTGCGTGCGGCAGGAGCCGGGAGCCGAAAGACGGAGAAGAGTATGTATATTGTCTGAGCACGGACGGAATGAATCTTATAAAGCAGGTGTGTTCATGGAGCAGTGAAAATCCGCTGGGAGAGGTGGACAATATACTGGATGCAATGAAGAATCCGGAGCAGTCTGTAGACTGTAAGTCTGCAATCCCTTCCGACGTGGAGGTTATAGATTTTACATTGGAGGATGGCAGGCTTGATTTACATTTTAATGAAGCTTACAGGAAGATGCAGAAGACAGAAGAACTGCTCTGCCGGGCAGCAGTGGTACAATCACTGACGCAGATTGCGGATGTGAATCTGGTGAAGTTTTATGTGGGAGACGAGACGCTTACACGAAGCGACGGTACGGAAGTGGGGTATATGCGGGAGGAAGATTTTCTGCAAAATGCGGGAGCCAGCCTACATTCTTATCAGGAAGCGTCCCTGAAGCTTTATTATGTAAACGCCTCCGGAGATAAGCTGGTAAGTGAGACGATGAAGGTGCGGTATAACAGTAATATGTCTATTGAAAAGGTTATCGTGGAGCAGTTGATTAAAGGCCCCAGGAGCAAGGAAATGCAGGCGGCGATTCCGTCGGAGACAAAGCTCCTTGGCATATCGGTGAGAGATGGAATCTGTTATGTGAATTTTAATGAAGGGTTTCTGTCGCCGAATTATAGTATTGATCCCACGGTTGCCCTGAGTTCTCTTGCCAATTCGATTATTGAGGGAGGAACGGCAAATCAGGTGCAGATAGCGGTAAATGGGGATACGAATGTCCTGTTTCAGGATGTGGTTGATCTCAGCAAGCCGATTGAAAGAAATCTTGACGTAGTGGAGGAAAACAATTAGTTTTGAAAGAAAGAAAATTATTTACTATATGTCTTTCTTTTATTATCGTTCTATTTGTGGTGACTTTTTTTCTTGGAGGGTATTTTCCTGGAATATCAGGACCCTCCGAAATAGAACGGTCTGTCCCGGACGGCGGAAGCGTGGTTGCTGCGGGACGGGTATACAGAAGAGAGCAGAAATCAGATTATCAGATCTTATATCTTAAAAATGTATCTGTTTATTATCAGGAAAAATCATTCAAAGAGTCCAGGTTGATTATTTATGATGAAGAAAAAGAAAGAATTGGCATTGGCAATCGGATTGTAGTGAAGGGAGAAGTTTCTTATTTCGATCCGGCAGGTAATCCCGGCAATTTTGACAGAAAATTTTATTATCAGAAACAGAAAATCCATGTTTCTGTATGGAGTGATACGGTCAGAGTCGCGAACGGGGGCGTGTATCCTGTTCGGAATGCACTGGCGGATATCAGAGAGCATTGGAAAGAAGTGTTGATTTCTTATGCCGGGGAAGAAGACGGCAGTATTCTATGCGCTGTGATTCTTGGTGATAAGTCAGGGATGGAAGAAGAGATGAAAGAACTCTATCAGAAAAATGGAATTGCACATATTCTTGCAATTTCGGGGCTGCATCTGTCTTTTGCAGGAACTGTGATTTACCGCCTTCTGCGAAAATGCAGCGGTTCCTATCTGGCAGGGGGATGCGCGGGACTCCTGTTCATGGCGCTTTATATTTTGATGATAGGGGTGAGTGTATCTGCCCTTCGGGCAGTTATTATGTATATGTTTCGGGTGGGAGCGGATATGTCAGGGAGAGTTTACGACGGGGCTACCGCGATAGCGGCTGCCATGCTAACAGTCATTATTTGGCGTCCCCTGTCTTTCTATGATGCCGGGTTTCAGTTATCTTTTGGGGCCGTAGTAGGAATGATGGTTCTCAGCCCTCTATTATCTTCAAAAAAGAAATCAAATAATTTCTTAAAAAACGGATTTATAACAAGTTTTAGTATTAATCTGGCAACATTTCCTATGATTTTATATCACTTCTATGAAATTCCTTTGTATTCTGTTTTCCTGAATCTGGTAGTCATTCCGCTTATGAGTGTCCTGCTGGCGGCAGGGATGGCGGGAAGCGCCTGTGTGTGTATCTGCCCTCCGGTGGGAATGGTGTTTATAAAGGTGTGCAGCAAAATTCTGTGGGTTTATGAAGTCTTATGCAAAGGGGCAGAGAAGCTCCCTTTGAACCGTATCATTACCGGACAGCCAAAAATATGCTGGATTGTACTGTATTACATGTTGCTGTTTCTTGGCGTGGCAGCGGCGCTTTCCCGGAAAAAAGAAAAGGATGCCATATCGGACAGGATTTTTGTGGAAAGAAGAGCAGCGGTTTTGTCCGGTGGTTTTCTGGGCGTTATGCTGATTTTTCTGACCTGCCCGGCTGTGAGACATGATGACCTGGAGGTTACGATGCTGGATGTAGGGCAGGGAGAGTGTATTTTCCTGAGAAATGAGAAGGGAATCAGTATGCTGGTGGACGGTGGAAGCAGTGATGTGAAGCAGGTAGGAAAATACAGGATAGAACCGTTTCTGGAAGCCCGGGGAGCGGGGTGCCTGGATTATGTATTTATTTCCCACGGGGATGCAGATCACAGGAATGGAGTTGAACAGTTACTGGAGAGGCAGGAACAGGGGGTGAAGGTGAATTGTCTTGTTCTGCCGGAGAAAAACGTCTGGGATGAAGGGCTGGAAGAGCTTGCAGGGAAAGCGGTGGAGCAGGGGACGAAGGTGGTGATTCTAAAGCAGGGAGATAAGATTGAGGCAGAGGGGCTTGTAGTTACCTGTCTCCTTCCGGAAAGAGATTATGCCGGCGAGAAGGGAAATGAGGCTTCCATGGTGCTGGATATTCGTTATGGATATTTTGACATGCTTCTGACGGGAGATCTGGGAGCGGAAGGAGAGAGAAGGCTTGCACAGAATCATGAGAAAGATTATGATGTTCTGAAAGTGGCACATCATGGTTCTGATTTTTCCTCCGATGAAGAATTCCTTTCGGCAGTAAAGCCGGAAGTTGCCCTGATTTCAGCGGGAAAAGAAAATCGTTACGGACATCCCGGAAAGGAGACCATCGCAAGACTTAAGAATGCGGGATGCCGGATATACTGTACGAAAGAAACAGGGGCGGTTATTCTGAAAACAGATGAAAAAACTATAGCCAAGCCGGAAATTTTCAAGTATAATGGAAGCTATGAAAAGTTTGAATGAAGATATAAAGGCAGGAAAATTTAAGAATGTATACCTTCTTTTTGGAGAAGAGGCTTATTTAAAAAAACAGTATAAAGACCGTCTCACGAAAGCCATGCTGCCGGAGGGAGATACCATGAATTATGCCTATTATGAAGGAAAGGGAATCAGTATTCCGGGAATTATTGACCTGGCGGAGACGATGCCCTTTTTTGCGGAGAGAAGGCTGATTGTAATCGAAAATTCCGGTTTCTTTAAAAATGCGGCGCCGGAGCTGGCAGACTATATTAAGACGATGCCAGAGACTACGCATTTCCTGTTTGTGGAAGAGGAAGTGGATAAGCGCGGCAGGATGTATAAAGCTGTGAAGGACAAAGGGCGTGTGGCGGAGATGACGCGCCAGGATGAGAAGACACTGCTGATTTGGCTTGGCAGGACGGTGCGGCGGGAGGGAAAGCAGATACAGGAATCTACCCTCCGCTATCTGCTTTCTATAGCGGGAACTGATATGGAGAACCTGGAAAAGGAATTGGAGAAGCTTTTGTGTTATACCATGGACAAAACAGAGATTACCAGGGAAGATATTGACGCGATCTGCACGGTTCAGATTACGAACAAGATTTTTGATATGGTGGAGGCTGTAGCATTGAAAAAGCAGAAGACAGCGCTGAATTATTATTATGATCTGCTTGCGCTGAAGGAACCACCTATGCGCATCCTTTATCTTTTGAGCAGACAGTTTAAACAGCTTCTGGAAGTGCGGGAACTTTCTAAAAAAGGGTATGGGAAGAAGCAGATTGCAGAGGCGGCAGGACTCCATCCTTTTGTAGCGGGCAAGTATATTTCCCAGTGTAAGGCGTTTTCAGGCAGTGAGCTGCGCAGGATTCTGGAAGAAGCGGCGGATCTGGAGGAACGGGTGAAGACGGGAAGATTGAATGACAGAATGAGCGTTGAGCTTTTTATAGTAAAGTATAGTGGAAAGGAGCGATGAAATTGGCAGGAATTGATCAGAGTAAAATTAGAAATTTTTGTATTATTGCCCATATAGACCATGGCAAATCTACATTGGCAGACCGTATTATTGAGATGACAGGACTTCTCACCAGCCGTGAGATGCAGTCCCAGGTTCTGGATAATATGGAGCTGGAAAGAGAGAGAGGAATTACCATTAAGGCACAGACCGTGCGTACGGTATATAAGGCGAAGGATGGGGAGGAGTATATCTTCAACCTGATTGATACGCCGGGACATGTGGATTTTAATTATGAAGTGTCCAGAAGCCTTGCCGCCTGCGATGGTGCAATCCTTGTGGTAGATGCAGCACAGGGGGTGGAGGCACAGACCCTGGCAAATGTATATCTTGCCCTAGATCACGACCTGGATGTGATGCCGGTAATCAATAAGATTGATCTGCCAAGTGCAGAGCCGGAGCGGGTGATAGAGGAAATTGAGGATGTGATTGGGATTGAGGCGGAGGATGCCCCTCTCATTTCAGCGAAAACCGGACTGAACGTAGAAGAAGTCCTGGAACAAATTGTGTTGAAAATTCCGGCGCCGGAAGGAGATCCGGATGCTCCGCTGAAAGCGTTGATCTTTGATTCTGTATATGATTCCTATAAGGGCGTGATTGTGTTTTGCAGAATTAAGGAAGGCAGCGTGAAGAAAGGCACGCCAATCCGCATGATGGCAACGGGAGCAACGGCGGAGGTTGTGGAAGTAGGATATTTTGGCGCAGGTCAGTTTATCCCCTGTGATGAGCTGAGTGCGGGGATGGTTGGTTATCTAACTGCCAGCTTGAAGAATGTGAAGGATACCCGTGTGGGTGATACGGTTACTAACGATAAGAATCCTTGTGCAGAGCCGCTGCCGGGATATAAAAAGGTAAATCCGATGGTATATTGCGGAATGTATCCGGCGGACGGAGCAAAATATCCTGATCTCAGAGACGCCCTGGAGAAGCTTCAGCTAAACGATGCTTCCCTACAGTTTGAGCCTGAGACTTCGGTCGCTTTGGGATTTGGGTTCCGCTGCGGATTTCTGGGACTTTTGCATCTGGAGATTATTCAGGAACGTCTGGAAAGAGAGTATAATCTGGATCTGGTAACCACAGCGCCCAGCGTTATTTATAAAGTGCATAAGACAAACGGCGAAGTCATTGACCTGACGAATCCGACCAATCTTCCGGATGCATCCGAGATTGAATATATGGAAGAACCTATGGTAAAAGCAGAGATTATGGTTACTTCTGAATTTATCGGCGCAATTATGGATCTGTGTCAGGAGCGCAGAGGCATTTATCAGGGAATGGAATATATCGAAGAGACGAGAGCCGTGCTCCGCTACCATCTGCCGCTCAATGAAATTATCTATGATTTCTTTGACGCACTGAAATCCCGTTCCAGAGGGTATGCTTCCTTTGATTATGAGATGCTGGGCTATCAGCAGTCTGAGCTTGTGAAGCTGGATATCCTGATTAATAAGGAAGAAGTGGATGCGCTTTCCTTTATCGTGCATGCGGGAACGGCATACGAGCGTGGAAGAAAGATGTGCGAGAAATTGAAAGAAGAAATCCCGAGACAGCTCTTTGAAATCCCGATTCAGGCGGCTGTGGGCAGCAAGATTATTGCCCGTGAGACAGTAAAAGCCATGCGTAAGGATGTGCTTGCCAAGTGTTACGGCGGTGATATTACCCGTAAGAAGAAGCTTTTGGAAAAACAGAAGGAAGGAAAGAAGCGGATGCGCCAGGTGGGTAATGTGGAAATCCCGCAGAAAGCATTTATGAGCGTGCTGAAACTGGACGATAAATAAAGGGAGAGTCATATGAGAGAACTGGAGTTGTATATTCATATACCCTTTTGTGTGAGAAAATGTAAATATTGTGATTTTCTGTCTGCCCCTGCCGATGCAGGGGAGCGGCAGAAATATGTGGAAAGCCTTTGCAGGAAAATCCGGTCTTACGGTGCGCTTGCGAAGGCTTATCATGTTGTCAGTATTTTCCTGGGAGGAGGGACGCCCTCCGTGCTTGACGCGGGGCAGACAGAGAAAATATTTGACGCAGTCTATGATACATTTATGGTGGATAAGGATGCCGAGATAACCACAGAGCTAAATCCGGGAACGGTGACAGAAGAAAAGCTTAGAATGTATCAAAAGGTGGGGATAAACCGCCTGAGCATCGGTCTGCAGTCTGTCAACAATCATGAGCTAAGGATGCTGGGAAGAATCCATACGTACGAAGATTTCATTGACACCTTTGTAATGGCTAGAAAGACAGGATTTGACAATGTGAATGTGGATTTGATTTCTGCCATACCCGGACAGACGGTGGAAAGCTGGGAAGATACGCTGCGCACGGTGGCGGAGCTTGAGCCGGAGCACATTTCCGCATATAGCCTGATAATCGAAGAAGGCACGCCATTTTATGAGATATATGGGGAAGAAGGTGCGGCATCGGGCGGAATGGCAGTATTATCTGGTGAGGGTGCAGCGCTTCCGGACGAGGACGCAGAGCGGGAGATGTATCAGAGAACGAAGCGGATTCTGGAAGAATACGGTTATCGCCGTTATGAAATATCCAACTATGCAAAAGAAGGTTTCCGGTGCCGCCATAACCTCGGTTATTGGGAACGTCGGGAATATCTGGGAATCGGACTGGGAGCCGCATCATTGATTGATAATGTCAGGTGGAATGAGTACGCCTCCGTGGAAGAATTTTGCCGGAAATATGGGGAAGGGATAGAGATTGTTCCGGAATTTATCTGTGTCAATGAACCGGAGAGTATTACAGGAAGTAAAGTGAAGGTCCCAAGAGAGGATGGAGAGCGGTTAAGTGTAAAAGAACAGATGGGAGAATTCATGTTCCTTGGGCTGAGGAAGATGGAGGGAATTTCGAAGGAGCGCTTCCTGCGGACGTTTCATGAGCCTGTGGAGAAAGTTTATGCAGACCAGATTCCTGATTTGTGTGAAAAAGGTCTGTTAGAGTGTGAAGGAGATTTCATCCGTCTTACGGAGAGAGGGATAGATATCAGTAATTATGTAATGAGTGAATTTATTTGACTTTTATTATAAAAATACAGATAAACTGTCACGCATAAATAAATGTAACAGTTTATCTGTATTTGTTAAAAATCAAATTTTTATGCGCCCTTGTGTGCCAGCGCAGCTTCCACGAATCCCTTAAATAATGGATGTGGCCTGTTTGGTCTGGATTTCAATTCGGGATGTGCCTGGGTAGCAATGAACCAGGGGTGTTCCGGTATCTCTATCATCTCAACGATTCTTCCGTCTGGGGACAGTCCGGAGAGCATCATGCCATGCTCTGTAAGAGCGTCACGGTAGTCGTTATTTACTTCATAGCGGTGCCTGTGGCGTTCTTTGATTTCTTCTGTTCCATATAATTTGTAAGCTTTTGAATCCTTGTCGAGGATACATGGGTAAGCGCCAAGACGCAGGGTTCCGCCGATATTTTCAATACCAATCTGTTCCGGCATAATATGGATGACCGGATGTGTGGTCTGGGAGTCCAGCTCTACGCTGTGGGCGTCGTTGTAGCCGATGACATTGCGTGCAAATTCCACAATAGCAAGCTGCATACCGAGACACAGGCCCAGGAAGGGAACTTGGTGGGTTCTGGCGTAGCGGATTGCTTCGATTTTGCCGTCAATGCCGCGGTCGCCGAATCCGCCCGGGACGAGGATGCCGCTTACATCGCCCAAAATCTCTTCCACGTTATCTGCAGTTACCGTTTCAGAATCCACCCATTTAATATTAACGGTGGCATGGCTGAAAATACCGCCGTGCTTGAGGGCTTCGACGACGCTGATATATGCATCGTGAAGCTGGATATATTTTCCTACAAGGGCAATGGTGACTTCCGTATTCGGATGACGCAGGTAGTCTACCATTTCAGCCCAGTCTTTCAGATCCGGTTCCGGACAGTCTAAATGAAGGCATTCACAGACAACCCCTGCCAGGTTTTCTTTCTCCATCGCCAGAGGCGCTTCATAGAGATACTCTACATCCAGGTTCTGCAGTACATGGTTGGCAGGTACATTACAGAATAGTGCAATCTTGTCTTTTATGCCGTTGCCCAGAGGATATTCTGAACGGCATACAATCACATCCGGCTGAATCCCCATTCCCTGAAGATCTTTTACGCTGGCCTGCGTCGGTTTCGTTTTCATTTCCTGGGAGGCGCGCAGGTAAGGAATCAGGGTGACATGGATTAAAATAACATTTTCATGTCCCTTTTCATGCTGGAACTGCCGGATTGCCTCCAGAAATGGCTGGCTTTCAATGTCTCCTACCGTTCCGCCTACTTCGATAATGGCAATTTCTGTATCCGTTGCTGCCGGGTTGCGGTAGAAACGGTCTTTGATTTCGTTGGTAATGTGAGGGATAACCTGAACGGTTCCTCCGCCAAAATCCCCGCGCCGTTCCTTCTGCAGGACGGACCAGTAAATCTTGCCGGTGGTTACATTGGAATTCTTGCTCAGGCTTTCGTCAATAAATCGCTCGTAATGTCCCAGGTCTAAGTCTGTCTCGGCACCGTCATCGGTGACAAATACTTCTCCGTGCTGCACCGGATTCATCGTTCCCGGGTCAATATTGATGTAAGGATCGAATTTCTGCATAGTCACCGTGTAACCACGGGCTTTCAGAAGGCGCCCTAATGATGCCGCTGTAATGCCTTTTCCTAGTCCTGATACTACACCGCCTGTAACAAATACGTATTTTACTGCCATAATTGCCTCCTTGTGTGAATGATTTCCGCCTTTTTAAAAACAGTATTATACAACTTTTTTTCTAAAAAATACAGCTTTTTTTTCATACTTTGCTTCAAATGTTGCCTGGATGGACAGCTTTTTAAATTGTTTCATATCAACAGAGCTTACCATAACAGAAGTATGAGCCTGGCATCCCTTTAGTTTGGGAAGCTGTTCCAGGGCAAGTTGTGCATATTTATCCATTGCCGCACTGACGGACAAGGCAATCAGCACTTCGTCAGTATGGAGCCTGGGGTTTTTACTCCCCAGATAGTTTACTTTGAGCTTTTGGATTGGCTCGATGGCGTCAGGAGAGATTACATGCTTTTCATGGTCAATGCCGGCCAGCTCCTTCAGGGCATTCAAAAGAAGCGCCGCAGAAGCTCCCAGCAGTTTGGAAGTCTTTCCTGTGATGATCCGTCCGTCGGGAAGTTCAAGTGCCGCTGCAGGACCGCCTGTCCTTTCGGCACAGGCAAGGGCGGCATCTACGACGGGGCGGTCGTGTACTGTAATTCCTGCCTGGTTCATCAGCATTTCTATCTTATAGACTTCTTCTTCGGAGCAGGATCCAATCAGAAGACGGCGAAGTGCGTCATAATATCTGCGGATGATTTCCTGGCAGGAAGCCTTTTGGCATATCTCGTCATTGCAGATGCAGTTTCCGGCCATGTTTACACCCATATCGGTAGGGGAGTTGTAAGGGCTTTTCCCGTAAATCCGTTCAAATGTTGCACGGAGCACAGGGAAAATCTCTACATCCCGGTTGTAGTTGACCGTAGTTTTTCCATAAGCTTCCAGGTGGAAAGGGTCGATCATATTTACGTCATTCAGATCGGCGGTTGCAGCCTCATAGGCAAGGTTTACCGGATGCTTCAGCGGGATATTCCAGATGGGGAAGGTCTCGAACTTTGCATATCCGGCGCGGATTCCACGCTTGTGCTCATGATAAAGCTGCGACAGGCAGGTGGCCATTTTGCCGCTTCCGGGGCCGGGAGCGGTAATGACTACCAATGGCCGCGTGGTTTCGATATAGTCGTTCTTTCCATAGCCGTCGTCGCTGACAATTAATGGGACATTGCTGGGATAGCCCGGAATCATATAGTGGATATATACCCGGATTCCCAGCCGCTCTAAGCGGGACTTGAACAGATCTGCACTGCTCTGGCCGGTGTACTGCGTGATAACGACGCTGCTTACATAAAGTCCGTTGTTGGTATAGGCTTCCATAAGTCTTAATACATCAGAATCGTAGGTGATTCCCAGATCTCCGCGGATTTTATTCTTCTCAATGTCTCCGGCGCTGATGACAATAACGATTTCAGCCTGGTCGGAAAGTTCTTTCAGCAGCCGGAGTTTGCTGTCCGGGCAAAAGCCGGGAAGAACTCTTGAGGCATGGTAGTCGTCAAATAGTTTTCCGCCGAATTCCAGATATAATTTGTTATCAAATTGATTAATCCGCTCACGGATGTGTGCGGATTGCATGTTAAGATATTTTTCGTTGTCAAATCCAATATTCATTTGTAACTCCCTCGTATTCCTCAAATTAAAATAAGTATACTACATTATAAGGCCAGTTTACAATCTTTTCATAATGTTTTTGCTTGTTTTTATTGATTTTAAATGAGGCTGTCCGTATAATAAAATGGTAGTGTCAGGATGTGTCGGCACTAAAATACTAGGAGGAGAAATATGGATAATCAAAATAATCAGAATAGAAATAAGAAGCCGAATCAGGATAACCGACAGGGATTCCCGTTTATTATTCTTGTGACATTGCTTACAGCGATACTGGTTCTTGCTCTGTATCAATTTCAGGGAGCAACGAATGCACAGGAGATTACTTACAATGAATTCCTGAAGATGATTGATGACGGAAAGGTAGATAAGGTTACGATTAGCAGTGATCAGATCACAATTACGGAGAAGAAACAGGCAGGAAGTAATTTTTCCAGACAATATTATACCGGAATCATCAATGATGATAAGCTGGTGGAAAGGCTGGAAGATGCAGGCGTTGAATTTACACAGGAAATTCCGGATGCTACATCAGCTATTATTTTAAATGTGCTTCTTACGTTTCTGCCTATTGTCCTGATAGCGGGATTCTTTGTATGGATGACAAGGAAGATGTCGAAAGGCGGCGGCATGATGGGCATTGGAAAAAGCAATGCCAAGATGTATGTAGAGAAGGAAACCGGAGTTACCTTCAAGGACGTGGCAGGCCAGGACGAAGCGAAGGAATCCCTGCAGGAAGTTGTGGATTTTCTGCACAATCCGGGCAAATATACCGGCGTGGGGGCGAAGCTGCCTAAGGGAGCGCTTTTGGTGGGGCCTCCGGGAACCGGTAAGACGCTGCTTGCGAAGGCAGTTGCAGGCGAGGCAAAGGTTCCGTTCTTTTCTTTGTCAGGATCTGCTTTTGTGGAAATGTACGTAGGTGTTGGAGCGTCGCGAGTGAGAGACCTGTTTAAACAGGCACAGCAGATGGCGCCATGTATTATATTTATCGATGAGATTGATGCAATTGGTAAGAGCCGTGATAATCAATTGGGAGGAAATGATGAGCGTGAGCAGACGCTGAACCAGCTTCTGGCAGAGATGGATGGCTTTGATACGAATAAAGGCTTGCTTTTGCTGGCGGCGACTAACCGTCCGGAGATTCTGGATCCGGCGCTTTTGCGTCCGGGGCGGTTTGACAGAAGAATTATTGTGGAACGTCCTGATCTGAAGGGAC
This sequence comes from Dorea acetigenes, assembly GCF_025567385.1. Taxonomy (NCBI): domain Bacteria; kingdom Bacillati; phylum Bacillota; class Clostridia; order Lachnospirales; family Lachnospiraceae; genus Dorea; species Dorea acetigenes. The sequence goes on from NZ_JAOQJU010000001.1 coordinate 258,631, forward strand.
GTATTGACGTACTGAAAGTGCATTCCAAGGATGTGCGCATGGATGAGACGGTTGATTTGGAGGCGATTGCGCTTGCAACATCCGGTGCTGTCGGATCTGATCTTGCGAATATGATTAATGAGGCGGCAATCAATGCTGTTAAGCATGGACGGAATGCTGTATCCCAGAGTGATCTGTTTGAGGCGGTAGAAGTAGTGCTGGTAGGTAAGGAAAAGAAAGACCGCATTATGAGCCAGGAAGAGCGGCGGATTGTTTCCTATCATGAGGTAGGACATGCACTGGTAAGTGCTTTGCAGAAGGATGCGGAGCCGGTACAGAAGATTACAATTGTACCAAGAACTATGGGAGCGCTTGGATATGTGATGCAGACGCCGGAAGAAGAGAAGTTCCTGAATACGAAGAAAGAGCTGGAGGCGATGCTGGTGGGGATGCTGGCAGGCCGGGCGGCAGAGGAGATTGTATTTGATACGGTTACGACAGGAGCTTCTAATGATATTGAAAAGGCGACGAAGATTGCAAGAGAAATGATTACGCAATATGGTATGAGCGACCGGTTCGGACTGATAGGACTGGAATCTATCCAGAATCGATATCTGGATGGAAGGGCAGTTATGAATTGCGGTGAGAAGACTGCCTCTGAGATTGATGAGGAAGTTATGAAGATGCTGAAGAAGGCTTACGAGGAGGCGAAGAGGCTTCTTGGCGAGCACAGAGAATCGCTTGACAAGATTGCGGCATTTCTGATTGAGAAAGAGACCATTACAGGCAAGGAATTTATGGAGATATTTCATAAAGTCGAGGGCATTGATCCGGAGGAGAAGAAAGAGCCGGAAGAGCGTATTGGCATGAAAACAATATAGGAAATGTATAAAACTCCCGTCCCTTTATTTCAGGGGCGGGAGTTTTAGGCAGTGGGAAAAGAGCAGCAGGATGTAGGCGGGAAGGAAATTGGTATGTTTGATATTCAGGAGGAGTTGAAGAAATTGCCCGGTAGACCGGGCGTCTATCTCATGCATGATGAGAAAGATGAGATTATCTATGTAGGAAAAGCAATCAGTTTAAAGAACCGTGTCCGCCAGTATTTCCAGAGCAGCAGAAATAAGGGCGTCAAAATTGAACAGATGGTAACACATATTGCCAGGTTTGAGTATATTGTGACAGATTCCGAGCTGGAAGCGCTGGTGTTGGAATGTAATCTGATTAAGGAGCACAGACCTAAGTATAATACGATGCTGATGGATGATAAGGCTTATCCATTTATCAAAGTAACTGTCGACGAGCCTTTTCCAAGAATTATGCTGGCGCGCAGAATTGTGAAGGATAAGGCGAAGTATTTTGGACCTTATACCAGTGCCGGAGCTGTAAAAGACACAATAGAGTTAATCAGAAAACTTTATAATATTAGAAGCTGCAGCAGAAGGCTGCCAAGAGATATTGGAAAAGAGAGGCCTTGTTTGAATTATCACATTCATCAGTGTAAGGCACCGTGTCAGGGATATATTTCGCAGGAAGATTACAGAAAGGCAATTGATGAAGTGTTGTCCTTTTTGAATGGAAATTACGATGGTGTTCTGAAAAATCTGGAAAAGAAGATGACAGATGCTTCTGAGGCGATGGAATTTGAAAAGGCAATCGAATACCGGGAGTTGATTGGCAGTGTGCAAAAAATAGCACAGAAGCAGAAAATTACGGACACAGCAGGAGAGGATAGAGATATTCTGGCGGTTGCTGTAGAAAATACAGACGCAGTGGTTCAGGTGTTTTTTATTCGCGGCGGCCGCCTGATTGGGCGGGATCATTTTTATCTGAGATTGACCGGAGAAGAGTCGACTAGTGAAATCCTATCCAGTTTTTTGAAACAGTTTTATGCCGGAACACCCTATATTCCGGCGGAACTTATGCTGCCGGAGGAGGTGGAGGACGCAGCTTTGCTGGAAGAATGGCTTTCCGGGAAGCGGGGACATAAGGTTCATATTAAAGTACCCAAGAAAGGTACTAAAGAAAAATTAGTGGAGTTAGCAGGGGAAAATGCCCGATTGGTCCTTAGTAAGGATAAGGAACGGCTGAAGAGAGAAGAAGGACGTACGATAGGAGCAGTAAAAGAAATTGAAAAATTGCTTGGGCTGGAAAGGGTTGTAAGGATGGAGGCTTATGATATTTCCAATATCAGCGGTTTTGCCTCGGTTGGTTCCATGGTGGTTTATGAAAAAGGAAAGCCGAAGCGGAATGATTACCGCAAATTTAAGATAAAAAGTGTGCAGGGACCGGATGATTACGCAAGTATGAATGAGGTATTAACCAGAAGATTTCAGCATGGATTGAATGACCAGAAGGAAGGAAAGGATATGGGAAGTTTCCAGGCTTTTCCGGACCTGATTCTGATGGACGGCGGAAAAGGTCAGGTGAATGTGGCGCTTCAGGTTCTGGAAAAGCTGGGACTTCATATTCCGGTCTGTGGGATGGTGAAGGATGACAACCACCGGACGAGAGGCTTATATTATCAGAATAGAGAAATCCCGATAGACAAGAACTCCGAGGGCTTTAAGCTGATTACACGAATTCAGGATGAGGCACACAGGTTTGCAATTGAGTTTCATCGTAAGCTGAGAAGCCAGGGGCAGATTCATTCTGTTTTGGATGACATACCAGGTGTCGGGCCTGCAAGGCGGAAAGACCTTATGCGGCATTTCCAGAATCTGGATGCAATAAAGAGCGCTGAGGTAGAGGAATTAAAAAAACTGCCCAGTATGAATGAAAAATCTGCACAAGAGGTATATAAGTTTTTCCATTAATGTGGTAAGATGAGGACAGGAGCCGTGGCTGACGGTACAAAGCGGCAGAAGCAGTATGTTGGAGAAGAGCGGCGAATGCAGAAAAGAAAGGAAAATAATCATGGCGAAAGTTGAAATGCAAAAGATCGTGGAAAAGATGAATTTAAAGAATCTGACTCCGGATGTATCATTGGAGGACCGGGCGGTGGGAGTACCTGACACAAACAGGCCTGCGCTGCAGCTGACAGGTTTTTTTGAACATTTTGATTATAAGAGGGTACAGATTATCGGATATGTGGAATATACCTTTTTAAAGACAGTGGATGAAAAAGAGAAGGAGAGGATATACGATACGCTGCTGTCTTATCAGATTCCCTGCATCGTATTCTGCAGAGACCTGCAGCCGGAGCCGATGCTTTTGGAGAAGGCAAATGAGAGGCAGGTTCCTGTTTTTTCAACAAATGTAAAGACATCTGCTTTTACTGCAGAATTAATCCGCTGGCTGAATGTTGAGCTGGCTCCGTGTATTTCGATACATGGTGTGTTGGTGGATGTTTATGGTGTGGGCGTCTTGATTATGGGTGAAAGCGGAATCGGAAAGAGCGAAGCAGCGCTGGAATTGATTAAGAGAGGCCATCGTCTTGTCAGTGACGATGTGGTAGAGATACACAAGGTCAGTGATGATACGCTGGTGGGAAATGCCCCCGATATTACGAAGCATCTGATTGAACTTCGGGGAATTGGAATTGTAGATGTTAAGACGTTGTTCGGTGTGCTCAGCGTAAAAGAAACACAGAATATAGACATGGTTATTACGTTGGAAGACTGGAATAAAGATAAGGAATACGACCGTCTGGGTCTGGAGGAACAGTACACAGAATTTCTGGGAAACAAAGTGGTATGCTATTCACTGCCAATCCGTCCCGGAAGAAATCTGGCGATCATTGTCGAGACGGCGGCAATCAACCACAGGCAGAAGAAGATGGGATACAATGCGGCTCAGGAGCTTTATAGAAGAGTTCAGCAGAATTTGATTAATAAGTAGAGGATTGGATATGGAATATTGTTTTGGAGTGGATATTGGCGGTACTACCGTGAAGATGGGATTGTTTTCGGCGGAAGGTGAGCTGATTCACAAGTGGGAGATTAAAACACAGACGCAGAATGAGGGAGAGAGAATTCTTCCCGATGTGGCGGAATCTATCCTTCGAGAGATGGACGAAAGAGACATTACGGCAGGTCAGGTATTAGGAGTGGGCGTGGGTATTCCGGCGCCTGTAAATAGCGAAGGTATTGTGCAGAATACCGCTAATCTTGGCTGGGGATATAAGGATGTGAAGGGAGAGCTTAGCAAATTGTTGTCCGGGCTAGAAGTAAGAGCCGGCAACGATGCCAATGTAGCCGCTCTTGGTGAAATGTGGATGGGCGGCGGCCAGGGACGGAAGAATGTGGTTATGGTTACTTTAGGGACCGGCGTAGGCGGTGGAATTATCCATAATGGCAGAATTGTAGTAGGTGAGAATGGCGCTGGCGGAGAGATTGGGCACATCTGTGTGAATTACGAGGAAAAAGAGAAGTGCGGATGTGGAAAGACCGGGTGTCTTGAACAGTATGCATCAGCGACGGGAATTGCGAGATTAGCGAGAAGGCGGCTTGCCAAGTATCATGAACAAACGATTTTAAACAGGGAAGATATTAGTGCAAAGACAGTTTTTGACGCGGTGAAGAAGAAAGATGAAGTAGCAATTAAAATAGCGGAAGAATTTGGTGTATATCTGGGACATGCGCTGGCAAATATTGCAGTTATCTTTGACCCGGCAGTAATCGTAATCGGCGGAGGCGTCTCCAGGGCGGGAGAGGTATTGCTCCCCTTCATTGAAAAGCCCTTTCGGGAAAGAGCCTTTTTTGCAAACCAGAATACGGAATTTGCATTAGCTATGCTTGGAAATGATGCGGGAATATATGGAGCCGCAAAATTAGTTCTTGATGAGTAATATAGACAGATGAAATGCCAGCATTTTGCTGGCATTTTATAATTTGTGTATTTTTATTTGCAGTTTTAGGTTCCTGATTCCGTTGACGGGATGTCTTCTGTGGATGGAATATCTTCGGGTTCTTCCGGTTCCTCCGGCTCATAGCTCGGTGTTTCATCCCAAGTGTCGGAAGGTGTATCGTTGTAATTGTCAGAACCAGAAGATCCGGAAGTTCCAGAAGATCCGGAAGAACTTTCTTCATCTTCATCTTCATCATCGTAGTAATCATAATAAGACCAATGATCTCCATCGCATCCCTCTGTTGGCACAGTTTCCGGTGAAAAATATTCTGAGACAGAAGGACAGCCGGAACGTGCCAGCAGACCGGTCTCTGTGCATACCCATTTCTTTTCAACAGAGTTGGGCATTGTGAATTCTTTGTATTCAAGATTCTCATGTATCCGACTCATGATGCTTCGCCAGAGGCGGAACCGGAATGTGGTATCAATATTGGTTAAGGATTTGTTCTCGTCATATCCGCCCCATACTGCACAGGTATAATATGGAGTATAGCCACAGAACCATAAGGTCTGATCGTGGTCTGTTGTACCTGTTTTTCCGGCTACCGGCATATTGTTGAGGGAAGCAGCGCTTCCCGTACCGCTTTCCACTACGTCTTCCATTGCGCTTGTCAGCAGAGCAGCAGTGGTTTCTTTAATCACGGTATGAGTATCGGATGCTCCTTCCAGAAGTACATTGCCATCATGATCCAAAATTTTGGTGTACAGGGTCGGTCTGTTATATACTCCTTTATTTGCTATGGCAGCAAATGCTGCGCACAGTTCATAGTTATAGACACCCTTTGTCAATCCACCCAAGGCGAGAGATTCTACTTTGTCAGATTCTTCCAAAGTAGTGAATCCGAATTTCTCAGCGTATTCGTATCCTACCTGAGGCGTAATCTCGTTAATCATCTTAACGGCACATACATTTTGGGAATACTTGATTGCAGTGCGCATGGTAATGTCGCCCATGTAGTTGTTCGTGGCATTCTTAAGGGGCGTGCCGTCGGAATATTCCCATGGCTCGTCTCTGATAACTGTGGCAAGAGTTGCTTCGCCGGTATCCAGAGCCGGAGCGTAGGTTGAAAGAATCTTAAAACAAGAACCAGGTTGTCTTGGGGATCCTTTGTAGGCTCGGTTCAGGCTCAGGCTTGTAGTCTTGGCGCCACGTCCTCCTACCATAGCTTTGACCTGTCCGGTTGCCTGATCGATAATTGTAACGGCAGCCTGGGGCTGAGGCGTCAGGTTGATGACTTCGTCATAGGTATCTCCTTCTCTGGCTATGGTAGTTTTCCATTCTGCAATCATAGCCTGTGCTTCCTCCTCACTGGAGAAGAGAAGTCCCTGTTCATCCCCATAAGTATTCTGGACATATTGATTGATATGGCCGGAACTGTAATTTTCAACCGTTCCGTCTGCCCGGGTAACAGTCAGGGCGTAATCCAGACCAACTTCCACAAGCCATGGATAATTCTCATCATTATTCATTTCTTCGTCGCAGATCTGCTGCATAGCAAGATTCTGGGTTGTGTATATCTGTAAGCCGCCGCTGTATAAGGCATTATAAGCACGTGTCTCTGAAAAACCGAGACGATCCTGCAGATCTTCGATAATCTGCTGGGACAGTGCGTCTGTAAAATACGTGGTCGGCGTATCATCCGTAATCTGGCTGTTTACATTCTGGATTCTGGCATAAACATCATCTGCCTTGGCACTGTCATATTCCTCACGGGTAATATATCCCTGATCCAGCATTTTCTGCAGGACTTCATCGCGGCGTCTCTGGTTGGCCTCCGGATTATCAATCGGGTTCAAGGTTGTAGGACTCTGAGTAATACCCGCAATAACCGCCGCCTCAGAAAGGGTTAGTTCCGATGCATCCTTATTGAAATAACGCATGGACGCGGACTGAATGCCCAGCGTATTCTGCCCCAGATTGATGGTGTTCAGGTAACTTTCCAGAATCTCGTCCTTTGACATCTGCTTTTCGATTTTCAGGGCAAGATACTGCTCCTGAATCTTTCGCTCAGCTCTTTCAAAGAAGGTGTTTTCGGATACGAAATTGGGGAAAATATTATTTTTAATCAGCTGCTGGGTAATCGTACTGGCGCCTTCCGTAAAATGTCCGCCATTTGCAACGCCCCGGACAAATGCTCTGGCGATACCCATGGGATCAATTCCGTTGTGTTCATAGAACCGCTCGTCCTCAATTGCCACAAATGCATGCTGTACATCCTCCGAAATCTCGGAAATGGACTTGTAGACACGGTTCGAGCCTGAGGTTACAAAGCGTTCAATTTCCGTGACGCCGTCGTCTGCATAAGCAATAGAAGTATAACCGCTTGGCCGTACATCTTCGGCGGTTATGTCCGGTGAATCATCAATAATCTTCTTCAGGAACACAAACCCGGCAATGATACAGGCGATGACAATAAGAAGCAGGCATAATAAAAAAGCTTTGAAGAGCCTTACGCCTATCCGCTTGCTTTGCATAGTCGCTTTTGATGTGATTTCCTTCTGTTTCTTAGAAGCTTTATTTTTTCCATAATTCATGAAGCTATGCCTCCTTTTATACTTGTTCCATTATAACAAACTTGCCTATTGAAATAAAGAAAAAAATGAAAACTTCACATTTCAGTAGGAAAATCTTAAGAAATTCGTTATAGTATATGTAGAAACAAAAAGAAAAGGTGAAAATTATGTTGAAGAATTATCGAACAGTATACCAAGGCGGAGAAGGAGAAATTGTTGAAAAAAAATCCAGGTTTATCGCGACGGTGATACCGGCGGCAGAAGAAGAAGAAGCGCTGGCATTTATAGAAGCTATGAACAAGAAATACTGGAATGCAACGCATAATTGTTTTGCGTATGTGATTGGAGAGCGAAATGAAATCCAACGCTGCAGTGATGATGGAGAGCCTTCCGGCACGGCGGGGAAACCAATGTTGGATGTGCTTTTGGGAGAAGAATTGCATAATACTGCGGTGGTAGTGACCAGATATTTTGGCGGTACGCTTTTAGGAACCGGCGGTTTGGTGCGTGCTTATTCTTCGGCGGTAAAAGCGGGGCTTGCTTCATCTGTGATTATAACCAAAAAGCAGGGGATTAAACTGGAAATCACCACAGAATATACCGGGTTGGGGAAAATCCAGTATATACTGGCGGAAAAGGGAATGACGGTTCTGGATACTCTCTATACGGATAAAGTGGAGATGACGGTTCTGGTTCCGGCGCGGGAGCTTGAAGGTCTGAAAGCTGCAATTATGGAGGGAACCAATGGCAGGGTGCGCATGGAAGAAGGTGAGACATGCTATTATGCGGAAATAGAAGGTAAAAACAGGGTCCTGGAAGACTGAGTTTCCAGGACCCCGATGGAGATATTATGAAGAAATCAACGGAATTCAGGTTCGATCAGACCAAAAGTTCCGTTTTTACGCTTATAGACTACATTTACTTCTTCTGTTTCTGCGTTGCAGAACACGAAGAAATCATGGCCCAGAAGCTCCATCTGTACACAGGCATCTTCCGGGTACATCGGTTTGATGCCGAATTTTTTGGAGCGTACAATTTTAATTTCATCGTCATCATCGGGCTCGTCAGAATCAAAAAACGCCTGATTAAAATTAACGCCCTCCTGATGCCTTGCTACTAGTTTGTTTTTATATTTCCTAAGCTGGCGCTCTATGACTTCTTCTACAAGATCGATGGATACATACATATCGCTGCTTACTTGCTCGGACCGGATCAAGTCCCCCTTGACCGGGATGGTAACTTCAATTTTCTGACGCTCTTTTTCTACGCTTAATGTAACAATGATTTCCGTATCGGGAGTGAAATATCTTTCTAACTTCTCCAGTTTGTTCATAATTGTCTTTTTCAGACTTGGTGTTACTTCGATGTTTTTTCCACTGATGATAAACTTCATGTTGTTCAACCCCTTTTCGGTATAATTTCAAATAGACAGGGAAATTGCCCGTTAATATCTGATAAAAATATCATTGTGCAATAATCTATCTGATATATTGAGTATACCATGTTTGTCGCCTAATGTATAGCTCTGATTACCTCAATTCTTGAAATTTTTCCGTTATACATTTTGGCGACCCGCAGACCGCAGTCAGAAAAGTAGGTACAGGCACCGACTCCTATTTCCACCTCATCTTCTTTAAATTTTTTCAGGATGATGTCACAGAGAGTTTCGTCATCCTCATAAGGGATGGACATTTCCATAATTTTATTGACGACTTTTACTTTGGATGTTGCCCGGAAAATATTCTTATCTGAGATGTCGAAATCACAGAAGAGAAATTTTCTTGTAGCAAAAAGTACGGCAATGGCACAGACCCCAATCAGACTGCTGAGGGCAGAAGAGTGGTCGATGATAATCTGCCTTGCAATTGCAAATAAAAGAACTTCGAATACAGTGTCCGGTGTGTGGCAGTACATCATGCGGATCAGTTCAACACCGATAATCAGATTGAAGCAGGCTTCCAGAAGATCTTCGTAATTGGGGTAAGCGCTCAGGTTAGGAATGTTAGCTAATGATCCGGCGAGACGGATACTAAGGAGGATGATTCCGATTGCAAGCATAACAGAGATGAAAAACTCCAGAATCATCGCTACACGGGATAAGATTGCTGTTGCATATTTTTTCATGGCATCCTCCTTTTGGCTATTTGCTGAGATTGCTTCGTTTCCTTAACTTCGGATCCAGGATTTTCTTGCGGATGCGAAGTGACTTGGGAGTAATTTCAAGAAGCTCGTCCGTATCGATGAAATCCAGTGCCTGTTCCAGACTAAGTATACGGGGCGGCGTCAGCCGGAGCGCTTCGTCTGCGCTGGAAGAGCGGGTGTTGGTAAGGTGCTTGGTCTTGCAGACATTTACCTCAATGTCGTCGGTCTTGCCATTCTGTCCGATTACCATGCCGGAATATACCTTTTCGCCGGGACCGATAAATAAGGTTCCGCGCTCCTGCGCACTGTAAAGGCCGTAGGTTACGGATTCTCCGGTTTCAAAAGCAATCAGGGATCCCTGTTTGCGGTACTGGATGTCTCCTTTGTACGGGGCATAACCGTCAAAAGAAGTGTTCATAATACCGTTTCCTTTGGTATCGGTAAGAAACTCTCCCCGGTAACCAATTAAGCCGCGGGCGGGAATGGAGAACTCCAGACGGGTATAGCCGCCGCTGATAGATCCCATATTGCGCAGTTCGCCCTTTCGCTGTCCCAGTTTTTCAATTACGACCCCGGTAAATTCATCCGGAACGTCAATATAGGCAATTTCCATAGGCTCAAGTAGTTTGCCCTTTTCATCCCTTTTATACAGAACCTCCGCCTTGCTGACCGCAAATTCGTATCCTTCTCGGCGCATATTTTCGATAAGTACGGATAAATGCAGTTCCCCGCGCCCGGATACTTTGTAGCTGTCGGTACTGTCAGTCTCTTCGACACGGAGGCTGACATCTGTGTTCAACTCACGGAACAGCCTGTCACGGATGTGGCGTGAAGTCACGTATTTCCCTTCCTGTCCCGCAAAGGGGCTGTCATTGACGATGAACTGCATAGCAATGGTAGGTTCGGAAATCTTCTGGAAAGGAATTGCTACCGGGTTCTCAGGTGAGCAGATGGTGTCTCCGATGGAAATGTCGGAAATACCGGAAATAGCAACGATGGAGCCGATGGTAGCTTCTTTTACATCTACCTTTTCCAGACCGTCAAATTCATATAATTTACTGATGCGGACCTTTTCCCGGCGTTCCGGGTCATGTTCATTTACAACGGTCATATCTTGATTTACCCGGATAGTTCCGTTGTCAACCTTGCCAATTCCAATACGGCCGACATATTCGTTGTAATCAATAGTACTGATCAGTACCTGGGTGTCAGCGTCCGGATCGCCCTCCGGCGCCGGTATATAGTCAAGAATTGTCTCGAAAAGAGGAATCATATTTTCCGGTCCGTCTTCCAGTTCCAGCACGGCGTAACCCGCTTTTGCCGAGGCATAAACGAAGGGGCAGTCAAGCTGTTCGTCGGAGGCTTCCAGATCAATGAAAAGCTCCAGCACTTCATCAATGACTTCTTCCGGCCTTGCCTCCGGACGGTCAATTTTATTGATACATACGATAACCGGAAGTTTCAGATCCAGTGCCTTTCTGAGTACAAATTTGGTCTGCGGCATGGCGCCTTCAAATGCGTCTACCACAAGGATGACGCCATTTACCATTTTCAGTACACGTTCTACCTCGCCGCCAAAGTCGGCGTGTCCCGGAGTATCAATGATGTTGATTTTAGTTCCTTTATAATAGACGGCTGTATTTTTGGAAAGAATCGTAATTCCACGTTCGCGCTCGATGTCGTTAGAGTCCATGACACGTTCTTCTACCTGCTGGTTTTCACGGAACACACCGCTTTGCTTTAATAATTCATCTACCAGGGTAGTCTTGCCATGGTCAACATGGGCAATGATTGCAATGTTACGGATGTCTTCTCTCTTAGTCTTCATAAAAACCTTCCTTTTCTATCTTTATTATACAAATAAAATATCTGGCGGTATTATACCACATTTTCAGAAATTTACAAGAATTATAAAAGTGTGGTTCTAAGATGGGGTTTCCCGGCATAGATTAAATAGTGACTTTATATTAGTAAAATACGATTCAGAGGAAGGGAGAAAAAAAGTCATGTCAGATAAGATTATTGAAAATAATCAGGTAACAATTATGGGAAGAGTGGCATCAGAGTTTGTGTACAGCCACGAAGTATTCGGGGAAGGATTCTATATGGTAGATGTCCTTGTGAAACGATTAAGTAACTCAGAGGACAGAATCCCGCTGATGGTATCCGAGCGGCTGATTGATGTAACGCAGGATTATACGGGAGAATTCATTGTGGCCAGCGGACAGTTCCGCTCATATAACAGGCATGATGAACAAAAGAACCGGTTAATTTTATCGGTGTTTGTGAGGGAGATTGTCTTTGCCCAGGAAGAATTGGATGGTGCGAAGACCAATACAATTTTCCTGGATGGCTATATCTGCAAGGAGCCGGTTTACCGGAAGACTCCGCTGGGAAGGGAAATTGCGGATCTGCTTTTGGCAGTAAACCGCCCTTATGGGAAATCGGATTACATTCCTTGTATCTGCTGGGGGAGAAACGCCAGGTTTGCAGCAGGCTTTCAGGTAGGAGAACATGTACAGATTCTGGGAAGGATTCAGAGCAGAGAATATGTGAAAAAGCTGTCGGAGACGGAGACACAGAAAAGAGTGGCATATGAAGTTTCTGTGAGTAAATTGGAATGTATGGAAGATTAGCCGAAAAACAGATAAAATAGAGAGCCTGACAGAAAGGGATTCATTGACATTAGAAATGAATAATGATAAACTTTTTTAAAGATACTAAATTAGGAAGTCAGGAGGAAGAATATGGCTATTTTTACAGGTGCAGGTGTAGCGCTGGTTACACCGTTTCACAAAGATGGAAGTATTAATTATGATAAACTGGATGAGCTGATTGACTATCACTGCGAGAATGGAACAGATAGTATTATTATATGTGGTACGACAGGAGAATCTTCTACTTTATCAGAAGAAGAGCATATGGAGTGCATCAAATTTACAATTGAGAGGACGAAGAAGAGACTCCCGGTAATTGCAGGTACCGGTTCTAACGCTACATATACGACAATTGATATGTCGAAAGAGGCAGTGGAATACGGGGCAGACGGTCTGCTTCTGGTGACACCTTACTATAATAAGGCGACACAGAAAGGACTGATTGCCCACTATAAGGCAGTGGCTGCAGAGGCGAAAGCGCCGATTATTATGTATAGTGTTGCCAGCAGAACGGGGCTCAATATCGCTCCGGAGACGGCGGCTACCCTGATAAAAGAAGTGGATAATATTGTCGGGATTAAAGAAGCTTCCGGTAATATCAGCCAGGTGGCAAAGATTATGAGCCTGACGGATGGGAAGGCAGATCTGTATTCCGGCAATGACGACCAGATTGTGCCGCTTTTGTCCCTGGGAGCAAAGGGCGTGATTTCCGTGCTCTCGAACGTGGCACCGAGGGAAACCCATGACATTTGCGCGAAGTTTTTTGATGGAGATGTGAAGGGAGCCTGTGAATTGCAGCTTAAAGCAATTCCGTTGATTGAGCAGCTGTTTAGTGAAGTGAACCCGATTCCGGTCAAGAAGGCTGTGAATCTTATGGGAATGGAATGCGGCGGCGTGCGCATGCCGCTTACAGAGCTTACTCCGGAGCATGAGAAAACGCTGGCGCAGGCAATGAAGGATTTTGGCATTAAGCTGGCATAAGACGGCAGGAGGAGAGACGTATGGTACGAGTGATAATGCATGGCTGCAATGGGAAGATGGGGCAGGTGATTACCCGGATTATTGAAGAAGATCCGGAAGTGGAGATTGTTGCGGGCGTGGACGCCTATATGGGAATAACGAATACTTATCCGGTAGTTGAAAGTATTGAGAAATGTGACATTCCGGCGGATGTGGTTATTGATTTTTCCAATGCGGCAGCAGTAGACGGAGTATTGGATTACTGTGCGGAAAGACGGATTCCCGTGGTGCTCTGTACGACAGGGCTTTCAGAAACCCAGCTGCAGCATATGGAAGAAGCGGCAAAGGAGACGGCGGTACTGAAGTCGGCAAATATGTCCCTGGGAATCAATCTTCTGATGAAGCTTTTGAAGGATGCAGCAAAGGTACTGGGAACAGCCGGATTTGATGTTGAGATTGTAGAGAAGCATCATAATCAGAAGGTAGATGCCCCCAGCGGGACGGCGTTGGCACTGGCGGATTCTGTGAATGAAGCGTTGGAAGAAGCGTGTACCTACAATTTTGACAGAAGTAAGGACAGAAAGAAAAGAGAGAAGAATGAGATTGGTATTGCTGCTGTCCGGGGAGGCACGATTGTCGGCGAGCATGAAGTGATTTTTGCAGGAACCGATGAAGTGATAGAATTTAAGCATACGGCATATTCGAAGGCGATTTTCGGCAAGGGAGCTGTGGAAGCGGCGAAGTTCCTCGCAGGAAAGCCTGCCGGTCGCTATGATATGTCTGATGTGATTCAATTATAAAACCGAAAGATAAAGGGTACGTATGGGAGGTAAAGAATATGGAGGATCTGAAATTCAAGTATTTGGAAAGACTTTCTGAAATTTATCCCACCATCGCTCAGGCATCGACGGAAGTGATTAATCTGCAGGCGATTCTGAATCTGCCGAAGGGAACGGAACATTTTCTTACAGATATTCATGGGGAATATGAGGCGTTTGCCCATGTTCTTAAGAATGGCTCTGGTTCCGTGCGCCGTAAAGTGGATGCTGTTTTCGGAAATACTATGAGTAGCAGGGACAAACAGGCCCTTGCTACTCTTATTTATTATCCGAGAGAGAAGATGGATAGGGTTAAGAAGGAAGAAAACAACATGGAGGATTGGTACAAGATTACACTGTACCGTCTGATTGAGGTGTGTAAAAGAACGGCTAGTAAGTATACCCGTTCCAAGGTGCGCAAGGCGCTGCCAAAGGATTTTGCCTATGTGATTGAAGAATTGATTACGGAGAAAGCAGAGCTTACGGACAAAGAATCTTACTACAACGAGATTGTGAATACGATCATCCGCGTCCGCAGGGCGGAAGAATTTATTATTGCGCTCAGCGAGCTGATCCAGCGGCTGACGGTGGATCATTTACACATTGTGGGGGATATTTACGACAGAGGACCGGGTCCTCATATTATTATGGATAAGTTAATGCAGTATCACAGTGTGGATATCCAGTGGGGAAACCATGATATTTTGTGGATGGGAGCAGCAGCGGGACAAAGAGGCTGCATTGCCAATGTGATCCGTATCTGCGCCAGATATGGGAATCTGGATATTCTGGAGGACGGGTATGGGATTAATTTACTGCCCCTTGCTACATTTGCACTGTCTAAGTATGCAGATGACCCTTGCGAGTGCTTTGGGTTAAAGGGAAGCACCAGCTTTACGGCGCAGGAAAAAGAGATGGAGATAAAAATGCACAAAGCAATCTCGATTATCCAGTTTAAGGTGGAGGGACAGATTATCCGTAAGAACCCTGGGTTCAAGATGGAAGGGAGAAATCTGCTGCACCGCATTGATTTTGAGAAGGGAACCATTGATTTGGATGGGCAGAAGTATGAACTTCTGGATAAGAATTTTCCAACAATTGACCCAAGGCATCCTTATACGTTGACAAAAGAAGAAGAGGATATCATGGAGCGTCTGGAGAGAGCCTTTTTGAACTGTGAGAAACTTCAGGAACACATGCGTTTTCTCCTGAATAAGGGAGGACTCTATAAGGTATATAATAACAATCTTCTGTATCATGGCTGTATTCCTCTGAATGAAGACGGAAGTATGAAGCAGGTAAAGATTTATGGTAAAACATATAAGGGAAAGGAACTCTACGAAGTTCTGGAAAGTTATGTGCGCAAGGGATTCTTTGCGGTAGAGACAAAGGAGAAGGAACGGGGCAGGGATATGATGTGGTATATCTGGCTGAACGAGAATTCCCCCTTGTTCGGAAAAGACAAGATGGCTACCTTTGAGCGTTATTTTCTGGCGGAAAAGGAGACGCATCTGGAAAAAAAGAATCCTTACTATTCGCTTCTTGAAAATGAGAAAGTGGTGGACAGCATCCTGGCAGAATTCGGACTGTCCGGCGAGTGCATCCATATTGTAAACGGACATGTACCGGTGAGAAGCAAAAATGGTGAAAGCCCTATCAAGTGCGGCGGCAAGGTATTGGTAATTGACGGCGGATTTTCTAAAGCCTACCAGAAAGAAACGGGAATTGCCGGATACACATTAATTTATAATTCGTATGGACTGATTCTGACGGCCCACGATCCTTTTGAGTCTACGGAAGCAGCAATCGAGAAAGGCAGTGACATTCATTCTGACAGCATTATCGTAAAACGGGTAATGGCCAGGAAGCGTGTAGAGGACACCGATGACGGTAAAAGACTGAAGGAGAGGATCCGGGATTTGGAATTTTTGCTGGAAGCATACCGGAGCGGCCGTATTACAGAAAAAATATAAAATAAAAATGTAAAAAACTACCTTTCATGCCGGAGTATATATTTAAAAAAAATGCAGATATTACTAGAAACATAAAACTGACATGAAAGGAAGTAAAAAGATGAAAAAGTTTAAAAAATTAATGACAGCATTACTTTGTGTGGGAGTATTGTGCGGGCTTACGGGTTGTGGAAACAATGGAAAAGCTGATGATGATGTGGCAAATAACAATTCTGCAACGGAAAACAGCGGTGTAGAAAATAACGAAGATAAGAATAATGATTCTAAGACGGATAACAATCATACAAATGGAACCAACGACGGTGAGGGCGTAATGGATGAAATCGGCGATGATGTACGTGATGGTGCCGAGGATATTGAAAATGACCTGGATGGAAATGACGATAGAAACCGTACGGATAACGACGCTGATAATGCCAATAATACCGATCGCAATACTGACAGCAACACGGGAAATAACAGATAACTGCACAGAAAAAAACATACCACAGGTAGATTTCCAGACGTACCTGTGGTATGATGCTTTCAGGCAAAAGACAGGAATAACGTGAATGATAAGTAAGGGAGATACATAGAATGGAAAAGAAATTATTGATGGGTAATGAGGCGATTGCTCTTGGTGCGATTCGTGCGGGAGTGAATCTGGTTGCCGGTTATCCCGGAACGCCGTCTACAGAGATTCTGGAGACGGTGGCAAAATATAATGACGGAAGTATCCATGTGGAATGGTCTGTAAATGAGAAAGCGGCGCTTGAGGTGGCCGCAGGCGGAGCCTACGCGGGAGCAAGAACGCTGGTGACTATGAAGCAGGTAGGGTTGAATGTGGCGTCTGACCCGCTGATGAGCCTTGCTTATATTGGAGTGAAGGGCGGCATGGTAATCGTATCGGCGGATGACCCGGGCCCGATTTCTTCTCAGACGGAGCAGGATACGAGGCTTTTTGCATTGTTCTCCAAGCTTCCGGTATTTGACCCGGCTTCTCCGGAAGAAGCCTATGAGATGATTGGGGATGCATTTGCATATTCGGAAAAATACGGGACTCCTGTTTTGTTCCGCCCGACCACCAGAGTCTGTCATGGCTGCGCGGTGGTGGAGATGAAAGAGAAGGAAAAAAGGGAGAGGCCGGAAGGCTTCGTAAGAGATACGGAGAGATGGGTAATCTTCCCCAGACTGTCCTATCAGAATCATATAAAGATTGAAGAAAGAAATGAATTACTTTCTAAAGTGCTTTCTTCCTATACATATAATAGGATTGAAAATAATAAAACGGGGAAGAAGGGAGTTGCCGCGGGTGGAATCAGCTATGCTTATGTGAAAGAATCATTGCCGGAAAATATTCCGCTGCTGCGCGTGGCGACGCCGCATCCTTTTCCGGAACCACTTGCGGCAGAATTCCTTAAGAGTGTGGAGGAAGTGCTGGTGCTGGAAGAACTGGAGCCGGTAATCGAAAAAGAATTGCTGAGAATTGCAGGGAAATATCATCTTCCTGTCACCATAAAAGGAAAGCTCACCAAAGACACCAAAATTGCCGGGGAGAACAGTGTAGAGAGTGTTCGGGAAGATTTAAAGCGCTTTTTGCCGGAGTGCGCGTCGCTTCAGACCGTTTGGGAGGCGGCAGAACAGGCAGAAGATATGCCGCAGCTTCCGGTACGCCCTCCGGTACTCTGTGCGGGATGTCCTCACAGAGCGTCTTTTTACGCGGTAAAGCAGGCGGTGAAGGGGAGAAAGGCGGTATTCTCCGGAGATATCGGATGTTACACTTTGGGCAACTCAAAGCCTTTGGATATGGTAGATACCTGCCTTTGCATGGGAGCGGATGTAACCATTGCACAGGGAATCCATATTGTGGAACCGGATACATTGAACTTTGCATTTATCGGGGATTCGACTTTTTTCGCGTCAGGGATTACCGGAGTGGTGAATGCGGTTTATAATCAGAATGACATTATTCTGATCGTGCTTGATAATTCTACCACGGCAATGACCGGACATCAGCCACATCCGGGAACCGGAAAGACGATGATGGGAGATGTAGTGAATCAGATCAGTATTGAGAAGATACTGGAAGCAGTGGGGGTAGCAAAGATTGCGTATGCCAATCCACTGCATTTGGAAGAAGCAATCCGGGCCGTCCAGGATGTAGCGGACGAGAAAGGGGTGCGCGCCGTTATTTTCAAATCCCCGTGTATTGCGGTGAGCAGGCCGGAGAGGATGTATCAGGTGGAAGAAGAGACTTGTACCGGCTGCAGACAATGTATCAGGGAGCTTGGATGCCCGGCAATTGTAACGGATGAGGGCAGGGTGAAGATAGAGCCTTCCCTCTGTTTTGGATGTACAGTTTGTTCCCAGGTATGTAAATTCGGAGCAATAAAGGAGGTGCCGTTTAATGCGTAAAAATTGTCTGTTATGCGGTGTAGGCGGTCAGGGTGTTGTGCTGGCTTCTAAGCTGATTGCTTATGCGGCGCTGGATAAAGGGATGTTTGTAAGGACAACGGAGACGATTGGTATGGCACAGAGAGGCGGCTCTGTGGTGAGCCATGTGAGGATGGGGGAAGAAATCCATTCTCCTATGATTCCCAAAGGGCAGGCAGATGTTATTCTTGCTTTTGAGCCGGCTGAAGCAGTGCGCAGTCTTCCCTATCTGCGGGAAGGAGGAATGCTGATTGTAAACCGGAAAGCGGTGAAACCGGTGACGGCTACCCTTGGCGGAGGACAGTATGATGGGCATGAAATGCTGGATTTTCTGAAAAAGAAGGTGGACAACCTTCTGATTATGGATGGAGAAGCTGTCTGCAGACAGGCAGGATCCGCGAAGGTGCTGAATGTAGCGCTGCTGGGAGCTGCCGCAGCCAGTGGTGCTCTGGATATTTCTATACCGGATATGGAAGTGGAGATAAAGAAGAAGGTTAAGCCGCAGTTTGTGGAGCTGAATCAGAAGGCGCTTGCCCTGGGCGCAGCAATTGCCGGTGCGCAAAGGAAAGCGGATGGGACAAAGACAGAAGTAAGATAGGATGAGACGGAGGACGGAGTTATGAAAATGACAGAACTGCAGATGAGGCTAATTAAAGAAAACCTGAAAGTATTAACCTCAAAAGACTGCTTTTATAAAGAAAAATTCAAAGATATTGATGTGGAAGCCATTCAGACACAGGAAGATTTTGAGAAGCTTCCATTTACATGGAAGGGAGATCTGCGGGAAGCGTATCCATTGGGACTCCAGGCAGTGCCGGATGAGGAAATTGTAAGAATTCATTCCTCGTCAGGTACAACAGGAACCCCTGTTATTATCCCTTATACGCAGAAGGATGTGGATGATTGGGCGAAGATGTTCGCACGCTGCTATGAGATGGCGGGCATCACTGCTCTTGACCGTATCCATATTACGCCGGGCTATGGTCTGTGGACAGCGGGAATTGGGTTTCAGTTGGGAGCAGAGCGGCTGGGAGCTATGACAATCCCGATGGGGCCGGGCAATACGGACAAGCAGCTTCGGATGATGCAGGACATGAAGTCTACGGTTCTCTGCGCAACCTCTTCCTACGCACTTCTTTTGGCAGAAGAGATTGCAAAACGAGGGCTGACGGATAAAATTTATCTGAAAAAGGGCGTAATCGGCTCTGAGCGGTGGGGCGATAAGATGCGCAAAAGGATTGCGGCAGAGCTGGGAGTGCAGCTTTATGACATTTACGGGTTGACGGAAGTGTACGGGCCGGGGATTGCCATGAGCTGTGATTATGAATGCGGGATGCATTATTGGGATGATTATGTGTATTTTGAAATCGTTGATCCGAAGACCGGAAAGAATGTACCGGACGGCGAGATTGGCGAGCTGGTAATTACGACCCTCAGAAAACAGGGGGCGCCCCTGATCCGTTACCGTACTCATGACTTGACAAGATTTGTACTGGGAGACTGCCCGTGCGGCTCCAGATTCCCGAGAATTGATACACTGATCGGACGTACGGATGATATGGTAAAGGTAAAGGGGGTTAATATTTTCCCGAGCCAGATTGAAGAGATGTTAAAGGATGTGCCGGAGGCATCCAGTGAGTATCAGTTTATGTTAGACCATTTGAATGGTAAGGATGTCTGCACTTTGTTTGTAGAGATAAATACGGGAGTGGAGAAAAGTCAGGCAGAAAAGGCGGTACAGCAGGCATTTAAAGAAAAAATCGGAATTACGGTGCTTGTAAAACCGGTTTCTATAGGAGAACTGCCCCGCAGCGAGAAGAAATCTACACGGATTTTTGATAACAGATATTAGGAGATATTTATGAGATTCAGACCATGCATTGATATACACAACGGTAAAGTAAAGCAGATTGTGGGAGGAAGCTTAAGAGACAGCGGCGACCGGGCACAGGAAAACTTCGCGTCGGAATACGACAGCGCTTATTATGCAAAATTGTATAAAAAAGACGGGCTGACGGGAGGACATATTATCCTTTTAAATCCGGCTTCTTCTGAGTATTATGTAGCTACAAAGGAACAGGCATTGCGCGCATTGCGTGCTTTTCCCGGCGGAATGCAGATTGGCGGCGGGATTACGGCGGAAAATGGAGTGGAATATATCCGTGCGGGTGCAAGTCATGTGATTGTTACCTCCTATGTTTTCCGGGACGGAGAAGTTCTGTGGGACAATCTGAAGAAGCTGGTGGCAGCAGTGGGAAGAGAGCATGTTGTCATTGATGTAAGCTGCAGGAAGAAGGGCGGGGAGTATTATATTGTAACAGACCGCTGGCAGACATTTACCAGAATGAAAGTAACCGTAGGAATGTTGGAAAAACTGTCCGGTTATTGCGATGAATTCCTGGTTCACGGGGTGGACGCAGAAGGAAAATCTTCCGGTGTGGAAGAAGAGCTGGTGAAGGTTCTTGCCGGATACGCGGGACGCCCGGTTACTTACGCGGGAGGCATCGGAAGTATGGAGGATTTGGACCGGTTTAAGCAGATCAGTAAAGGCAGACTTGACTTTACTATCGGCAGTGCGCTGGATCTGTTTGGCGGGAAACTGCCTTATGAAACGGTAAAAAAGGAATATGGACAGTCTATGAGCAGTCTGTGAACAGTTTATAAATTGGTTGAATTGCTTGCATGATAGTGCTAAAATGGTGAGTGAATCTTTTGAATATTGGACAAGGAGTTAGGAAATACCATGGGTTTTTTACAAAAAATATTTGGGACACACAGCGAGAATGAATTGAAGAGGATTTATCCGATTGTTGACCATATTGAAGAGCTTGAACCTCAGATGAAGGAATTATCCGATGAAGAGCTGAGAGATAAGACGAAGGAATTTAAGAGAAGGCTGGCGGATGGAGAGACGTTAGATGATATTCTTCCGGAAGCATTTGCTGTAGTGAGAGAAGCGGCATCACGTGTTCTGGGAATGCGTCATTACCGGGTACAGTTGATTGGCGGAATTATTCTGCATCAGGGGCGTATTGCCGAGATGAAGACCGGTGAAGGTAAGACCCTTGTGTCGACGCTTCCGGCATATCTGAATGCTCTTACCGGAGAAGGGGTACACATCGTTACGGTCAATGATTACCTTGCCAAACGTGATGCGGAGTGGATGGGGCAGGTTCATGAGTTCTTGGGACTTAAGGTCGGTGTTGTGCTGAATAGCATGGATAAGGATGAAAGACGGGAAGCATATAACTGCGATATTACCTATGTGACGAATAATGAATTAGGTTTTGATTATCTGCGAGACAACATGGTAATCTACAAAGAACAGCTTGTTCAGAGAGGATTGAAATTTGCAATTATCGATGAGGTGGACTCGGTATTGATTGATGAGGCGAGAACTCCGTTGATTATTTCGGGGCAGAGCAGTAAGTCCACGAAACTTTATGAAGCGTGTGACATCCTGGCGCGCCAGTTAGAGCGGGGTGAGGCAAGCGGAGAGTTCTCCAAGATGAACGCTATTATGGGTGAAGAAATTGAGGAGACGGGAGACTTTATTGTAAATGAGAAAGAGAAGAATGTAAATCTGACCGAAGATGGCGTGAAGAAGGTTGAGAAGTTCTTCCACATTGACAACCTTGCCGATGCAGAGAACCTGGAGATTCAGCATAATATTATTCTTGCTCTGCGTGCGCATAATCTGATGTTCCGTGACCAGGATTATGTGGTGAAGGACGATGAAGTACTGATTGTAGATGAATTTACCGGACGTATTATGCCGGGGCGCCGTTATTCTGACGGACTTCATCAGGCGATAGAAGCGAAAGAGCATGTGAAGGTAAAGAGAGAAAGCAAGACGCTGGCTACGATTACCTTCCAGAATTTATTTAATAAATTTGAGAAGAAGAGCGGTATGACGGGTACTGCCCTTACAGAAGAGAAGGAATTCCGGGAGATTTACGGCATGGATGTTGTAGAAATCCCTACCAATGTTCCGGTTGCCCGTGTGGATCTGGAGGATGCGGTATATAAGACGCAGAAAGAGAAGTTCCGCGC
Organism: Dorea acetigenes; assembly: GCF_025567385.1. Taxonomy (NCBI): domain Bacteria; kingdom Bacillati; phylum Bacillota; class Clostridia; order Lachnospirales; family Lachnospiraceae; genus Dorea; species Dorea acetigenes. The sequence goes on from NZ_JAOQJU010000001.1 coordinate 280,984, forward strand.
GGTATGTGATGCCGTGGAGGAGGCACATGCCAAAGGCCAGCCGGTTTTGGTTGGTACGATTACGATTGAGGTATCAGAACTTCTGAGCGGTATGCTGAAAAGAAGAGGAATCCAGCATAATGTCCTGAATGCGAAGTTTCATGAGATGGAAGCGGAGATTGTAGCGCAGGCAGGCCAGCATGGCGCAGTTACCATTGCCACCAACATGGCAGGACGTGGTACGGATATTAAGTTGGACGATGCGGCGAGAGAGGTGGGCGGACTTAAGATTATCGGTACGGAGCGGCATGAATCCAGGCGTATCGATAACCAGCTGCGCGGACGTTCCGGGCGTCAGGGGGATCCGGGTGAATCCAGATTCTACATTTCCCTGGAGGATGATTTGATGCGTCTATTCGGTTCAGAGAAGCTGATGAATGTGTTTAATACACTTGGAGTGGAAGACGGAGAACAGATTGAACATAAGATGCTGACGGGCGCTATTGAGAGAGCGCAGCAGAAGATAGAGAGTAATAACTTTGGCATTCGTAAGAATCTTTTGGATTATGACCAGGTTATGAATGAGCAGAGAGAAATTATATATGAAGAGAGGCGTCGGGTTCTGGATGGCGAGAGTATGCGGGATTCCATTTATCATATGATAAATGAATACGTGGAGAATCTTGTGGACAGCAACATTTCGCCGGATCAGGAGCCGGAGGACTGGGCGCTGGCAGATTTGAATGTGACTCTTCATAATACGATTCCGATGGAACCTGTGAGCTTAGAGGAAGTAAAGAACTTAAATCAGAAAGAGTTTAAGCATATGCTGAAAGAACGTGCGGTCAAGGCTTACGAGATGAAAGAAGCGGAATTCCCGGAAGCGGAGCAGCTCAGAGAGATTGAACGTGTAGTTCTTTTGAAGGTGATTGATGGCAAATGGATGGATCATATCAATGACATGGATCAGCTCCGGACGGGAATCGGCCTGCAGGCATATGGACAGAGAGATCCGAAGATTGAATATAAGATGGTTGGATATGAGATGTTCGACGAGATGACGAAAGCGATTACGGCAGATACCATCCGTACGTTGTTCCATATTCGGATTGAACAGAAGGTAGAGCGTGAAGAGGTGGCGAAAGTAACCGGAACGAACAAAGATGACAGTGCGGTCCGCGCGCCTAAGAAGCGTGAGACGAAGAAGATATATCCGAATGATCCGTGCCCGTGCGGAAGCGGTAAAAAATATAAGCAGTGTTGTGGAAGAAAATGATGAAAGAGGTGATAGAGTGGTAGAACTGGATCAGTTTAAAAGTATCATCAGCTCTTATGAAGAACCTCTCGCTGAAATGAGGGATTCACTTTGACGTCTCCGGCAAAGAAAAGCGAGTAGAAGAGCTGGAGCGAAAGATAGAAGAGCCGGGATTCTGGGATGACACAGAAAAATCCCAGAATATAATGAAAGAATTGAAGAACTTGAAGGATTGTCTGGAAGAGATGCAGAGTCTGGAGGAAAAGTATGAGGACATACAGATTCTTCTGGAGATGGCATATGAGGAAAGCGATCCGTCCATGGTTCCGGAGATTGAAGAGGAAGTCCGGGGATTTGAAAATCAGTACGAAGCTCTGAGAATCCGGACTCTGCTGTCGGGAGAATATGACCGCTACAATGCGATTGTCACACTGCATGCGGGGGCGGGAGGCACGGAGTCCTGCGACTGGGCAGGGATGCTGTACCGTATGTACGGACGCTGGGCAGAGCAGAAGGGCTTCGGAATTACTGTGCTGGATTATCTGGATGGTGATATTACCGGGATTAAGAATGTAACTTTTGAAGTCTGCGGAGAGAATGCATATGGTTATCTGAAGTCCGAAAAAGGCGTACACCGCCTGGTTCGGATTTCCCCGTTTAATGCGGCAGGCAAACGGCAGACGTCATTTGCGTCCTGCGATGTGGTGCCGGATATTGAGGATACCATTGATATTGAAATTGCGGAAGACGATTTGAAAATTGACACCTACCGTGCCAGCGGCGCCGGAGGTCAGCATGTCAATAAGACTTCTTCGGCTATCCGCATTACCCATCTGCCTACCGGGATTGTGGTACAGTGCCAGAATGAACGGTCTCAGCATCATAACAAAGAGAAGGCGATGCAGATGCTGAAGGCAAAGCTTACTCTGCTGAAAGAGCAGGAGCAGGCAGAGAAGGTGTCCGACATCCGCGGTGAAGTGAAAGAAATCGGATTTGGCAATCAGATACGTTCCTATGTTATGCAGCCGTATACGTTGGTGAAGGATCACCGGACAGGTGAGGAGACCGGCAATGTGGCAGCAGTTCTGGATGGGGCAATTGATATATTTATTAACGCATATTTAAAACAGAAAGGTCAGTAGCGATACGAGGGAGAAGATATGGTAAATGTAGCAGTACTTGGATATGGAACAGTTGGATCTGGTGTGGTGGAGGTTATCCGCACAAACCAGGAGGTTATCAATCAGCGGGTGGGTGAAACACTGAATTTAAAATATGTGCTGGATTTACGGGATTTTCCCGGAGACCCGGTACAGGAGATCATTACCCATGATTTTGAAGAGATTGTTCAGGATAAAGAAGTAGATATTGTAGTGGAGGTTATGGGAGGAATCGAGCCGGCCTACACATTTGTGAAGCGTTCGCTGGAAGCAGGGAAGAGTGTGGCAACCTCCAATAAAGCTCTGGTGGCAAAACACGGCGCGGAGCTTTTAAAGATTGCGAAGGAGAAGAATGTGAATTTCTTGTTTGAGGCAAGCGTAGGTGGAGGAATTCCGATTCTGCGGCCGCTTCATTCTTCGCTTACCGGAGATGTGGTGGAAGAAATTACGGGGATTTTGAATGGGACCACCAATTATATGTTGACAAAGATGTTCTATGAAGGCGCTAATTATGATGAAGTCCTGAAAGAAGCCCAGGATAACGGGTATGCGGAACGCAATCCGGAAGCAGATGTAGAAGGTTACGATGCCTGCCGCAAAATTGCAATTCTTGCGTCTATCATTTCAGGAAAACAGGTGGATTTTGAAGATATTTATTGTGAGGGCATTACGAAGATCACGGCAGATGATATGAAATATGCGAAAGAGATGGGGATGACGATCAAGCTTCTTGCTACCTGTAAGCGGGAAGGAGATAAGATTTGTGCTATGGTTTCTCCGTGCCTGCTCCATAAGAGTCATCCGTTATTTAATATCGACGGAGTGTTCAATTCTATCTTTGTACATGGAAATATGCTGGGAGATGCGATGTTCTACGGAAGCGGGGCAGGAAAGCTGCCGACAGCAAGTGCGGTAGTAGGAGATATCGTGGAAGAGGCGAAGAATCCAGGTAGGAATTTAGGTGTTATGTGGAGTGAGGAGAAACTGGAGCTGGAAGGAAAAGAGGAATTGAAGAGACGCTTTTTTGTCCGGATGAAAGGTTCTCCGGAAGTTGTAAAAGGAAAGCTTGCGGCGGATTTCGGTGAGATTGAATTTGTGAACATCGAAGGTATGCAGGGTGAGTTTGGATTCGTTACGGCATTGATGCCGGAGGGCGAATATGAAAAGAAAGCGGTAGCTTATCAGAGTGAGATTATCAGCATGATAAGAGTGGAAAAGTAAGAATCGGCGGATGGAAAGAGGGCGGCAGTTATGAAGTATGTGATTGTTCTTAGTGATGGAATGGCAGGAAGACCGTTAGAAGAGCTTGGCGGCAAAACGACACTGGAGGCGGCGGCAACTCCGGTTATGGACCGGCTGGCGCAGAAGGCGGAAATCGGGATGGCGGCGATGGTTCCGGAAGGAATGGCGCCGGGAAGTGATACGGCGAATTTGTCTGTAATGGGTTATGATCCCAGGGAGTATTATACAGGGCGTTCTCCTCTGGAGGCTCTCAGTATAGGCGTGGATATGGCAGATTCGGATGTGTCTTTTCGCTGCAATATTGTGACGCTTTCGGAGGAAGAAGAACCGTATGAAGAAAAGATCATGCTGGATCACAGTTCTGATGAGATTCCGACAGAAGAAGCGGCAGTATTGGTAGATGCCCTGAAGGAAGGACTGGAGAGAGAAGGCTATTCCTTTTATGTAGGAACCAGCTACAGGCATCTTTTGATTCAGAAGAACGGGAAACTCATAGAGCTGACTCCGCCTCATGATATCTTGACGAAGCGAGTGGGAGAGTATCTGCCTCAGGATGAAGTGCTTAGAGATATGATGAAGAAGAGTTATGAGATATTAAATCATCATCCGATAAATGAAGAGCGCAGAAGGAGAGGGCTGAAGCCGGCGAATTCTGCCTGGTTCTGGGGAGCCGGCACAAGACCGTCCCTTGCACCTTTTGAAGAGAAGACCGGAAAGAAAGGCGTAATGATTTCTGCGGTAGATCTTTTGAAAGGAATTGCCGTAGGTGCCGGAATGGATCGGGTCATTGTGGAAGGAGCCAATGGAGGGTTGCATACCAATTACGCCGGTAAAGCGGACGCAGCGGTAGATGCCCTGCTGCATCAGGGTTATGATTTTGCATATGTCCATGTAGAGGCTCCGGATGAGATGGGGCATCAGGGAAGTGTGGCTGATAAGATTACTGCGATTGAACAAGTGGATGAAAAGGTAGTGGGAAGAATTGTGGAAGGACTTGATGAAGCGGGTGAAGATTACCGTATTATGGTGCTTCCGGATCATCCGACTCCCATTTGTGTGCGTACGCACACGAGCGAACCGATTCCTTACCTGATTTATGATAGTAGGCGGACGGTGGACGGCGTCCATACATATAGTGAAGTAAAGGCAGCAGAAAGCGAATGGAAGTGGCCGGAAGGATATCGGCTGATTGAGCATTTACTGGAGATTTAGGGAAAAGGATGAGAGACAAAAAACAGGAGGGCGTATGTTAGTAGTAAAGAAGTTCGGCGGCAGTTCTGTCGCTAATAAAGAACGTATCTTCAATGTTGCAAAAAGATGCATTGAAGATTATAAAGCGGGGCATGATGTGGTGGTGGTTCTCTCTGCCATGGGAGATACTACCGATGAACTGATTGAGCTTGCGCATAGTATTAATCCAAATGCCAAGAAAAGGGAGATGGATATGCTTATGACTACGGGAGAACAGGTGTCTGTTTCCCTGATGGCGATGGCAATGCATGCGCTGGATGTACCTGCCGTGTCATTGAATGCATTTCAGGCAGGAATGGTGTCCACCTCCAGTTATGGCAACGCCAGATTTAAAAGGATTGACACGAAGCGTATTCAGCACGAGCTGGATGCAAGAAAAATCGTTATTGTGACAGGATTCCAGGGAGTGAACAAGTACGATGATATCACAACTCTGGGAAGAGGCGGTTCGGATACAACGGCGGTTGCGCTGGCGGCGGTGCTCCATGCAGATAAATGTGAGATTTATACAGATGTGGATGGTGTTTACACTGCGGATCCCCGTGTAGTGAAGAATGCAAGGAAACTGGATGCCATTACTTATGATGAGATGCTGGAACTGGCAACGGTAGGAGCAAAGGTACTGCACGGCAGGTCTGTGGAGATGGCAAAGAAATATGGAGTGGAGCTGGTAGTACGGTCGAGTCTGAATCGTTCGGAGGGAACCGTTGTCAAGGAGAAGGTAAAGATGGAAAAAATGTTAATTACAGGCGTGGCAGCCGATAAAAATACAGCGAGGATTTCAGCGATAGGAGTAGAAGATAAACCGGGAACAGCGTTTAAAATCTTTAATACCATGTCAAAGAATCATATTAACGTAGATATTATTCTTCAGTCAGTAGGCAGAGAGGGGACGAAAGATATATCCTTTACTGTTTCAGAGGATGATTTGGAACCTGCCCTTCAGATTTTGGAAGAACATAAGGAAGCTCTGACAATCCAGCAGATTTCCTACAATAGGGATGTGGCGAAAATCTCTGTAGTCGGCGCGGGAATGATGAGTAATCCAGGCGTGGCAGCGAAAATGTTTGAATCTTTGTATAATTCCAGGATTAACATTAATATGATTTCGACCTCTGAAATCCGTATTACAGTCCTGGTTGATGAAAAGGATATTGACAAGGCGATGAATGCAGTCCATGAAGGCTTTGCACTGGCATTGACCGATTAATTATTTTGAATGTGAATCAAGAAAACCGGTAATGATACGTTTGTTGTCATCAGAAAGAGAGCGGAATTTTGTAATCAGCTCCGTCTCTTCTTCTTTGAGATAGAGCGTATTTCCGGTTTTGATGTCAAGTGCCATGTAATATGGCACTTTTTCTTCGGAAAAGCTTTGGACAGGATTGGAAAGGTTGCCATTTACCAGCTGTTCTAAAGTTACATGATAAAAGGAAGCAAGGCGCAGCAAAGAATCCAGATCAGGGGTACGCTTACTATTCTCATAGTTTGAGTACGCCTGTCTGGAGATGTTAAGCATATCACTTAAATCACCCTGGTTCAGATTGTTTGCATCCCTTAAAGCACGAAGGTTCTTCGCAAGCTGAATATTGGCCATTGCCATACCTCCATCTGTTATTACAGGTTTAGTATAGCAATTAACCAGAAAAATAGATAATTATGCGCCGAAAAGAAGCTAAGTGGCGGAATGCAACAAAATGTTGCTCAAGGTGCTGTTATGGTAGGCGGGCGAGAAGGTCACATCCTCTGCAAACCAGGAGGGGGGGACGAAGGTGTCTGCCGCCTCTACGGAAGGAAATTCTACTTCTGCTAAGACTAGGGGAGCAAGATCGCCGTGGAAAGTATCAAGTTCAATGAAGAGGTTGTCCGTGTAAGGAATGACCTGTCTTGTCTTTTTTATCAATCTTCCGTCAATCTTTGTTTTTAAGTGTTCATATGCATTGGCGGTGAGAGGAAGATTGTATTCTTCCCGAACCATGAGGCCTTTAGATTTGTAGGTCAGAATATAGTCCTCATTATCCTTGCGGATTCGTACCACCGGACCTGTGCAGAGGTATCCCTGTTCGATATGGTGGGTTTCTGTGACAGTTAAGTTTTCGGGGATGTGGTGAATCAGATATTTTCGTTCGATTTCCATGTATGGACTCCTTTCCGTCTGTAAAAAGTAATTATTAAATATTACCATTCACAGCACCCCACCCGCATGCGCATTCGTCGCATCTTCGATGCTCCAGTCCCGCTCCTTACGGAGCTAAGAATGCTTATGCGGGTGGGGTGACTGCTCCACAGACCGGATTTGAAATCCAATATATCTTCTTACGTGCAAGCACGACGAATCCATATTGAATTTCAAATCGGCTGTGAATGGTAATATTAAAATCATAATATAAAAAAAGTAAATTGTAAATGCATTGATTTTTTTGAGGTTGTTTGTTACTGTTTAAGAGAAGATATTTTTAGGAGGGTCAATAATGAGAAAAGTAGCGGTGTTATTAGCAGATGGATTTGAAGAGATAGAAGCATTGACTGTTGTGGATCTGCTGAGACGTTCCATGATATATGTGGATACAGTATCTATTACGGAGGAATATATGGTACACGGTGCACATGGGATCGGCGTGCAGACAGAAGATACATTTGAAGAAGTGAATTTTGCAGAATTTGATATGGTCATTCTTCCGGGAGGACAGCCCGGAACTACGAATTTAAGTGAACATGAGGGTGTGAAACGAGTCATACAGGCTTTCTGTGAAGAAGGAAAATATGTGGGAGCAATCTGCGCGGCACCGGGAATCCTGGGGAACATGGGGCTTCTGAAGGGAAAACGGGCAACCTGTTATCCGTCCGTGGAGGAGCAGCTTCAGGGAGCTGTAATTGTGAAAGCTCCGGTAGTACAGGACGGTAATATTATTACCAGCCGCGGAATGGGGACGGCGATTGATTTCGGATTGAAGCTGGTGGAAATCCTTTTTGATAAGGCGGAAGCTACTGCGCTTGCAGAGACAATCATATATTTGAAATAAATGCTGGCTATTTTGCAGGATTTGTGTTATACTCTCTTAATGAGTATTTATGTAGTCGACCTGTTCTTTAGACTACGAGAAGGCAGGATAGAAATAGGAGGAAGTTATTCATGAGTTTACAGGTAGAAAAACTGGAAAAAAACATGGCGAAGCTTACAATTGAGGTTTCGGCAGAAGAGTTGGAGAAGGCACTTCAAAGTGCATATCAGAAGCAGAAATCTAAAATTAGTATCCCGGGATTCCGTAAGGGAAAGGTTCCGCGTCAGATGATTGAGAAAATGTACGGCGCTGCTATTTTCTATGATGATGCAGTCAATGAATTGATTCCAAAGGCATATTCCGACGCATATGATGAATGTGAGCTGGATATTGTGTCTCAGCCGGAGATTAATGTTGTTCAGATTGAGAAGGGCAAACCATTTATTTTTACAGCAGAAGTTGCAACGAAGCCGGAGGTAACTCTTGGAGAGTACAAAGGGCTGAAAGTAGACAAGATTTCTACCCGTGTCACACAGAAGGAAGTAGATGCGAAGATTCAGGAAGAGGCAGAGAAGAATGCGCGGACGATTACCGTAGAAGATCGCCCGGTACAAGATGGCGATGAAGTAATCCTCGACTTTGAAGGTTTTGTAGACGGTGTTGCATTTGAAGGCGGAAAGGGAGAAAATTATCCGCTGACAATCGGATCCGGTGCCTTTATCCCAGGATTTGAGGAACAACTGGTAGGGGCAGAATCTGGAAAAGAAGTGGAAGTCAATGTAACCTTCCCAGAGGATTATCAGGCGGAAGACCTGAAGGGAAAAGCGGCAGTATTTAAATGTACCGTGCATGAGATTAAGGCAAAAGAGCTTCCGGAGATTGACGATGAATTTGCGGCGGAAGTATCAGAATTCGATACTTTAGAGGAATATAAGGCAGACGTTAAGGCGAAGATCAAAGAGCAGAAAGAGACAGAAGGAAAGACGAAGAAGGAAGATCAGGCTGTGGAGCAGGCTGTTGCCAATGCTACTATGGAAATTCCGGAGCCAATGATCAATACGCAGACCAGACAGATGGCAGATGATTTTGCTCAGAGAATGATGCAGCAGGGTCTTACTATGGAACAGTATTTCCAGTTTACCGGATTGACAGAAGAGAAGATGCTGGAAGATTTGCGCCCGCAGGCGCTGAAGCGCATTCAGACACGTTTGGTTCTGGAAGCAATTGCCCAGGCTGAGAATATTGAAATCAGTGATGAGAAGCTTGATGAAGAGATTGCCAAGATGGCAGAGGCCTACAATATGGAAGCTGATAAGCTGAAAGAGTACATGGGCGAAAATGAAAAGAAACAGATGAAAGAAGATATAGCAGTTCAGGAGGCAGTAACCTTCCTGGTAGAGAATGCAGAAGAGAAATAGTATTTGCTACCAGTGACAGACATCATAGTTAGGGGGTATTTACATGAGTCTGGTACCTTATGTCGTTGAACAGACGAGTCGTGGGGAGCGTTCCTACGATATTTATTCAAGATTATTAAAAGACAGAATTATTTTTCTTGGAGAAGAAGTGACGGATACAGCGGCAAGTATCATTGTTGCGCAGTTAATGTTCCTGGAAGCAGAGGATCCGGAGAAGGATATCCATCTGTACATTAACAGTCCGGGCGGCTCTGTGACTGCCGGACTTGCGATTTACGATACGATGCAGTATATCAAATGTGATGTAGCCACCTACTGTATTGGAATGGCGGCAAGCATGGGTTCTTTTCTTCTCTCAGGAGGGGCAAAAGGTAAGCGTTTCGCGCTGCCAAATGCAGAGATTATGATTCATCAGCCGTCAGGCGGCGCGCAGGGACAGGCAACTGAGATTCAGATTGCCGCAGAACATATTCTGAAGACGCGTCAGAAGCTGAATCAGATTCTGGCAGAGAATACAGGACAGCCGATTGAAGTTATTAGTGCAGATACAGACAGAGACAATTTCATGTCTGCAATAGAAGCAAAAGAGTACGGCTTGATAGATGAAGTAATCACGAACCGTAAATAAAAAACAGGACGGGTATACTGTAAACAGTCTGCCTGTCCTTAGTTTGTCTTAGTCAAAGCGGTGCTTTAAGCATGGAATGAAAGACGGCTGAAATGTTTAGAAACAGAGAGGTGAAAGTATGGCAGGAAGAAATGATGAGCAGATTAGGTGCTCTTTTTGTAATAAAACCCAGGCGCAGGTACGTAAGTTGATCGCGGGGCCCGGCGGAGTCTATATCTGTGATTCCTGTGTAGATGTTTGTGCAGAGATTATAGAAGAAGAATTTGAGTATGATAACAGGCGTACGAATCCATTTGATGAAATCAATCTGCTTAAGCCGGAAGAAATCAAGGCGTTCCTGGATGATTATGTAATCGGGCAGGAAGAAGCGAAGAAGGTACTGTCTGTTGCGGTATATAACCATTATAAAAGGATTATGGCAGAGAAGGATCTGGGGGTAGAGCTTAAAAAGAGCAATGTCCTGATGCTGGGTCCTACCGGCTGCGGTAAGACACTTCTGGCGCAGACGCTGGCAAAGATACTGAATGTACCGTTTGCCATTGCTGATGCAACGGCGCTTACGGAAGCGGGGTATGTAGGTGAAGATGTGGAAAATATCCTGCTGAAAGTTATTCAGGCGGCGGACGGCGATATTGAGCGGGCAGAATACGGAATTATTTATATTGATGAGATAGATAAAATTACAAGAAAATCAGAGAATCCGTCTATTACGAGAGATGTGTCGGGCGAAGGCGTTCAGCAGGCGCTCCTTAAGATTATTGAAGGCACGGTGGCAAGCGTACCGCCCCAGGGCGGGAGAAAGCATCCGCATCAGGAATTGATTCAGATTGATACGACAAATATTCTATTCATCTGCGGAGGTGCGTTTGAAGGACTGGACAAGATTATTGAGACCCGTCTGGATAAGAAATCGATAGGATTTAATGCAGAGATTGCCGAGAAGCATGAGGACGATACAGATAGGCTTTTGAAGCAGGTTCTGCCCCAGGATCTTGTGAAATTCGGATTAATTCCGGAGTTGGTAGGGCGTGTTCCGGTGACTGTTTCACTGGAGATGTTGGATAGAGATGCGTTGATTAGGATTCTGACGGAGCCAAAGAGCGCCATTGTGAAGCAATACCAGAAGATGCTGGAGCTGGACGGTGTTGATCTTATCTTTGACCAGGCTGCGCTTGAGGCAATTGCAGATACGTCCCTGAAGAGAAAAACCGGTGCGCGGGGGCTTCGTGCAATTATGGAAAATATTATGATGGATACCATGTATCATGCCCCGTCGGATGAGACGCTGGTTTCCTGCCGCATTACAGAAGATGTGGTGAAGGATAAGAGCGCACCAATTTATGAGCATGACCAGGAGAGAAGACCAGAGAGTGCATAAGACATAGGCGGACGCAGAAAAAGCAGCGTCCGCTTTATTATATAACAGGAGGAAATATGGAAAGAGAAGTAAGAAGCCTTCCCATGGTTGCCCTTCGGGGAATGACGGTTCTCCCGGAGATGGTGATACATTTTGATGTTAGCAGACAGGCTTCGATAGAAGCAATCAATGCAGCTATGCTGGAAGAAGGTCAGAAGATTTTTCTGACAGGACAGAAGGATTTTAATATCGAAGAGCCGGGAATCGGGGACGTTTTCCGGGTTGGGACAATAGCCGCTGTGAAGCAGGTGGTGAAGCTGCCGAAGAACATTTTGCGTGTCCTGGTTGCAGGAGAGAGGAGAGCGGGATTGAATGTGTTGGAATTTACGGATCCCTATCTGCGGGCGAATGTTACGGTTATAGAGGATGTTGATGATATCCGGGAGCAATTTGGTGAGAATGATGCAGATACGAATCTGGAAGCTATGGCAAGAGGCCTGAAGGAAATCTATACGGAATTTATGCTGAAAAACCCGAAATTTCCCAAAGATATGGTGAAACAGATTAACGAATATACGGATCTTAAGAAGGTCATAGATATGATTGCTGCAAATTGTCCGTTGAGCGATACGGATCAGCAGGAAATCCTGGAGGAAGCAAGTTTACTGAAACGGTATCATCTTCTTGCTTTTAAGATCGTGAATGAGATGCAGATTATGGATATAAAGGAAGATATCCAGAATAAGGTGAAAGAGCGTGTAGATAAACATCAAAGAGAATATATCCTGAGAGAACAGCTCAAATTAATCCGGGAAGAGCTGGGAGAAGATAATACGCTTACCGATGCGGAAGAGTTTCAGGAGGCGGCTGATAAGCTGGAAGCTCCGGAAGAAGTAAAGGAAAAACTTAACAAAGAAATCAAGCGGTTTAAAAGTTCTATGAATAGTCCGGCAGAGAGCGGCGTTATACGTACCTATATCGAGACGATGCTGGAGATGCCATGGGATAAGATGTCGGAAGATAATGAAGATATTGCCTATGCGAAACAAGTACTGGAAGAAGACCATTACGGACTTGAGAAAGTGAAGGAGCGTGTGCTGGAATTTCTGGCAGTGCGCACACTTACGAAAAAGGGAGACAGCCCAATCCTCTGTCTTGTGGGGCCGCCGGGAACCGGCAAAACATCTGTCGCCCGTTCATTGGCGAGGGCGTTGAACCGTTCTTATGTCAGAATTTCTCTCGGAGGAGTAAGGGATGAAGCAGAGATCCGAGGACATCGAAAGACCTATGTGGGGGCGATGCCGGGCAGGATTGCGAATGGACTGAAAAGCGCAGGAGTGAAGAATCCGTTGATGCTTCTGGATGAAATTGATAAGGTCAGTACAGATTATAAGGGAGACACTTTTTCCGCGCTTCTGGAAGTACTGGATAGTGAGCAGAACAAAAAGTTCCGGGATCATTATCTGGAGGTTCCGATAGATCTGTCTGAGGTACTGTTTGTGACAACAGCAAATACGCTTCAGACGATTCCGAAACCCCTTCTTGACCGTATGGAGATTATTGAGGTCAGCAGTTATACTGAGAATGAGAAGATTCATATTGCTATGGAGCATTTGATTCCAAAGCAGCTTGACAAGCATGGGCTGAAGCCGGGACAACTTACGATTAGTAAGGGAGCCGTGTGGAAGATGGCAAGGAATTATACCAAGGAAGCCGGTGTAAGGCAGTTGGAGCGTAAAATCGGGGATATATGCAGAAAAGCAGCCAGGGAAATTCTGGAGAATCAAAAAGAGAGAATTCGGGTGACGGAAAATAACCTGCATAAATATCTGGGGCAGGAATTATATACCTATCAGATGGCGAATCAGGTTGATGAGATTGGAATTGTCCGGGGACTTGCGTGGACCAGTGTGGGCGGTGATACTCTGCAGATTGAGGTTAATGTGATGCCGGGGAAGGGAGAAATCCTTTTGACCGGGCAGATGGGTGATGTGATGAAGGAATCGGCGAGAACAGGAATCAGTTATATTCGTTCCATAAGCAGGAATCACGGCATCGCGGATGATTTCTTTGAAGAACACGATATTCATATACATATTCCGGAGGGAGCGGTTCCCAAGGATGGCCCGTCTGCGGGAATTACCATGGCGACAGCAATGTTTTCCGCTGTTACAGAGCAGAAGGTGCGCGCTGATATTGCCATGACAGGTGAGATTACCCTGCGTGGGCGCGTGCTGCCCATCGGAGGGCTGAAGGAAAAGCTTCTTGCAGCGAAGAGCGCCGGGATACGGACGGTTCTGATTCCCGGAGAAAATGAAAAGGATGTCGGAGAATTGTCGGCCGAGATTACAAAGGGACTGCAGATTCTGCCTGTATCCCATATGAATGAAGTGCTTGAACAGGCGTTGGTAAAGGAAATTTAGATTTAAGAAGAATGAGGAAAATAGAATGATTATAAAGAATGTAAATCTGGAAACGGTGTGCGGAATTACGAGCAAACTTCCGGAAAATGATAAACCGGAGATTGCATTTGCCGGAAAATCCAATGTAGGCAAATCTTCCCTGATTAATGCGCTGATGAACCGGAAGTCTTATGCGAGAATATCGGCGACGCCGGGGAAGACCCAGACCATTAATTATTATAATATCAATGATGAGCTGTATCTGGTGGATCTTCCGGGATATGGATATGCAAAGGTTTCTGAGCAGGAAAAGGCACAGTGGGGACGGATGATTGAGAATTATCTCCATTCTTCCAGGCAACTGAAAGCAATTTTTCTGTTAATAGATATCCGGCACGAACCGTCGGCGAATGATAAGATGATGTATGAATGGGTAGTTGCCCAGGGATACAATCCGATTATTATTGCCACCAAATTGGATAAGCTGAAGAGAAGCCAGGTGGATAAGCATGTGAAAATGGTGAAGCAGGGATTAAATCTTATCCCGGGAACGATAGTGATTCCCTTTTCAGCAGAGACAAAGCAGGGGAGAGAGGAAATCTGGGAGCTGACAGAGACAGAATTTCTGGGAAAAGAGACAGAATAGGCGAAATGAGGTGACAGAGTATGCAGATGAATGTCAGGGAGCGGCTGCAGGATAACCGTCCGTATTGGAAGGTAATTGTCAGTCTGGCTTTCAGCCTGATCGGAACCATCTTATTTATCTATATTGGGATATGGGCGCTTTCTTTCTTCATGCCTTTTGTCATAGGGTGGTTTCTGGCATTTGTAGCAAGCCCGCTGGTGCTTTGGCTGGAGAAAAGACTGAAGATTGTAAAGAAGCTTAGCTCTGCCATCGTGGTAATCCTGGTTTTAGTAGGATGCGTGGCGCTAATTTATTTTGCGGGCAGTAAGTTGTGGAATGAAGTTTCCAGCTTGATTCGGAACTTCCCTGAGCTGTATCAGGATTTGGAAAAGGGACTTACAGAAATTAGTGGAAAAGGCAGCCAGTTTTTTAAACTCCTGCCGGAAGGTGTACAGAACGGTTTTCAGACAATGGCAGCGAATTTAGATAAGACGGCAGGAGATCTGATTGCCGGGATTAGCGAACCCACCGTGGAGGCTGCGGGAAACTTCGCGAAAGGAATTCCCTCTATTTTGGTTTCGACGATTGTAACCATTATTTCCGCATATTTTTTTATCTCAGACAGAGAGGCTGTACTGATTTGGGCGAAGAAAATTTCTCCTGAACCGATTGTTAAGAGAATGACGATGGTTATGGATAACCTGAAATATGCGGTAGGAGGGTACTTGAAAGCCCAGTTTAAGATTATGGGAGTGGTATTTTTGATTTTATTGTTAGGGTTTTCCGTGATGCGAATTCATTTCTCCATTCTTTTGGCGATGGGAATTGCTTTTTTGGATTTCCTGCCCTTTTTTGGAACAGGAACAGCCTTACTGCCCTGGGCTCTCTATAAATTACTTGTAGGTGACTATAGGACAATGGCAGGACTTATCATTATTTACGCGGTTACTCAGATTGTGCGTCAGATCATCCAGCCGAAGCTTGTGGGAGACAGCATGGGAATGAATCCTCTGTTTACGCTGGTGCTTTTGTATGTGGGATATAAAGCCGGAAGTGTATTGGGAATGATATTGGCAGTGCCGATTGGCATGATTATTGTAAATTTGTACAAAGCCGGGGCGTTTGATTATATTCTGGACGATGTAAAGATTCTTGCAGAGGGAGTGCTGAGCCTGCGGGTGAAGAAGTAACAGGAATTACCGTTAAAATTCCGATAAACAGGCGGCGCCAGCCATTCACCCTCATTCAGAGTTTTTTCAGGCAGAAGCGGTTATAGGTTTCTCTGGCTTCCTTATATTTTCTTCGGGTAATATGAATCATTTTCCCGTTGGACATGAGGAAAGAATCCTTTGTCAGTTTCACTACTTCATGCAGATTGATAATCATACCCTTGATAGGGGAGAAGAAATAGCCGTAAGGGAGCAGGAGGTCTTCCAACTCTGCCTGTGAGATACGCAGGGAGTACGAATCTTCTGTTTTGAAATAAAATGTAACTACATGATTGAAATAATTGGTATAGAGAATCTGGCGGAGCCGGACGGAATAACCATTCGGAAGAATCATTGTCTGGGATAGCTCCATACGCTTAAGGTTCAGCCGCCGGAACATTGCGGAGACATTTTCCTGTGTGAGAGGCTTGCGCAGGTAGTAGTCAGCGTTCACCTCATAGCTCTCGGAAGCGAATTCATTGCTGGCTGAACAGAAAATCAGATGTACAGTATCGTCAGACTGTCGGATCTTACGTGCAAGCTCTATTCCGCTTAGACCATTCATAAAAATATCCAGGATAATAACATCGTAGATTTCTGTCCGTTCCCGGCCAAGAAAAGACTCTCCGCTGGGGTAGGCATCTATTTTATAATCCGGGCAGCCAATGGAGGATAATTCTGTAAGGATCATTTCTGACAGTAGGGAAATCTGTGTGCTGTCGTCGTCAATTAAAGCAATTCTCATAGTATCCCTCTTTAAATCGTAATTCTAATGTCAATGCATGGAAGTTCTAATGTTCTTTATATGCTGACATTATTTAAATCATAGCATAAAACATAGCATTTGTCTTTTTTTATTTTTCTACCAATTAAGTTATTTTTTAACCAAAAAAGTCAGGAGGATGGAAGTAGAGGACAGAATATTTATATAATAAGTGTTGTAGTTTTATAACAGGGAGGAGATTGCGATGAAAAGAAAGAGAAAAATATTCCCACTTTTGTTATTTACAATGTTGATATTGGGAGCCGCCGGAGGAGCTGCTTTTGCCAACGGCGGAGGGATTGCGCCGGAAGCGCCGACCTATGAGGACTTAAGTAATGGTGATTCCAATCATACAGCTATTGCTGTTACGATTAAATGTGTAGAAGATCATACAGCATGTTATAGTACGGAATATAAATTATTTGAGAATACAAGCAGTAAAGTAGGATATAGTCTGGGTGAAGTGCAGTGGGATGTAGAGACAGAGCGCTGGTATTGTGATGTTACGATTATTCCAGATGATTATATTACAAGTTACAGTAAATCCAGCCGTGCAAAATATACCGCACATGAGCTTACAGAGAATGAAGAAAAAACAAAAGTGATTCGGTTCTGGTACATGGAAGAATATGCCGCTAAGGGTACGAATCCGTGGAGGACAGAGGATGGCTACAGCGGTACCGGAGGCAATCCGCCACAGCGCAAGGTAACATTTGAGGTGATACATACTGTGATTCCTCGTGCCATTACCTGTAAATTGGACAATGTTACTTCGGATACAATAAATCTGAGTGCGGATGTCAGCCAGAAAGCTGGCGATAATGAGGTGGTTTATTATGCTATGAGCACTACGCCAGACGCAGATCCATCTACATTAAGCTTCATCCCTTTTTCTGAGTTTACGGCGGAATGGGATGGAATTTTGCCTAACACAACTTACTATTTCTGGGCTAAAGTAAATCAGAGCAACAGCACAGGACTTGTGGAAGCCATCAGTGAACCGATTGCAGTTACCACGCTTTGTTCGCACACGGATGATGCATCCATATTGACGCATCACGGGAGAGTGGAGGCATCCTGTACGACGGCAGGAAGCACCGAATACTGGAGCTGTGAAGTATGTGGAAAGAACTTCGCAGATGCAGAAGGAAATACAGAAATAGATGCGGTGGATATGGTGATTCCGGCAATGGGACATGATTTTGGCGAGTGGGAGACGGCAGCCGCTCCAAGTTGTACCGGACAGGGCAGTGAACAGCGTACTTGCAGCAGGTGTGAATACAAGGAATATAGAGACATGGATCCTGTAGGGCATGACTGGGAGGATGACTTTACTGTTGACCAGGAGCCTGCATGTACGCAGGACGGCAGTAAATCAATCCATTGCAGCAGATGTGACGCCATAAAGGATAGTACAGTGATTCCGGCAACTGGACATAGTTATACGGCTTATGTAACTGAGACGGTTGCTACCTGTACGGAGAAGGGAACAGAGAAAGCTGTCTGTGATAATGGATGCGGAGAGACAGACGTCCGTGAACTGCCTGCTCTCGGCCATGAGTGGAGCGATCCGGAGTGGAAATGGGCAGAAGATTATAGTAGTGCTGTAATAAGTTTTACTTGTAAGAGAGACGAAGCGCATGTGGAAAATGTGGAAGCAAAAATCAGTAAGAACACAACAGCCGCTACTTGTACAGAAGCAGGCAGTATGAAGTATAGCGCAAGCGCTTCGTTTGAAGGAAAAGTATATACAGATGAAAAAACAGAAATAATTGCTGCAGTCGGACATCGTTTTAAATGGGTGATAGATAAAGAGGCTACTGCGACAGAAAAAGGTTCTAAGCACGAGGAGTGTGAAGTGTGCGGCAACAAGAAGGATGCGGTTGAGATTCCGGCAACAGGTACGGTCACGACAAATTCCAATGGGAATAATTCTGCGACAGGTACTGTGAGCAATACAAGTAGTAGTTCCGGCAGTCCGAAAACCGGAGATGACAGCTATATGATCTTGTGGATCGTGTCTATGGGAATGGCGCTGATTGTTTTGGCAGGAACGGTGATTTACAGACGAAGGGTAAGATAGTGAAAGAAAGGAATTTGCGGCAAGAGTAGTCTGTTGTAAAAGGAGTTTGTTCAGGGAGAGATGTGACTCGGATGAGTTACACCTCTCTTTGTGTTTTTAAGGACTTTCTTCACTCTTTTATTTTGGCTGTATTGGTGTTATAATGTAGAAAAATGTCTGCAGTCAGACAAAGGAAAGGATACATAAAATGTTTTCAATGAAACAGACAGCTGTATATTTTAAAAAGATAGCAAGAATTGCAATCCGGGAGAAAGCCTGGAAGTTTGTTGTGTTTGCGGTGATTATTGCAGCACTCGTAGCATCTGTTGTGGGGGAGAATATGTTTACTACATATGAGAGTACAAAATCAGGCTTTTTTACGATTGTATCTGCCTGTATCTGGATAGGTATTTTTAATTCCGTCCAGTCTATTTGTAAAGAACATGAGATTATCCGTTCTGAGTACAGGCAGGGGATGCGGTTATCTTCTTATATCTTTGCGAATGTGGGCTGGCAATTTTTGCTGTGCCTGATCCAGAGCTGTGTGATTTTTGGTGTGTGTCTGGTATTCATTGATTTTAATACAGAAGGGATTATTACAAGTGCTTATGTTGAGTATTTTATTACCATATTCTTGTTGACATTTGGATCGGCAATTATGGGAATCATGCTGTCATCCATAGCGGGAAACCCGACGACGGCGATGACAATCATGCCATTTGTACTGATTTTACAGTTGATTATGAGTGGCGTGCTGTTTGAATTAAGCGGAATGAGCAAGAAGATTGCCTATATTACTTTTAGTAAATGGGGAATGTCTGCATTTGGCAGTATAGCCGACTTGAACAATGCAAAGTATCCGCTAAAGATCAGTGCGGCATACCCGATGGTGGAACGTCTGGAGACAGAAGCCTGTTATGACTGTGTGGCGGAAAATCTGTTTACGGCATGGGGATGGTGTGTTGGCCTTCTGATTTGCTGTATCGGAATTAGTATACTGAGTCTGAAGATTAAAAACAGAGATTCATAGAGTGAGGCGAGGGTGAGAGTACATGGTGGATGAAAACAGGACATTTATTTACAGGGCGCCGGAGAAACAGGGGCGGTCGGCGTCTTTGATTATTCTGGATGCGGGAAATAAGCCGACGGTTATTTCACTTCAGGGGAATATGACCCTGGGCAGAGTGTATGAAAAGTCATCCTGTGATATTTGTGTCCATTCCAGGATCACGGGAAGACGGCATGGAGAATTTGTCTATGAAGAGAGGACAGGAGATTATTATTATATTGACAATAATAGCATGAACGGTACTTATGTAAATGGGAGGAAGCTTCTGCCTTATGATGCACGAGGCTCTGCTCCGCATAAACTTGAGGAAGGAGATATACTCCGAATTGACAAGAGCCGACTTGACGACCCGCATCCGGAAGCTGTTCTTATGATTTTCACATACAGTTATGTGAAAGGATCCAGATGGACTTCCTGTCCCGTGGGTGTTAGCGGAAGTATTTCGATCGGAAGGGATGAAAGAAATACCCTTGTTTTGGATGATATGATGGTTTCGCGCAGACATGCGGTAATCTGGCAGAATGGGCAGCAGTGGTGGATTGAAGATATGCAGAGCCAGAATGGAGTGCGCCTCAATGGCCGGGAAGTGCATGGGCGAGAGAGGCTGCGTAATCATGACGTATTATTTATCGGAAATACACTTATGATTTTCTGGTTTCAGACGATAATATATAATTGTTTTGGAGAGCCGGAAGGAAGGCTGTCTGTGAATATCAAAAAGAAAGATGTTAATTTTGGCAGGAAGATATTGATTCGGGATATTCATTTTGAAGCGGAAAGCACAGATTTTGTATTAATCCTTGGTGGGTCAGGAGCCGGGAAGACGACACTGATTAATGCAATATTAGGTGAGAAAAAGGCAGATGGAGAGATATTGCTGGACGGCCAGGATTTGTACAAAAATTTTAAAAGCATGAAGACGAAGATTGGCCTGGTTCCGCAGTTTTTGAATCTCAGACTGAGCGATAAGGTTCGGGAGACGCTTATGGATGTGGCTGAGATAAAACTGAATAAGAATGATTATTCTAAAGAGGATAAGAAAAAGAGAGTACAGGAGACGATGGAAAAGGTCGGCGTTCAGAAGCTGGAGAACCATCTGATTAGCCAGTTGAGCGGAGGGCAGAAGAAGAAAGTATCCGTTGCCGCCCAGTTGATAGGATTCCAGAAAGTCTTTATATGTGATGAGCCAGACTCTGGCCTGGATGCGGCCTCCAGGATGCAGCAGATGGAGATTTTGAAGGAGATTGCAGATAATGGGAAAATTGTTATGGTTATTTCTCATGAGCCGGATGACGCTGTTGACAGCCAGACTGGAAAGAGCCTTTTTACAAAGGTGCTCGTGATAGCAAAGAGTACCAATGACCAGAGCGGTCATATGGCATTTTACGGAGACGTAGAAGAGGCAAAACATTTCTTCGGAGTAAGCCGGCTGCAGGACATTATGCTGGAGATTAATCCGCCTTACGAAGGAGGAAAAGGAAAAGCAGATTACTATATTCAGAAATACAGGAATAGAGTACACGGATAAGGGAGATAGCAAGGATGAAAAAATATTGTTTGAATTGTATGAGAGAGGTTACATCCGGAACATTTTGTGCGGATTGTGTGAATCTGAATATTCGGGAGACGGCGCCCCATCAACTGAAGCCGGGGACTATCCTGAAAGAGAAATATCTGGTCGGGACGGCCATAGGCGAGGGCGGATTCGGAATTACTTACATAGGAAGGGATCTTGTGCTTGATAAAAAAGTGGCAATTAAAGAATTTTATCCACTTGGCCATATTAATAGGAATAGTGAGACGTCTTCTCATCTAACCATTGCGACGGAAGAACAGAGAGATATGGTAAGGAAAGGGATAGACAGATTCCTGGATGAGGCGAGAAATATAGCACAGTTCTCAGAAGAACCGGGAATTGTGGATGTGAAAGATTTTTTTGAGGAAAATGATACTGCATATATTATAATGGAATATCTGGAGGGAAGGACGCTGGCTTCCCACATAAAGGAATTCGGTGCTATGAGCGCAGAGAAGGTATTTGAATTGATGATCCCGATTATGGGAGCGCTTGCCAAAATCCATAAATTAGGCGTAATCCACCGTGATATCAGCCCGGATAATATTATGTATCTGAATACAGGCGTGCTGAAGTTGATGGATTTCGGGGCGGCGCGGCATTATATGGAAAGAGACCGGGAGCTTACAAGTACGATTAAGAGAGGCTATGCTCCGGTGGAACAATATACAAGAAATAGTGAGCAGGGACCGTGGACGGATGTGTACGGGTTATGCGCAACTATGTATAAGTGTATTACCGGAGTGACCCCTGCGGATGCATTGGAACGGATGTCCCATGATGACATCAGACGTCCTTCCACATTTGGAGTGAGGATTACGAAGTCGTTGGAAGATGCGCTTATGTATGGGCTTGCCCTGCATGCAGAAAACCGCTGCAGGAGTATGGAAGAGCTTTTGAATCTTGTCCAAAATGGAATGAGAGAGATGCAGGAAGCGGAAGCAGATGAAGACTATACGGTATATGCTGACCGGACAGTTTATACGGAACAAGGGAGAACTACAGGTCCCGGTGGCTATACGGAGCAGGGAGGATACACAGGCTCCGGCAGTTATACGGAGCAGAGAGGATACACAGGTCCCGGTGGTTATACGGAGCAGAAAGGATACACAGGTCCCGGCGGTTATACAGGGCAGGATTGGTATACAGATCAGAGGTTTGCATCGAATATTCCGGAAGATGACAGCAGGAACCAGAAGAATAACAATACGGGCAGAAAAAAATTCCTGATACTGGCTATAGCAGGAGGGCTGGCGATTCTTGCCGCTGCATTTTTCCTTATATGGGGCATCGCTTTTCATGATGATGAAGAAAAAATAGAGACTATTGGCGATTATTATGTAACAGGCTGCAAGGAAGTTATGAAGGTTCGCGAAACAGAAGATAAAGACAGTAAAGTCGTAGCGAAGCTTGACAATGGCGAAAAAGTAGCTTTGATGGAAAAGAGCGAGGGAAATTACTGGAAGGTATATATAGAAGCAGAAGAAATCATCGGTTATATTGACTATCATTATTTAACCAATAAAGAGGATGCGGTAACCGATCCGGTTACGAGATATGTCCAGGTAGAAGAAGGAAACAGACTGTCTATATTAAATACGCCGGATGCGGATGGCGCGGCGATTGGAATGGCTGAGCGGGGAGACGAAGTGACTGTGCTTGCGAAGCCGAATGATACCTATGCCTATATTTATAATTCAGAAAAAAGAGCTTATGGATATGTAGAGCGAAGTAAACTGAGCGAAGAAGAGCCTGAGGAGAAGGCGAAGGAAGAAGAGACGGAAGCAAAACAGGAGGATACGCAGCCTGCGCAGGCACAGACACAGCCTGCCGGAGATATCTTAGGTGCGGGCAGTCCGCCTTCCACTTATCAGGGAATCTACTATGTAAATGTAGCGAGCGGATATCTGGCGCTGCGCAATGCGAAAGCCTATGATGTGTCAAACGAAATCGGAAAGATGTATAATGGAGATTATGTACAGGCAATCCGGACGAATGAGCAGTATTGGTATGTATATAGTCCAAGTCTGGGGGCTTACGGCTATACAAACAGCAGCTATTTGACTTCGTCTGCCACAAGCAGTCCGCAGGTATCTTCCGGCAGCAATGTATATTATGCCAGTGTGTCCAGCGGGTATCTGGCGCTACGCAATGCGATGGCCTATGATGTTACCAATGAGATTGGCAAGATTGCAAATGGACAGGAAGTAGATGTTGTGGATTCGTCTACGGGAACATACTGGTATGTGTATGTACCGGCGCTGAACCAGTACGGGTATGTGAATAGCAACTACCTGAGGAGATAGAGTATGAAGAGCAGATTAAAAAAAATCCTGATTATAGTGCTGGCTGCTGTTCTGGCAGTATCTGCAGGGGCAGTAATTTGGAAAGTGCGGCAGGGGACTTCATCTGCTAATAAAGAGGGAGAAGTAGTTGAAGGGGAAGTCGTAGACGATTCGGAAATGTCTGAGGCGGAAGCCGGGAAGGAAGTGCCCGGGATTAAGATTGAGAAGGCACAGCCACAGGAATCTGAGCAGACAGAACAGCCCTCTTCGGAAAACAATCAGCCTTCAGAGAATACACCGGAACAGACAACCACCCCGCAGTCTGCAGGACAGACCGGGATAAGTGAGATACAAGCCCGGTTGGAGAACCTGGTTTATACAGAATACGGCGCAGGCGGCAAGGTTGCAGTCTGTACCGGCAGGGTGAATGAAAACGATATGGCAATGGTTAACGGAGGCGCGATGCAGGCGGCCAGCCTGATTAAGCTGTATGTGGCAGGATGCGTGTATGAGAATTACGGCTTAGTCAGTGCATATGAGTCCTATAGCGGCGAGACGGAATCTCTGATTAGTATTATGATAACGGTCAGTGATAATACGGCATGTAATACTCTGGTAACCAGATTGGGAGACGGAGATGCACAGACCGGAATGGCTCGTGTGAATCAATATTGCGCGAATCATGGGTTTTCTGACACACACATGGGGCGGTTGATGCTGCAGCCAAATGATGTGGATGATAACTACACGTCGGTACGCGATTGCTGTAACTATCTGAAAATGGCGAGTGCGGGCCAGCTGCAGGGCTCTTCCAGTGTGCTTGGTTATATGAATCAACAGCAGAGAAGAAGCAAAATTCCGGCAGGACTGCCGACAGGCGTAACGGTGGGCAATAAGACGGGCGAGCTTTCTAATGTGGAAAATGATGCAGCAATCGTATACAGTGCCGGTGGTACGTATGTATTATGTGTGATGTCAGAGAATCTTTCGGACACATACCAGGCGCAGCAGTTCATAGCACGAACATCCAGCGTGGTGTATGAGGCTATGCAATAGTTTTACTTTTCTATTGACATATCTTTAAAAGCATTATAAAATATAACAGTGATATATAACACTGTTATAAAATTGTGGAGAAAGTATTTATGAGCGAAGCAGAACAGACAACTTTGGATTCCATCCATTCAGCGGCTATGCAGGAATTTCTTGAAAAGGGTTTCAGGACCGCCTCCCTGCGGAACATTGTCAAGATGGCGGGTGTGACTACGGGAGCCTTTTATGGCTATTATAGCAGTAAGGAAGAGTTATTCGAGTCATTGGTAGGAGAGCAGTATCATACTTTTTTGAATGAATATAAAAAGACGATACGGGAATTCCGCGAGATGTCTCCGCAAAAACAAATGGAGAATCTGGGTACCTTTTCTTTTCAGTGTGTACGGAATATGCTCTTGTATGCGTATGACAATCTGACGGAATTTAAACTTCTGCTTTGCTGCTCGGAAGGTACTCGTTTTGCCGGGCTGCTGGACGAGATGGTGGAGATTGAGACAGAAGCGACGCATGATTTTCAAAAAATCCTTGATAGTATCGGAAAACCTTCGCCGCATATTGATCCAATGCTGGAACATATTTTGATTACCGGGATGTTTAACACGTATTTTGAGTTGATTATCCATGAGATGCCGATAGAACGGGCAGAAATTTATCTGTCCGAGATGTGGGATTTTTATTGTGCGGGATGGTATAAAATTATGGGACAGTAGCATTATGCTACAGAAAAATAGAATCCTTGTAAAATGTGGATTCTATTCTTTTCCCCGCAAGTTAGTTAAGGCTAATAAAAGTTTGGAGAGAATAATGGAACGACTGCAGCGTTCCCTTATTATATATTATAAAAAGAGGAGGTTTTATCTTTGAAAAAAGAGTCTAATCTGAAGAAACTTTTAGGTTATGCCGGAAACTATAAATATTTAACGATAGCTTCCTGGGTGTTGAGTGCTTTTAGTGCGTTTGTGGCATTGCTTCCTTTTGTGTACATCTGGAAAGTTATAAAGGAAGTTCTGGAAGTTGCCCCGAATTATGCAGAAGCACAGAATTTGGCATATAATGGCTGGATGGCAGTATTATCTGCGGTTGCAGCAATTCTTATTTATGTGATGGCCCTGCTGTGTTCGCATTTGGCGGCGTTCCGCGTACAGGCAAATATTCGGATGAAAGCGATGCATCATATTGTAACATTACCGGTAGGATTTATGGACAGCGTTGGAAGTGGCAAAATCAGAAAAATCGTATATGAATCCAGCGCGGCGACAGAGACCTATCTTGCCCATCAGCTTCCGGATAAAGCAAATGCTCTTGCAACGCCTGTGGGGCTGTTGATTTTGCTTATGGTTTTTGATTGGCGGCTGGGACTTTTAAGTCTTTTGCCCATTGCAGCGGCATTTATAATTATGAGTGTGATGACAGGAAAGCGCATGGCAGAGAAGATGAAGGAATATAATGACGCACTGGCACAGATGTCCAATGAGGCAGTGGAATATGTAAGAGGAATATCCGTTGTTAAGACATTTGGGCAATCCGTATTTTCTTTTAAACGATTTAAAGAGTCTATAGATAATTATGAAAAATGGGTGATTGCATACACAAAGGATCTGCGTCTGCCGATGATGGTCTATACAACTCTTGTAAATGGTGTTTTCGCGGTACTGATTGCGGCGGCGCTGGTGATGACATCGGACGGTGTGACAAATGAGTTCCTTCTGAATCTGATGTATTACATTATCATTACGCCGATTATTACACTAACCCTTACAAAAATCATGTATGCAAGTGAGAATAAGTTGATTGTGGCAGATGCTATGTCACGAATTGATAGTATTTTAGAAAGAAAGCCGCTGCCGGAAACGAAAAATCCCAGGCATCCGGAAAATAATTCTGTTGAGCTTGACCGGGTTTCCTTCTGCTATAAGGAAGGGGATAAGAATGCATTGGATCAGGTTTCCATTAAAATTCATGCAGGCGAACATGTTGCCTTCGTGGGACCTTCCGGCGGCGGGAAAACGACGCTTGCGAGTGTTGTGGCAAGGTTCTGGGATGTAAATAGCGGCTCTGTAAAAATCGGAGGCGTAGATGTAAGGGATATCCCGAAGGAAGAACTGATGAATATGGTTTCCTTTGTGTTTCAGGATTCAAAGCTTTTGAAAACATCCATTCTTGAAAACGTGCGGATAGCGAGGCCGGATGCTTCCCGGGAAGAAGTTTTGGAAGCGCTTCGCGACGCACAGTGCGGCGACATACTGGATAAACTGCCGGAAGGCGTGGATACAGTTGTGGGTGCAAAGGGGATATACCTGTCAGGAGGAGAGCAGCAGAGAATTGCTATTGCCCGTGTTATGCTGAAAAATACGCCTATTCTTATATTGGACGAAGCCACGGCATTTGCAGACCCTGATAATGAAGCGAAGGTACAGGCGGCGTTCCGTATGCTTGCGAAGGGGAAAACGGTACTGATGATTGCACACAGGCTGTCTACCGTAACGGGTATGGACAGGATTGTTGTAATAAAAGATGGAAAAATTGCAGACAGCGGAACGCATGAACAATTAAAAGAAAAAGATGGTCTGTATGCTGAAATGTGGAAGCAGTACAACAAGGCTGCAAAATGGAAAGTGGGTGTTGTGAATGATTGAGAATTAAAACACACCTTTGCCCTGTCCGAGAAAGGGGCAAAGGACATGGTTAAGGCGTTTCTTGCATGTATTCTGCATAATATTTCTATGATGATTCCGGTAATTCTTTTGTACAACCTTGTCAGTGACCTGTTGGATGGAGGAATACCGAATGGGAAAATTGCATTTTACATAGGAGGTATCATCCTTGCGCTTGGAATTATATGTTTCACCTATTATCTTCAATATAATGCGACTTTTTTTGCTACCTATGTAGAAAGCGGAGTACGCAGGCTTGCCCTCGCGGAAAAATTAAGAAAAATCCCTCTGGCTTTTTTCGGAAAGAAGGATTTGGCGGACTTAACGAATGTTATTATGGGCGACTGCGCTTCTCTGGAAAGCGGCTTGTCACATTGGGTCCCGGAGCTGATTGGCTCCGTTGTATCGACACTGTTGATTGCGGTTGGTATCTTTATTTTTAATTGGAAAATGGCTCTTGCTTCTTTGTGGGTATTGCCGGTTTCTTTTGGCATTCTGATTCTTGCATCGGGTTCAATGAGGAAATCGGAGCGAAAAGTGAATGCATCTCAGGTCTCCTGCTCTGATGGAATACAAGAGTGCCTGGAAGCTATGAAGGACTTAAAGGCCAATAATGCGGAGCAGGAATATTTGAAAGGGTTGGATGAAAAAATAAAGCTGGTTGAAAAACAGACCGTATTCAGTGAGCTTACGCATGCAGTATACAACACTTCAGCCAGAATGGTATTAAAGATAGGAATTGCTACTACAGTCTTGGCCGGAGGAATGCTGCTGGCTTCCGGACAGATTACCCTGCTTACATTCTTTGCATTTTTGATATTGGTTTCTCGTGTCTATGACCCGCTGATTGCTGCTTTGGATAATCTGGTGGCAGTTATGATGATGTTGAATATCCAGTGCAGACGGATGGATGAAATCTTAAGTTATCCTGAGCAAGGAGGAACGGACAGATTGACAAACCAGGGATACGATATTACCTTTGAAAATGTGGGGTTTTCTTATAATAGTGGGGAAACGGTATTAAAGGATGTATCTTTTACTGCAAAACAAGGAGAGGTTACCGCTTTAGTGGGTCCATCCGGCGGCGGGAAAACAACGGTGTCACGTCTTGCTGCAAGATTTTGGGATATACAGAAAGGAAAAATCAGTGTGGGAGGCATGGATATCTCGGAGATTGATCCGGAAACACTGATGTCGCTGTATTCCATTGTGTTTCAGGATGTTACTTTGTTTAATAACACCATTATGGAAAATATCCGCCTGGGCCGGAAAGATGCAACAGATGAGGAAGTCCTTGCGGCGGCAAGACTTGCAAATGTAGATGAATTTGCTGCAAAGCTGCCGGACGGCTATCGCAGCATGATTGGAGAAAATGGCTGTGAACTTTCAGGAGGAGAACGCCAGCGTATTTCCATTGCAAGAGCATTTCTGAAAAATGCACCGATTATTCTTATGGACGAAGCAACCGCTTCTCTTGACGTAGAGAACGAAACACTGATTCAGGAATCTTTGTCAAGGTTGATTGAAAACAAGACAGTGATGATTATTGCACATCGTATGCGTACCGTAGCTGGAGCGGATAAGATTGTGGTGCTTGCAGACGGAAGGGTGGCAGAACAAGGGCATCCCGATATGCTTCTTAAAAAGGATGGTTTTTACGCCCGGATGGTAAGACTTCAGACACAGAATCAGGAGTGGGTAATGTAACTCCAAATGGAGTGCTGACAATTTTAAATGAGGAGAGATGAGGAAGTATTAAGGCGTGTGAGATGTTACCATTTCATGCGTCTTTTTTTGGTGTGCCCGGTGGCGCACGTTCTGACGGGTGAAAGTCCCTAATCCGCCTGGAATTGTATTTAGTAGTTATGGAGCGAGTATAAGAGGGAAAGAGATAGCAATATATACTTGACTTTTAAATATTACAGATGTAATATTTAATAAACCTGTTATATCAAATGGAACCTAAAAAATTTAATTTTAAATATTACAATCGTAAGAAAGGAGATTGGTATGAAAACCAAAAAGATTTTGGGATTTATTTTTGTTGTATTATGCATATGTACTGGTTGTAGAAAAGAAGCTGCAAATGAAATGCAAGATAACACAGAGAAGCAGGATATGAGTGAAAGCCAGTCGAGTGTTTGCGATAATTCCATAAAAGTGGCGGAAATTTACAGAGATATTTATGAAAGAGCAGTAGAAGAAAATGCTTTGGATATACTGGAAATAGAGGAAGAAATTATAAATTGTCTGGGAAGTGCGGGATATGTAGCAGTAGACGGAGAAAATCAGATTGATATGGTTCATTACGAGAGAGTAATAAAATTTTGTGAAAGTGCTCGGAATGGAGAAAATGCGGAGATAGATATTGTCTCATTGTTATCATTAGATGGATTTGTACATTATTATCTGAACGCAGCTAAAGGAGAAATAAAAGTAACGCTAGTTACAGTTCGGTGGGAAGAAGGGTTCCCCGAAGTGACTTACTATCATGAATTTTCTGCATACACATGGAAATACACAGATGGAGGTTACCTTTTTATTGAAGAATATCATCCGTTCGGCTATGACGGTGCTCCGGGACAAAAAGGATTTCGTGTCATGCCCCTTGATAAAACTTGCAGGGAATTGAATCGGAAATATGTGATGCCGATTGGGTACGAATGCAACAATATGTTGATTACAGATTGGAATGAACAGAATTATGCGGATTTAGATTTTTATGATATGTATGAAATCTTGTATTATTTGGAAACTGGCAGTTATGTTTCTTATGAAAATAATTATAATGGAACGGAGTATGAGATACCGAAATCAGATTTTGAAGAGGTAATCCAGATGTATTTTCAAATAGAGAGTCAGGAAATCGAAAATCATACCGTCTATAATACAGAGCGACAGACATATCGCTATCGGGCGAGAGGTCTATATGATGCCGAATTTCCATATGAGCCATATCCAGAAGTGATTGCTTATGAAGAACAAAGAGATGGGACAGTAAAATTGACAATAAAGGCAGTTTGGGAAAGAGAAAAGCAGGATCAGGCTTTTTTCAGTGAATTAGTTGTACGTCCGTTAGAAGATGGACGGTATCAATATGTATCAAATCAAGTGATTGAGACAGGAGAAAAGCAAGAGCCGGTCTGGTATATGCCCCGTCTGACAGATGAAGAATGGGAGATATACTACGGAGGAAAGCAGGAGTAAGATAAGGAGGTATCGTGATTTGGAAGATATAAAGTGGTTAAAATAGCGGAACAACCCCAAAATAGTTTATCTGAAACAGTAAATGAAACAGATGCGAATTATACGCCTACATATTTTGGAATCTCTATGCCGGAAGTGACGGGGATACGGGAAAATGATGACGGAACGATGACATTAACGGTAGAAGCAGTATGCGATATGGTTATTTGTAATGACGCAGTTATCACACATGAACTTACTGTACAATTTAAAGACGATGGAACTTTTCAATATTTGAGAAATGAAATACTTGATGATGGAATACAAAACATACCGGATTACCAATACCGTATTCAGGTAAAGTAGTTGTATGAGGTAACCAAATGAAAAAAGGAATTAAAATTATAATATATTTTGTGGGCATAATTGTCATACTGGCTGCTGTGTTTTATTTGAGCCTTTTTTATGTAACAAATTGCAAGAAAATTGACTGTGATGTTTCGGTTTCTCCTAATCAAAACTATGAGTTGACGCTTCAGCAAATCGGAGAGCCAGACTGGCCATTTGGATCGGTAAGCGGAAGGTTGGTTCTTGTGGGGAATAATAGAAAAATAGTTCAGGCAGATTTTGAATTGCGTAATGACGGTGCGTCAATAAGCGATGTTTGCAATGCATAAGGTTTTTTGGAAAAACAGAATGTTTATTGCAGAAAAGCTTATTTTAGAGAAACAGTATCTAAAGGCAGAAGAACTTTTAAGTAGAGATAAAGAGAAATTTCTTTATAATGAAGTGATTCGAAATTATTTATTAGGGGGCTGCTATGATAAATTGGGAGAGCAGGAGTCGGCTAAAAAATACATGGAATATGTGAAACAATATGGGAACACAATGCCTTGCAAAAAGCAGGCGCAGGAATGGTTAGAGACGAAGTTACAGGGGAGACTGATAAGCATATAACAGTCTCCCCTGTAGAATATATGATCAAAGAATGTTAAGGAGATAGCAGATTAGTTCCATATTTGCAGATCAGAGAGAATGGATGTAGTGATCTCTGCCGCCTTGCTTCCGGTTGTCTCAGATTCACCTTGAATATTTGTGGCAAAATAATAGACATTTCCGGATTTTTCAAGAAAACCGATAAACCATCCGTTCACGTCCTGCCCATCGACACGTCCGGTTCCTGTTTTCCCGTAAAATGAACCTTCGCTGTTAGAAATCAGGAGAATGGAATTTTTTACAGCCGCTATATTTTCAGGAGAAAATTCAAATTCGTTATCATGAAATTCCTCTAACATTTCAATCTGTTCCAGCGCAGATATTTTCAGAGAATCGTCTGTCCAGTATAAATCCGTATCGGTGCTTGCTGTTTGATTTCCGTATCCTATTTCATGCAGATATTTTTTTACAGAATCAAGTCCTATTTGTGAATCAATGGATTGAAAGTACCAGTTTACGGAATTTTGCATAGCAGAATTTAAATTTTGATCCGCTTCCCAGGCATCAAAAGGATAATCTTCTCCGTTCCATACCATGTTAGAATGTTGCGGTGTGATGATGTCATTTTCTAAACCTAGCAGAGCATCATAAATTTTGTAAGTGGAATTTGGCGCTATACGTTTTTGTGCTGAATCCCTATTGTATATGTTCCATGAGCCTGCATTGGAATCGTATAGGACAAAACAGCCCTCGTACCCGTCAAAATTTCGTGTCAGGTCAATATAAGTGATATTTTTCTCATCTTCATTGAAATTGTATTGGTCATAGCCGGAGGCATGAATAGAAAGAACCGGCGCACACCCTAACAATAGGCAGGCAACAAAGACAAATGCGATGATTCCCTGTATTTTTTGGGTCAGGGGTTGCTTTTTGAAATTTGCAATGCTTAAAATTCTCTTTTTCATTTGTTTCATACTGCCGCTGATTCCGGTGGCAAATGGAAATGGCGACAGAGATATTTTTTCTGCAAAATTAATCAATGTATTTCCGTATGCCTCATAATCAGTTTCGTTTAGTAGTTGCAGTACAGAACAGTCACAGGCAATTTCTCTGTCGCAGCGCATTTCCTTTAAGGAATACCAGATCAGAGGATGAAACCAATACAAAATACCAATCAGATTCATAATATGTCCGATCAGGGCATCTTT
The DNA here is from genome assembly GCF_025567385.1 of Dorea acetigenes. Classification (NCBI taxonomy): domain Bacteria; kingdom Bacillati; phylum Bacillota; class Clostridia; order Lachnospirales; family Lachnospiraceae; genus Dorea; species Dorea acetigenes. The sequence continues at coordinate 313,303 of NZ_JAOQJU010000001.1, forward strand.
ATATCGATAGTGCTGCAGCTCATGTAAAATCATAAAACGCATATCTGCCGGGTGCAAGTCGGAAATCAGATGGATCGGAATGTAAATACGGGGTTTGATAAAACCGACAGTTACCGGAGATTTCAAAAAAGCAGTACTGTACACAGGAATTTCCTTCTTAATTCCGGATTCAGCAATACAGTTTTGAAAGATTACTTTTACTTGTTTGTTTTGCAGTGGCAGTGCAGATTGTTCTATGGTACGCAGTCGTTTCAATGAGCGACAAATCAGTAATATCATTGCAAATATTCCAATTCCCCAAATAACCAAAAGAAACGTATTTACATAGGATGGAGTTTGGCTGCTGACAGAAACTGCAAAGTCATTCACTTTGCTGAAAGCAGAATCTGAAGCAGCGAGAGTTGTGCCGGACATATCTGTAACTGCATTTTCTGCCTGTGTTCCCCATTGAAAGTTGTACCATGAAAGGAAAGATGTAACGGGCAAGGAACGGATTGGCAGGAAAGGTATTGCAAGAATAACTAGCAGTATGAACCAAAGATTGTACTGCATACGGGCGGATAAATGATTCCTCAACAACCGCTTGAAAGTAATAATGATGCCGATAAATAAGCATATCAGTACATTGCATATAAGGAAATGAATCCCAAAGTGATACAAGCAGACCGCCTCCTTTATTACTTATGCTCAGATAGAAGATGACGCAGTGAAGTAATTTCCTCTTTGGACAAATCATCATTTTCAAGATAAGAAGACAACATGGCAGAGATGTTGCCGTTATAGTACCGTTTCAGAAAAGAATTGCTTTCCTGACGGATATATTCGCCTTCATCTACTAAAGGTGTGTAAACAAATACACGACTTTGTTTTTCGTAGGTAAGAGCTTTCTTAGCAACCAGTCTTTTTAACATGGTCTGTATGGTTTTCGGACTCCAGTTGGTAGTTTTTGTTAGCTTATCAGTCACTTCATTTGTGCTGATAGGGGCATATTTCCATACAACTTTCATGACTTCAAACTCTGCCTCTGAAATTTGTGGTAATTTACTCATAGAATTCCCTCCAAATCTTACATATGTAATAAAGATATTATATAAAGATTTGTTGGAAAAGTCAAAGGGATGCTATAAAAGTATTAGATGGATCCTTAACAGATGAAATGAAATTACTATTAGAATGTGTTAATATGGATTGACACAAACAAAAACATAGAGTAATATTATATAGAACACTTGTTCTTGGAACTCGTTTTTAAAATTTTGTAGAACCTTTGAAAATGATATAATTTGGATGTGATAATTTCGGTTGGGTATCGTGTGAAATCTCATCGTGGAACACAATTTCGTATTTGCCCCATATTTTGTGGACTATACGGATTGAATGGACAGGATAAAACTATTTGGACTGAATGGGTTTAGTGACCTCCATTCGTAAAGGGAATAAAAGAAATCATTGTATTTGACAAGAAGTAATAGAAAAATCATATTGAATGTTCTAAGAAGGGAAGCGAATTATGAAAAAGAAAAACGAAGTATCAATCATACGTTCTTCAGCAGCGGAATACTTGACTTTTATTACGGCTACTGGTGAAAGCGATGTAAATGCGATATATTTTGAAGAGAATGTCTGGCTTACACAGAAAATGATGGGTCTGCTTTATAATGTGGAAACACATACAATTAATTATCACCTGAAAAAAATATTTGCAGATGGTGAGTTGGATGAAAATTCAGTTATTCGAAAATTTCGAATAACTGCCGATGATGGGAAAAACTATAATACGAACCATTATAATTTAAAAGCGATTATAGCTGTAGGAAATAAAGTGGATTCCCCGAGAGCAGTTCAGTTTCGAAAGTGGGCTATGATAATTTAAAGTTAATGAGAAGATTTTATCTTAGTTGGTCGCACTATATTATTTTGATGAGAATTTCTAATATAGATGAGAGACATTTTTATGAGATAGAAGCGTATAGAAATGGCTGGAGCAAAGATGAATTGGCACGACAATATGGAAGCTCTTTATATGAACGATTGGCGTTAAGCAGAAATAAAGAGGAAGTAATGCGCCTTGCAATGGAAGGTCAATCTAAAATCATAGATAATTTACAAAAATTTTTGTTGGAACTAGGAAGAGGGTTTACTTTTGTTGGAAGGCAAGTAAGGTTTACGTTTGAAGAGGAGCACTTTAGAGTAGATTTAGTATTTTATAATCGTTTACTTCGTTGTTTTGTATTGTTTGATTTGAAAATTGGACAATTGAAGCATCAAGATATAGGACAAATGCAGATGTATGTTAATTATTATGATCGGAAAGTAAAACTGGAAGATGAAAATCCAACTGTTGGTATTATTATTTGTAAAGATAAGAAAGATGCAATTGTAGAAATGACACTGCCTAAGGACAATAATCAAATCTTTGCAAGCAAATATCAAACTGTTTTGCCGAGTAAAGAAAAATTGAGGATGTTGTTAAATGAAAAGGATACAGAATAAATTGTGTTGTATGAGATAAAGTGACTATCGAGTTTTTCTCGAGGATTCAAACATAGAGGAGTATTATATGGATCATTTTGAATTAGTATCAGAATACGCCCCCACCGGCGATCAGCCGCAGGCGATCGAACAATTAGTAAAAGGCTTTAAAGAAGGCAACCAGTGCCAGACCCTCTTAGGTGTCACAGGCTCAGGCAAGACCTTTACGATGGCCAACGTCATTCAACAATTAAATAAACCAACCCTTATCATCGCCCATAATAAGACGCTTGCGGCGCAGTTATACGGTGAATTTAAGGAGTTTTTTCCCAACAATGCGGTGGAGTATTTTGTCTCCTATTATGATTACTACCAGCCGGAGGCTTATGTACCCTCATCAGATACCTACATTGCTAAGGATTCTTCTATTAATGATGAGATTGACAAGCTGCGTCATTCTGCTACGGCAGCGCTCTCTGAGCGTAGAGATGTTATCATTGTTGCCAGCGTATCCTGTATTTACGGTTTGGGTTCACCCATTGATTATCAGGAGATGGTGATTTCCTTGCGGCCCGGTATGGAAAAAGACAGGGACGACGTAATCCGCAAGCTGATCGAAATTCAATACGACAGGAACGAGATGGACTTTCACAGAGGGACGTTCCGTGTACGGGGTGATGTGTTGGAGATTATTCCGGCGTACACGGAAAATGTGGCGTACCGGATAGAATTTTTCGGAGATGAAGTGGACAGAATTACAGAGATAGACGTTTTGACGGGAGAGATTAAGAGCTCGTTGAACCATGTGGCAATCTTTCCTGCTTCCCACTATGTGGTATCTAAGGAAAGTATGGATCGTGCGATTGCTGATATTGAGGTGGAACTGGAAGAGCAGATCCGGTACTTCAAAGGGGAAGGGAAACTACTGGAAGCGCAGAGAATTTCTGAACGGACGAATTTCGATATTGAGATGATGCGGGAGACGGGATTCTGTTCCGGTATTGAGAATTACTCCAGACATCTGACAGGGCTTGCGCCGGGACAGCCACCTCATACACTGATTGATTATTTCCCGGATGATTTCATTATGATGATTGACGAGTCGCATATGACGGTGCCGCAGGTGGGCGGGATGTATCACGGGGATCAGTCCAGGAAACGGACGCTGGTAGAGTATGGATTTCGTCTGCCGTCGGCATTGGACAACAGACCCTTGAGTTTTGATGAGTTTGAGAGTAAGATTAATCAGGTTCTGTTCGTATCAGCGACGCCGGGATCTTATGAGGAGCGCAATGAACTGCTCCGTGCGGAACAGGTAATCCGCCCGACAGGGCTTTTGGATCCGGAGATAGAAGTGCGTCCCGTAGAAGGGCAGATTGATGACCTTGTGGGAGAAGTGAATCGGGAGATTGCAAAGAAGCATAAAATCCTGGTGACAACGCTTACCAAAAGGATGGCTGAGGATCTGACGGATTATATGAAGGAGCTTGGTATCCGGGTGAAATATCTTCATTCTGATATTGATACGCTGGAACGGGCAGAGATTGTAAGGGATATGCGTCTGGATGTGTTTGATGTATTGGTAGGAATTAATTTGCTGCGGGAAGGGCTTGATATTCCGGAAATTGCCCTGGTGGTAATCCTGGATGCGGATAAAGAAGGCTTCCTGCGTTCTACGACTTCGCTGATACAGACGGTAGGGCGTGCGGCGCGTAATTCAGAAGGCCATGTCATTATGTATGCGGATAATATGACAGATTCTATGAAGGTGGCGATTGAAGAAACGAAGAGAAGACGCCGGATTCAGATGCAGTATAACGAAGAGCATGGGATTACTCCGCAGTCTATCCATAAGTCGGTCAGGGATTTGATTAGCATTTCCAAGAAGGTTGCGGCAGAAGAGCTCCGCATGGAGAAGGATCCGGAATCTATGAATAAAGAAGAACTGGAGAAGCTGATTAAAGATATTACGAAACAGATGAAAAAGGCAGCCGCAGAACTGAATTTTGAGGCGGCGGCAGAGCTGCGGGATAAAATGACGGAATTAAAAATACAGCTGAATGATATAAAAGATTAAGAAGGGCAAAAAAAGATGACATTAGATAATAATAAGCAGTATATAAAAATCAGAGGAGCGAACGAACACAACCTGAAGAATATTGATTTGGATATTCCGAGAAATGAGCTGGTAGTGCTGACCGGGCTTTCCGGGTCGGGAAAATCTTCGCTTGCCTTTGACACGATTTATGCAGAAGGACAAAGAAGATATATGGAGTCGCTGTCTTCTTATGCGAGACAGTTTCTGGGACAGATGGAGAAGCCGAATGTGGAAAGCATTGAGGGACTGTCGCCTGCTATTTCCATCGACCAGAAGTCAACGAATCGGAATCCCAGATCAACAGTGGGAACCGTGACAGAGATTTACGATTATTTCCGGCTGCTTTATGCCAGGATAGGAATTCCACATTGCCCGAAATGTGGCAGGGAAATTAAGAAGCAGACGGTAGACCAGATGGTAGATCAGATTATGGAGCTTCCCCAGGGGACGAAGATCCAACTTTTGGCACCGGTAGTCAGAGGAAGAAAGGGATACCACGCAAAGTTATTTGAACAGGCAAGGAAAAGCGGATATGTCCGTGTGCGTGTGGATGGGAATTTATATGAATTGTCAGAAGAGATCGCACTTGACAAGAATATTAAGCATAATATTGAGATTATCGTGGACCGTCTTGTAGTGAAGCCGGGGATTGAAAAGAGGCTTACAGATTCTGTAGAGAGCGTGCTGCACCTGGCAGAAGGTTTGCTGATCGTAGACGTTATCGGGGGAGAACCGATTAATTTCAGCCAGAGTTTCTCCTGCCCTGACTGTGGAATCAGCATTGATGAGATTGAGCCGAGAAGTTTTTCCTTTAACAATCCTTTTGGAGCATGTCCGGTGTGTTTCGGTCTGGGGTATAAAATGGAATTTGATGAAGACCTAATGATACCGGATAAGTCGTTGAGCATTAACCAGGGGGCGATTGCTGCCATGGGATGGCAGTCCTGTACATCGAAAGGAAGTTTTACACGTGCAATCCTGGATGCGCTTACGGAGGAGTACCACTTCTCATTGGATACGCCTTTTGAGGAGTACCCTCAGGAAATTCATGATATCCTGATTCATGGTACGAATGGAAGGGAAGTGAAAGTACACTATAAAGGGCAGCGTGGGGAAGGTGTTTATGATGTTGCGTTTGAAGGGTTGATCCGCAATATGGAGCGTAAGTACAGAGAGACGGGCTCCGAGATAATGAAAGCGGAATATGAAGAGTTTATGCGGATTACACCGTGCCATGAGTGCGGCGGCCAGAGGCTGAAAAAAAGTGCGCTGGCGGTTACTGTGGGAGAGAAGAATATTGCGGAGATTACAGCTCTGTCGGTTGATAAACTGCAGAAATTTCTTGATACACTGGAACTTACCAGGCAGCAGCACTTGATCGGGGATCAGATATTAAAGGAAATCAAGGCAAGACTGCAGTTTCTGTTGGACGTAGGGCTGGATTATCTGACGTTGGCGAGGGCAACAGGCTCTTTGTCAGGAGGAGAAGCGCAGAGGATCCGGTTAGCAACACAAATAGGTTCTGGTTTGGTGGGTGTGGCATATATTTTAGATGAGCCGAGTATTGGGCTTCATCAGCGGGATAATGATAAGCTTCTGGCAACCTTGAATCATTTGCGGGATTTAGGAAATTCTGTCATTGTGGTAGAACATGACGAGGATACGATGCTGGCAGCAGATTGCGTGGTGGATATTGGACCGGGAGCCGGAGAGCATGGTGGGGAAGTGATTGCCCAGGGTACGGCGCAGGATATTATGAAAAATGAGAAATCAATTACGGGAGCTTATCTAAGCGGAAGGATTCGGATTCCGGTGCCGGAAGAGCGGAAAACGCCGACGGGCTGGCTGAAGGTTGTAGGAGCACAGGAAAATAACCTGAAAAATATTGATGTGAAATTCCCACTTGGCGTGATGACCTGTGTGACAGGAGTATCCGGTTCAGGAAAGAGTTCATTGGTGAATGAGATCCTGTATAAGACCCTTGCTAAGGAATTGAACCGCGCGAGGACGATTCCCGGGAAGCATAAGAAGATTGAAGGAATACGGCAGCTTGACAAGGTAATCAATATTGATCAGTCTCCCATTGGCCGGACGCCGCGTTCCAATCCTGCAACGTATACCGGGGTGTTTGATTTGATTCGGGATCTTTTTGCTGCGACACCAGATGCAAAAGCCCGGGGATATAAAAAAGGACGTTTTAGTTTTAATGTAAAAGGCGGGCGCTGCGAGGCATGTGCCGGTGATGGAATTCTGAAGATAGAGATGCATTTTCTGCCGGATGTCTATGTCCCATGTGAAGTGTGTGGGGGAAAAAGGTATAATCGGGAGACCTTGGAGGTACACTACAAGGGGAAGAATATTTATGATGTACTGGATATGACTGTGGAAGAGGCCATGCATTTCTTTGAACATGTACCAAGTATCCGAAGGAAGATGGAAACTCTTTATGATGTGGGATTGTCTTATATTCGGCTGGGACAGCCTTCTACTACGTTGTCCGGAGGAGAGGCTCAGAGGATAAAACTTGCGACGGAACTAAGCAAAAGAAGCACAGGGAAGACGATTTATATTTTGGATGAGCCAACGACGGGACTTCATTTTGCAGATGTGCATAAGCTGACGGAGATTCTGAGAAGACTTGCGTCAGATGGAAATACTGTAATTGTTATTGAACACAATCTGGATGTGATTAAGACGGCAGATTATATTATTGATATCGGGCCGGAGGGCGGCGATAAGGGTGGAACCGTGATTGCAGAAGGCACACCGGAAGAAGTGGCGGATAACCCTGCTTCCTATACCGGAAAGTATATCAGAGGAATGCTTGACAGATACTATGCTGATGAAAATAAGAAATAATGGCTTTTTATTTTAGAAAAACATGGTAAGATATAAGAAGTGCTTAGCACTTGGTAACAGATAGAGCAGAACGAAAGGGGAACGGGGATGTCAGTGGATATTGGAATTGATCTTGGAACAGCCAGTGTTCTTGTATATGTGAAAGGTAAGGGTGTTATATTAAAGGAACCGTCTGTCGTGGCATTTGACAGAGATACAAATTCTATCAAAGCGATTGGTGAGGAAGCGCGCCTGATGCTGGGGAGAACGCCGGGCAATATTGTAGCGGTCAGACCACTTAGACAAGGCGTGATCTCAGATTATACCGTAACGGAAAAAATGATAAAATATTTTGTGCAGAAGGCAATGGGAAGGCGGACATTCAAAAAGCCGCGTATCAGTATCTGTGTGCCAAGCGGTGTGACAGAAGTAGAGAGAAAGGCGGTAGAAGAAGCGACCTATGCGGCAGGAGCAAGGGAAGTCCTTTTGATTGAAGAACCGGTTGCGGCTGCAATCGGCGCCGGAATTGATATTTCCAAGCCTTGCGGCAATATGATTGTAGATATTGGAGGCGGTACTGCAGATATAGCTGTTATTTCTCTTGGGGGTACAGTTGTCAACACTTCGATTAAGATAGCCGGTGACGATTTTGATGAGGCAATTGTCAGATATATCCGTAAGAAGCATAATCTTTTAATCGGGGACCAGACGGCGGAAGATATTAAGATTAAGATTGGTACGACCTATCCTCTTGTGGAAGAAGAAACCATGGAGGTAAGAGGAAGAAATCTGGTAACGGGACTGCCTAAGACAATTACCGTAACGTCCTCTGAGACAGAGGAAGCTTTTCGGGATGCTACGGGGCAGATTGTAAATGCTGTGATTGGAGTTCTGGAGAAAACGCCGCCGGAGTTGTCGGCTGATATCCTTGACCGGGGAATTATGCTTACGGGCGGAGGGGCGATGCTCCGTGGCCTGGAAGAATTGATTGGTGAAAAGACAGGAATCAATACGATGACGGCTGAAGAACCCATGAAGGTAGTGGCAATAGGGACAGGTCAGTATGTGGAATTTATGGCAGGACGCAGGGATTTTTAGGAACTATGGAAGAAATAAAAGGATATGTAGAGCATATTGTATTTAGAAATGAGGATAATGGATATACGGTATTTCATTTGAATAATGATGATGGCGAGCTGACCTGTGTAGGGACATTTCACTATATTGCTGAGGGAGAGCTTTTAAAGCTTCGCGGCGATTATGTGAATCACAGTCTCTATGGCGTGCAGCTTCAGGTGAAGGAATCGGAAGTGTGCGAGCCGGAAGATTTGATTTCTATTGAGCGTTATCTTGGTTCAGGAGCTGTAAAAGGTTTAGGAGCAGCGCTTGCAGGGAGGATTGTGCGAAAATTTAAAGAAGATACTTTTCGGATTATTGAAGAAGAGCCGGAGCGGCTGGCAGAGATTAAAGGAATCAGCGAGCGCAAGGCAAGGGAAATTGCCGTGCAGGTAGAAGAAAAGAAGGATATGCGTAAAGCAATGATATTTCTTCAGAAATATGGCATTTCTACTTCCCTTGCAGCAAAAATCTATCAACGGTATGGAAATGGAATTTATCGCGTGATTGAAGAAAATCCCTATCAAATGGCAGATGACATTGCCGGAATTGGATTTAAGACGGCAGATGAGATAGCCGGGAAAGTGGGGATACATACGGATTCCGATTATCGCATCCGAAGCGGGCTTCTCTATACACTCCTGCAAAGTGTCGGCGAAGGCCATGTTTATTTGAGCCAGGAGGTTTTGCTTGCCAGAACAGGAGATCTTCTTGGGGTAGAGATAGAGCATATTGAAAAATATCTGATGGATTTGTCCATGGAACGGAAGATTATCCTGAAAGAGAAAAAAGAAGAGCGCCGCGTATATGCCGCCAATTATTATTATATGGAACTGAATACTGCAAAAATGCTTCATGATCTGAATGTCAGATTTGAAGAATCAGACGCTGCTGTCAGCCGGCGCCTTGCGCAGATTGAGAAAAATATGGATATTCCGTTGGATTCTATGCAGCGTACGGCGGTCATTGAGGCGGCGAAGAATGGGCTTCTGATTCTAACCGGAGGTCCGGGAACAGGTAAAACGACAACAATTAATGCTGTTATCCGATATTTTGAAAGCGAAGGAATGGATATTTATCTGGCAGCGCCAACAGGAAGGGCGGCAAAGAGAATGACGGAAGCCACCGGGTGTGAGGCACAGACGATTCACCGACTGCTGGAGGTAAGCGGGAATCCTGAAGAAGAGCAGAAGAATGGGTTTCAGCGCAACAGGGAGAATCCCTTGGAAGCGGATGTCGTGATTATCGACGAGATGTCAATGGTGGATCTGCCGCTGATGCATGCTCTGCTGAGCGCGATATGTGTAGGAACGCGGCTGATCCTGGTGGGCGACGGCAATCAGCTTCCTTCTGTGGGGCCGGGAAGCGTTTTGAAAGACATGATTGATTCTCATTGCTTTTCGGTGGTGATGCTGACAAAAATATTTCGTCAGGCAGGCGAAAGCGATATTGTTGTAAATGCGCATAAAATTAACAGAGGAGAGCCGGTTGTACTGGATAATAAGAGCAGAGATTTCTTTTTCCTGAAGCGGCAGGATGCCAATGTAATTATCAGTGTATTGCTTACTTTGATTCAAAAGAAGCTGCCGGGATATGTTCATGCCGATACCTATGATATCCAGGTATTGACGCCGATGCGGAAAGGATTGCTGGGAGTAGAACGCTTAAACGGCATTTTACAGGAATACCTGAATCCTCCTGCACAGAATAAAGAAGAGAAGGAATTTGGTGAAAAAAAATTCCGTGTCGGCGATAAAGTAATGCAGATCAAGAATAATTATCAGCTGGAATGGGAAGTATCTACGAAATATGGAATGACGATTGATAAAGGAATGGGGGTTTTCAATGGAGACATGGGAATCATCAGGGCTATCAATTCATTTGACGAAACCTTGCAGGTGGAGTATGATGAACATAGAGTAGTTACGTATCCTTTTGAACTGTTGGACGAGTTGGAACTTGCCTATGCGATTACCATACATAAAGCACAGGGGAGCGAATATCCGGCAGTAGTGATTCCGCTTCTCCAGGGCCCAAGGCAGCTTTATCACCGTAATCTTTTGTATACTGCAGTGACGAGGGCAAAAAAATGTGTGACGTTGGTTGGCAGTGAGCAGGTATTTCAGGAAATGATAAGAAATACAAATGAGCAGAACAGAAATACCAGTCTTGCCGAGAGGATCAGAGAATTTTGCTTATGAAAAGAAGAATTATGAAGTGTATCGCAGAGGGAGGAAGGAAAATCCTGGGGCTTCTTTATCCCCATACCTGTCCCCTCTGTGGGAAAACGACAGCAGAAGAAATCTGCGGAGCGTGTGCAGATAAGCTTCTGTTTATTGCAGAGCCAAGGTGCATGAAATGCGGAAAACCAATCCGCAGCGATGAAGAAGAGTATTGTTATGACTGTGCACACAGGCAGCATGAATATGAAAGAGGATACGGAATGTGGGTGCATCAGGGTGATGTGCAGGCTTCTGTTTATCGTTTCAAATATCAGAATCGAAGAATCTATAGTGAATTCTATGCGAAAATGCTGGCAGAGCAATATGGATCGGCAGTTCGCCGTTGGAAAATCTGTCTGATTATTCCAATACCCCTTTATCGAAAAAGAAGAAGACAGAGAGGATATAACCAGTCTGAATTGGTAGCAAAAAAGCTTGGAAAAATACTGGACATTCCGGTGGACTCCAAAAATCTCCGGCGGGTACGCAATACCAATCCACAAAAGAAAATGAACGCAAGAGGGAGAAGAACCAATCTTAGGAATGCCTTTAGGGTGCGGGACGGGTTCGCCCCGGTGCAATCAGTGTTATTAATTGATGACATTTATACTACAGGGAATACCATCGATTGTGCTGCACGGGAATTGAAAAAAGCAGGCGTTCAAAAAGTGTATTTTTTAACCATAAGTATTGGACAAGGATACTGATATTTGTTATACTTAAAATGATGTTTAAATGGAGAAAGTATAGTTTAGAGGTGTACTATGTTAGATGAACGGAAAGTGAAGCTGATGACGAAGATGGCCCTTTATGAGCAGAAGGAGGGCAAGGAGGATTTTAAGGTCAGTGCATATTATAGAAAAGATTACGCAAGTGTGCATACAATATATTCCATTCTCTGGATGACGGTTGGGTACATTTTACTGATTGTTTTGATTGGTTTTGCTGCCATGGATTCGCTGACAGCAAATATGACATTGTCAGTTATTGTCCTTTTGACTGGCAGTATTATAATAGGATATTTTCTGGTTGTATTTATTGGCGGGGTGGCTTCACATCAGTTTTATAATAACAAACATCAGGAAGCCAGATCGAGAGTTAAAAAATACAATCATCATTTGATAAGATTATTAAAGATGTACGAAAAGGAGAAGCGGTAAGATGGAGAGTTTATTTGTGTTGAAGGGACAGCTGCAGAGGTTCTATGCGAAATATTCAAAGATTGTTGATAAAACAGTCCAGTTTGTGCTGGCGCTGGTCACATTCTATATGATTAACCGTGATATAGGATTTATGAAGGAACTGACGAATCCGGTTATCACGCTGGGGCTTGCGGTTGTGTGTACATTTTTGCCTTCTGCCGTTACGGTGCTGGCTGCAGCGGTAATGATTCTGCTTCATATGTTTTCGGTATCTATGGGAATGGCTGTGGTTACGGCAGTAGTTTTTTTGATTATGTTTATTTTTTACATCAGGTTTACTCCTAAAAAAGCAATTATCATTCTGTTGGTGCCGGTTGCGTTTATGCTGAAGATTCCTTATACAGTTCCGATGGCGTTTGGGCTGCTTGGGACTCCTGCGTATGTGATTCCGATTACCTGCGGTACTTTTGTGTATTATATGATTGATTATGTGAAGACTGCGGCGCCTACTCTGGCGACTGCGGAGGATGCATCTGCGGTTTCTCAGGTTACCGCGCAGGTTACTACTTATGCAAAACAGGTGTTTCGAAGTAAGGAAATGTGGGTTGTTATAGCGGCATTTGCTATTTGTCTGCTTGTTACTTATACGGTGAGAAGGATGTCTATAGACCATTCATGGAAGATCGCACTGCTGGTTGGCGCACTGTTGAATATTCTGATTATAGGCGGGGGCGACATGATTCTGGATGTGGGAGCTTCTTATCTGGAGCTGATAGGCGGTAATGTGGCGGCGATTGTGATTGGACTGGTATTGGAATTTCTATTCTTTTCTGTGGATTATTCCAGAAGTGAAAGTATGCAGTTTGAAGACGATGAATATTACTATTATGTAAAAGCAGTGCCGAAGATTGTTGTCGCTGCTCCGGAGAAAACGGTAAAGAGAATTAACAAAAGAGAAAATGTGTCTGAGACGGAGATTATTGATACAGATGAAATTCGCAGAAAGGCTTCCGTCCAGTCTGCGAAAAAGCATCAGAGTAAAAAGCGGCAGGAAACGAAAAATGGCGGCAAGACCGGAAATATGGATCACCTGCTCTTGACGCAGAGCCTGAGAAAAGAATTTGATTTAGATAAATAAACGGGGTGTGAATGGATGGAACAGAGGATTACGCAATTCCTGACGAAATATGTAAAGGGATGGTATTTCCCGGAGATGCGTATAACTGATGTGGTAGAAATTATCATTATTACTTTTCTTGTATATCAGATTGTGGTTTGGATAAAGAATACGAAAGCATGGATGTTGTTAAAGGGAATTACGGTTTTGAGTATTTTTATTCTTTTGGCATTCATTTTCCAGATGCATACGATTTTGTGGCTGGCAGAGAATGCTGTGACTGTAATGGCTACGGCTGCGGTTGTCGTGTTTCAGCCGGAACTCAGAAGAGCGCTGGAGAAGCTGGGAGAAAAGAAATTTCTTACATCGGTTGTGCCGTTTGATATGAACCGGGAAAGCGTGCGGTTTGGTGATGAGACGATAGAGGGAATTGTGAGTGCGTCTTTTAGCATGGGCAAAGTAAAAACAGGCGCTTTAATCGTGGTGGAACAGGCGATTAAATTGACAGAATATGAAAGTACGGGTATCAAATTGGACTGCATTGTGTCAAAGCAGGTTCTTATCAATATTTTTGAACATAATACGCCACTGCACGATGGCGCGATTATTGTGCGGGGAGACAGAATCGTGTCGGCAACTTGTTATCTGCCGTTGTCTGATAATATGGGACTCAGTAAAGACCTGGGTACGAGACATAGGGCGGCTGTTGGAATGAGTGAGGTTAGTGATGCGTTGATCGTGGTGGTGTCAGAAGAGACGGGTCAGGTATCTGTGGCTCAGGGAGGACAACTGACCCGGGGAGTGGACAAAGAAGAACTTTGGAAGAGACTGGAACATATTCAGAATAAGAAAGCTGATTCTGCCGGGATTTTAACAAGATGGAAAGGAAGACTGATGAATGAAAAAAAGTCTGACAAATAATATAGGATTGAAATTGTTAGCTTTTGTCATTGCTTTCCTACTGTGGCTGTTTGTTGTAAATACGGATGATCCGATTATTGATCAGGTGTATAAAAATATAACGGTGACGGTGGAACATGAAGAAGTCATTACGCAGGCAGAGACAAAGAAAACATATCAGATTGTTGATAATACGCAGGCGGTAGACGTTACAGTAACGGCGAAGCGTTCTGTGCTGAACAAAATAAAAGCGGAAGATATTGTGGCAATAGCAGATATGAAGGAACTGCATTTGGATTCGATGGTGCCGATCGAAGTGCAGATTCCGGGCTATGAAGATTCTTATGAAGAGGTGGTGACTAATCCGCGCAACTTGCAGGTGAAGATTGAGGAAAATGTAAGTAAGACGCTACCGATTACGCCGACGACGACAGGAACGGTCCGAGACGGATATTTTTTGGGTGAAGTGAAGGCAGATCCGGAAAAAGTTACGCTGAATGGGCCGGAATCCATTATTAATACGATTACGAAAGTGGTTGCGGAGGTGAGCGTGTCCGGCCTCTCACAGGATGCAAACCTGGAATCATCTATTATTTTATACAATTCCGATAATGAAGTGATTGATCAGTCGCGGCTTGGCAATAATCTTGGAAATATCGGAGTCAGTGTGCATGTTAGCCTTCTGAAGGTTAAATCGGTGCCTGTTTCCGTGGATACTTCCGGCATCGTCGCAGAAGATGGATTTTCTATTGCGGATATTGTTTATGAACCGCAGGAAATTCAGATTGCAGGAGAGGAGGAAGTGCTGGAATCGCTTTCTGCTATTGAAATTCCCGCGGAAGCATTTGATACGGAACCTGTATCTAAGAAGACGGAGATGACAATAGATATTAAGCCATATCTGCCGGATGATGTGAAGCTTGTAGATGAGAATGGCAATAATATTCTGGTAACAGTCTCTGTTGAAAAGGATGGGACAAAGAGCTTCAATCTCCCGATAGGCTCGATTTCCGTAAAGAATTTGAGCGATAGCCTTAAAATGAGTTTTGCCACTCAGGACGATCTGGAAGTGCATGTGCGGGGGAAAAAAGAGGTTTTAGAAAACTTTTCCATTGAACAGGCGGCAAGCATAGATTTGAAGGATTTGGACGAAGCCGGGGAATATACTGTACCGGTGAAAATAAATCTTCCAAGCGGGTGTACATTAGAGGGTGACGTGGAAATTGCAGTGAAGCTGGAAGAAAAGCAATAAGTAAATGGAGGGAAATTATGGTTAGCAAAAAGGTTAAAATTATCAACCCTACAGGCCTTCATTTAAGACCTGCCGGCATGTTTTGCAACACAGCGGTAAAATTTAAAAGCAAGGTTCTTTTTCAGCATGGTACGACACAGGCGAATGCTAAGAGTGTGCTGAGTGTGCTTGGCGCATGCGTGAAACAGGGAGATGAGATTGAGCTGATCTGTGAAGGAGAGGATGAAGGAGAGGCTCTTGCAGCGATGGTAAGTGCGGTTGAGGATGGGCTTGGTGAGTAAAAATGATTCATTAGCAGAGCAGGCATTTTGCGGCAATATCACAGAATGCCTGTTTCTGTGTTGATTATAGCGTTTGAAGTGCATATAGAAGAAATTGGAGAGTACATGAAATGAATAAATTGAAAAAAGCTTTTGTTCTGGTCGGTATGGTGACTGCTGTTCCGATCACGGTAATAGCGTTGCTTGTGGTTTTTAGCATCCAGTGGATGTTTCATACATGGAGCAATTTGACAATGGAAGAATTGATGTTTCATTTACAGGCTCCGCTGGAAGGTACAAATGAAGGGATGATTGTGGATTACTTGAATACTTGTGCTGTTCCGGCAATCCTGATACTGCTTACGATGATTCTGATATTACTTAGCTGCCGGAAGCAGAAGAAATGTTTTTGGATTACACTTATATCAGTAGTGGTTTCTGTTTCGGCTATGGCGACATCGGTGAGAGCTGCGTGGAACAAACTGGATGTTGGAGGATATACAGAATCTCAAAGCACATACTCGACTTTTGTTGACGATTATTATGTGGATCCGGCTGGGGTTGAAATTACTTTTCCGGAACAAAAGAGGAACCTTATTTACATATTTCTTGAATCCATGGAAACTACTTATACGGATATAGAGAATGGAGGAGGGTTTGAAGAAAATTTCATACCGGAGCTGACAAAACTGGCACAGGAAAATGAAGATTTTTCGGGAAATGATAATCAGTTAAACGGCGGCTATCCAATGCCGGGAGCAACTTGGACAATGGGAGCAATGTTTGCACAGACGTCGGGGCTTCCGCTGAATATTCCGATTGACGATAATGCTATGAATACGCAGGATTCTTTTTTTGAAGGAGCTGTTACGCTGGGAGATATTCTGGAAGATGCCGGGTATTCGCAGACTTTAATGATTGGTTCAGAAGCTGATTTTGGGGGAAGGAAGCTTTATTTTACAGAGCATGGCAACTATGATATACTAGATTTTAATTATGCACATGACAATAATCTGATTCCTCAGGATTACCGGGTGTGGTGGGGCTATGAAGACGAAAAACTTTTTGGATTTGCAAAAGAAAAATTGCTCGAGCTGGCAGATGGAGAAAGCCCGTTCAACTTTACGATGCTGACAGTTGATACTCATTTTGAAGATGGATATGTCTGCCAGAGTTGTCCGGATACGTTTGGCGACAATCAATATGCAAATGTCATGGCATGTTCAAGCAGACAGGTTGCCGAATTTATTGAATGGATACAGGAACAGCCGTTTTATGAAAATACGACGATAGTTCTGGCGGGGGATCATTTAACTATGGACAGCGATTTCTGTGAGGATGTTGATGAAGATTATGTAAGAAAAACTTATGTTTCCTACATAAATTCTGCAGTTGAAACAGAGAATAACACAGAGAGACGGGAATACACAACATTTGATATGTTCCCGACAGTACTTGGAAGTATAGGAGTACAAATAGAAGGAGAAAGGCTGGGACTGGGAACGAATCTGTTCTCAAATACACAGACTTTATCTGAACGATTTGGAAATGAAAAAATTTCCGAAGAGGTTACTAAAAAGTCTAAATTGATAGAAGAGTTATCAGACA
This sequence comes from Dorea acetigenes, assembly GCF_025567385.1. Lineage (NCBI taxonomy): Bacteria > Bacillati > Bacillota > Clostridia > Lachnospirales > Lachnospiraceae > Dorea > Dorea acetigenes. The sequence goes on from NZ_JAOQJU010000001.1 coordinate 330,328, forward strand.
TAAAAGAAGAAACAAGTGAGACGGTAACCGAAGAAATAGAGCCGACTGCAGTAATTACTGCGGGCACTTATGATTTTACTACGGGAAATCTGCCGGTAATAATAAGTCAGATTCAGGATGCGCCGGACACGATCCAGTCAGTGAAGATTGCAGTGTGGACACAGGAGGATCAGAGCGATCTTCAATGGATTCAGACAGGCATGGATGAGAATGGAAATTTTGCCGTAGATGTTAATATAGCCGGTTTTAATTATAGAGAAGGAATGTATTATATTGTTGCATTTTTGGAAGATGATGCGGGAAATTTGTATACAATTGGCGGAACTATAGGTTTCGTCGATTGATTATAAATTATAATGAAAGAACACATTTAAAGAAAGGGAATACGTATGAAAAAAATAACATTGGTTATCATGGCAGCTGGAATTGGCAGCCGTTTTGGAGGCGGAATTAAGCAGTTGGAACCTGTGGGACCTAATGGTGAAATTATCATGGATTATTCTATTTATGATGCTTTGGAAGCAGGGTTTAACAAAGTTGTTTTTGTGCTCAGAAAAGATTTGGAAAAAGATTTTAAAGAAATTATTGGAAAAAGGATTGAGGATAAAGTCGAAGTGGAGTATGCATTCCAGGAGTTGAACGATATTCCGGGTGAATATCTTTACAAGTTCAAAGGGCGAATGAAGCCATGGGGAACAGGACAGGCGATTTTGTGCTGTAAAGACGTAGTAAAGGAGCCGTTTCTTGTAATTAATGCGGATGATTATTATGGAAAGGAAGCCTACAAGGTAGCTTATGAATATCTTACAGGAACAGAGGGCGGCAAGCAGCTGGAAGCATGCATGGTTGGTTTTGTTTTAAAAAATACACTGAGTGATAATGGCGGTGTTACGAGAGGAGTCTGCAAGGTTGGCGACAGCAGGATGCTGACAGATATCGTAGAAGTCCACAATATTATCAAAACTCCCGATGGAGCCGGAGTAGAGACAGATGACGGAGTGAAGCCAATAGATATTAATTCGGAGGTGTCTATGAATATGTGGGGGCTCACGCCGGACTTTTTCCGGATACTGGAAAATGGATTCCGCCAATTCCTTGAAGAGACGCCGGCAGATGATCTGAAGGCAGAATATTTGCTGCCAACGATTATCGGAGATTTGTTAAAAGAAAATAAAATACAGGTAAAAGTATTACAGTCAAAAGATAAATGGTTTGGAGTAACCTATAAGGAGGATAAAAAAGAAGTTACCGAGGCGATTAAAGAATTGATTCGCTCCGGTTTGTATCAAAATTATTGATTTGCATTAGGGGCCAGGGTGATAACATATGATAAGAAAAAATAAAATCGGTTTCATGAGCATTTGTATTTGTCTCGGAATTCTGTTGGGGTTGGGAATGAATGCCAGAGCCGAAGAATATCGTGAAAAAACCGTGACTGCCATGGATGAAAATGGAAACATTTATGAAGTGGGAGAAGAAAGTGACTTAGAAAAGGAAGATGCGGAGATATCTGTATTTAGCCTGGAAGAAAGTGGGAAAGTCGTTAATTTTAATACGAAGGGCAGTGTGCTTACAGAGTATTTAGAAGATTCGACCAGAATTGAAGGATATACCTGCGGAGCGTATGCGGCAGATGCCGCTTATCTGGGTGAATATGACGGAAAAGTGAAGTTTTTGCTGGGCGGCGTCGTTGGCTGGGTGAGTGCATCAGAAGTGCAGGTGCTTGACAGGGCATCCGTCAGTTCGGTGAGTTATTATACGGTGAATAACGGAAGGTTAATACATAAAATTACTGCGAATGTTCAGAATGATTCCTATGTATCAACACTTGATAACGGTCCTGCGCCTTCCTATCTGTCAGAGGGGAAGAAATACTATAGTTATGATGGACATTATTTCTATCCTGAAGGACAGTGGAATATTATGCAGGATGATTATTATTACGCTTCAAGAGAGAGGGCGTTAAACGCAGATTCTCCATTTTATAATTATTTTCAATTTCTTCCAATTAGAAGCCGCACGAATTATTCGGCGTCTGAACTGGGAAAGATGATTAATGACAGAGTTTCCTCAACTTCCAAAATGAAAAATATTGGAAGTGCTATGGTGGAAAAGCAGAATACATATGGCGTAAATGCACTGATTATGACAGGAATTGCTGCAAATGAGAGCGCGTGGGGGGCAAGCAGCATTGCTCAAAATAAAAATAATCTGTTTGGATTGAATGCGGTAGATTCTTCCCCCGGACAGAGTGCAAACTATTTTGCCAGTGTGGAACAGTGTGTAAAGGAGTTTGCAGATACCTGGATGTCCAGGGGATATCTGTATCCGGATGATTGGAGATATTTTGGCGGATTTCTGGGGAACAAAGCAAGCGGGCTCAACGTAAAATATGCTTCTGACCCATACTGGGGTGAAAAAGCAGCCGCTGTAGCATGGACTCTGGATAAAGCCGGTAATAATATTGATCAGTATCAATATACGATTGGAATTAAGGGAACGGAAAGACGGACAAATTCGCATGAAAATGTAAATGTCCGTGCACAGAGCAATACGGAATGTACAGTGTTGTATAAAACAGGAGAGCAGAAGGAATCTGCAGTTCTTATTCTGGACAGTACTCCGGAAAATGGATTTTATAAGATTCAGAGCGATGGTGTGCTAACCAGCAGCAGAAACGGTATAACGAAAGAAACCGGTCAGTATTCTTTTAGCAGTATGTATGCTTATATATCAGCAGAATATGTTGATATTGTCAGCAGTGGCACAGAAGGATTTCGGGATGTAAAGACCGGAGACTGGTATTATGATGCTGTTATGTATGTGTATGAAAAAGGAATTATGACGGGGCTTAATGCCCAGTTGTTCGGAGCATCCCAGAATTTGGCGAGAGCACAGTTTGCTGTTGTTCTGCATCGTATAGAGGGAGAACCCCAGAGTTCATGGTCAGATGTGTTCCCGGACGTGCCGCAGGGAATCTGGTATACGGATGCCGTTTCCTGGGCAGCTGAAAAGGGAATTGTACGGGGATATGAAGCGACAGGATTATTTGGCCCTGCTGACTTCATTAACCGGGAACAATTTGTAACAATGATGTATCGATATGCTTTGATGAAAGGCTATGATACCGGTGCGCGGGCAGATATCAGCGGATATCCTGATGCGTCAGATGTGAATGAGTTTGCGCAGGATGCAGTAAAGTGGGCGGTTGCCTGTGGAATGATACAGGGAGACAATGGATATCTGAATCCGCAGGGTTATGCGAATAGAGCGGAATGTGCAACGATTATTCAGCGTTTTATTGAAGCATTTGAAAATTAGTTTAGGGCGGATGGATATGGTACGTAAGAAGAAAAAGGTAAGATGCATAGCGGCTGTTTTGGTTATCGGGGCGCTGCTTTGTGAGAGATATATGCCTGTTCAGGCAAAAACAGTGCCTGAAAATTATGAACAGGGCGAGATTCTGGTATTATATGAAGAAGGAGTACAGATATCTGAAATAATAGAAGATGTGCCTGACGAGGTGGAGAGAACGGAGGTTCTGGCAGAATCCGGGGATGAAGCAATTGCGTTGGTTCAGTTTCAGGAAGATGTGGCGGTAGATGAGGCCGTAAAGGAATATGAAAAAAAGGACGGCGTGCTGGCTGTAACGCCGAATTATATTTTGGAACTGAATGAGACAGAAGTGCCGGATGATCCGGGAATAACCGATCAGCAGTATTTGTCAAAGGTTTGTGCAGAAGAAGCATGGGAGTATTACGGGCAGATGATACATGAAAAAGTCCGCGTTGCTGTTCTGGATACGGGGGCTGATATCCATCATCCGGATCTGCAGAATATCATTAATCTTGAGGTGAGTGGGGAAGTGCTGGATAAGAACGGCACCATGGGCCCTCTTCAGGGAGATGATTATATCAATGGTACGTATTCATCATCAGGAACGGGGCATGGAACCCATGTTTGTGGAATTTTAGCTGCCGAGGCCAATAATCAGCAGGGAATTGCGGGAGTTGGAAGCTGTCTTGATAATTCGGCGATTGAACTGATGGTAATTGATATTTTCTCAAATGTTAAGACAACAAACATGGCGTATCTCATCTATGGTATGGAGTATGCTGCCGAACAAGGGGCAAAAGTTATTAATTTAAGTCTGGGTGTGGATAAAAACCGAATAGATGATACAGTTTTGAAAGCTGAATGCGACAGGCTGAAGGAAAACAATATTACGCTGGTGTGCGCGGCCGGAAATGATGGAACCAGTGATAAAGGACAAGTGCAGGAAGTTCCCTGTGATTATGATTCAACAGTTGGTGTTGCTGCGGTAGATGCAGAAAATCAGCGAGCTTCTTTTTCGAATTATGGAACGAAAAAAGATATTGCGGCACCGGGAGTGAATATATACAGTACATTAAAAACCTCTTCTTATGGAAAAAAGAGCGGAACATCTATGGCTGCACCTATTGTTTCAGCGGCAGCCGGCATGATATATGCACTTAGGCCTGATATTACAACGGCAGAGGTCAAGGAGATTTTGAAGAAGACCGCCGATCGGATTCCTGATGAAGATATGCAGGAAATCGGTGTTTTAAATTGTGAGAGCGCATTGAAAGCCACAGGGGGAAAGGTATGGCTGCCTTTTAAGGATGTTGCCGTAAACAGTTGGTATTATGATCATGTTGCTTATATATATAAGCAGGAAATAATGACAGGACTGACGGATACTATTTTTGGACCGGAAGATGGTCTTGTAAGAGCACAGTTTGCTATGATTCTTTATCGTCTGGTTGGAGAACCCGAGGCACTTTATATGTGGACATTTCCGGATGTAGGAGAAAATGAATGGTATACGGATGCGGTAGCCTGGGCCGGAGAGTGTGGAGTAATAACCGGTTATACGAACAATGGCTGTTTTGGACCGAATGATCTGATTAACCGTGAACAGCTTGCCGTTATGTTATACCGTTATACAAAGATTCAGGAAAGCGATATGGGACCTGTTGATTATAGTGAGATGGAACGGTTTGAAGATTCGGCTTCTGTTAGTGATTTCGCCAAAGACGCGGTAGCCTGGGCAGTAAATGCAGGAATTATACAGGGAGATAATGGGAGAATAAATCCACAGGGAAATGCAAGCCGTGCAGAATGCGCAACAATGACAGAGCGGTTTTTGAAGGTGATTGGAAGATGAAAAAGGTATTGATATATGCATATATGGCGGGAAATCTGGGGGATGATCTGATGGTTCTGGTATTATGTCAAAGATATCCTAATGTGAACTTCAGACTTTGGGCAGACAAATCTTATAAAAAAAGGTTTCAGCATATCCGTAATTTGAAAGTTTACTCACCGGATGATAAAAAAGTTCTTTTTTGGAATCGTTTCTGGAATAAAATGAAAAGAAACGATAAAGATATTTTTGGAATGCTGGTAAGAAATTCAGACGCTACTGTGCATGTAGGAGGATCCGTTTATATACAGCATGAGAATTATGAAGCAACTTATAATCTCGACAATATGCTGCGAAGTGCAAGTAAAAGAATGTATGTGTGCGGTGCAAATTTTGGACCGTATGAAGATGAAGAGTATTATAGAAGATATTATGACCTTTTGAAACGGTATGACGGGGTATGCTTTAGAGACCAATATTCTTACCAGTTATTTAAAGAACTGCCGAATGTGCGGTATGCACCGGATATTGTCTTTAATTATAAGACGCCTGAGAGTAATAAGTGCAGCGAAAAAAGACAGGTACTTTTTTCCGTGATCAGGCTGGATGACCGAAAGGGGAAATTTGCAATCAGCCAGTATGCGGAAAATTACAGGCGCTTTATGGTAAAATTAGCGGAGACATATATTCAGAAGGGATATAAAGTAAAATTTGTTTCTTTCTGTAAAATGCAGGGAGATGAACAGGCAATTTTGCAGATAACAGAAGCTATTTCCCCGGATAAAAAGGAAGAAGTTGATGTTTATTTCTACAGAGATAATCTAGCAGAGTGCCTGGAACTTTTTGATGAGTCGGAAGTTGTTGTGGGGACAAGGTTCCATAGTATTATTTTAGGATGGCTGAAAGGGAAAAAAGTACTTCCAATCGTATATGATAAGAAGACACTTCATGTGTTGGAGGATAATAAATGCCGAAATTATGTGGAACTGGGACAATTGGACCATATAGACACGGATAGTTTGCCGGACAAGGCTGAAAGACTTCCGGAAGAGCAGAGAGAATATCTGATCAGAGCGGCAGAGGGGCAGTTTGAAAAATTAAATGAATTGCTGGAAGACAGATAACTTTATTTTAATTATGTGAGAGGAAGAGTAGAGATGGAAAAGATAGAACAGCCTTTGGTAAGTATTGTAATGGTAAATTATAATCATGAAGAATATATTGGCAAATCTATTGAAAGTGTGTTGGCACAGACTTATGAGAAGTGGGAACTTATTATTATAGACGATGGTTCAACAGATGAATCGGTGAATATCATTTCTTCCTATGCCGCAAAAGATGACAGGATTAAGTTCTATCCACAGAAAGAAAACAGCCAGATTTGTATTGTAACGAATATAGGTTTTTCTTATGTAAAGGGAGAACTGGTGGCAAGACTTGATAGTGACGATATCTGGAAACCGGAGAAGCTGGAAAAACAGTTGCAGTATATGGCAGAAAATCCGGAAGGGGCACTGTGCTTCACAAAGTTAGATATCATCAATGAGAATGGCGTCATTATTAATGATGAGATGCCGGAGCTGTACCGGGCATATAACAGCAGAAGAGAAAACCGGCAGGGGTGGCTCAGGCAGTTCTTCTTTCAGGGCAATACGTTGATTCAATCCACGCTTCTTATGAAGAAAGAAGTGATTGATGAAATAGGAATTTTTAATCTTGCATATATGCAGGGACATGATTTTGACTTCTTTGTGAGGTCGGCTTTAAAATATGATTTTATTTTTTTAGAAGAACCACTGACAGAGTATCGAAGAACTGCCAGACAAAACAGCGCACTGAACCCGGATAATAACAGACGCTTTTTCAATGAATTTATGAATGTAAGATTTCATTATTTCGATAATATGCCGGACGAATTATTTAAGGAAGTGTTTCAGGAGTATTTTTTGAATAAAGAATCCTCCAGTCACGAAGAATTATTGTGTGAACAGGCGTTTTTGCTGTGCAGGTGTACGGATGAAGATGATCCGAATCCGGTACTGGGGTTGGCTAAACTGGAAGAATTGATGGAAAATCCCCGGATAGTTGAATTATTAAAGGAGAAATTTCATTATACTCCAAAAGATTATTACGAACAGTCCCGAAAGCATTTATTCTATTCTCAGGAGATTGCTGCAGAGAAAGGTGAATTGATGTGGAAAAATAACCAGTTGGAGATAGAGATAGACAGTTTAAAGAAATGGCAGAAGCAGGCTCATGAAAAAGAACAGCAGAAAGAAGAGCAGCTGCGGCAGATGAATCAGGAAATGCAGTTAAAAGAACAACAGATTCAGATTTTGCGGGAAAAGGTTAATCAAATGGAAAATTCGACAAGCTGGAAGATTACAAAGCCGCTTAGAGAAGTGGGAAAACGAATGAAATAGCGATACATTTGGATAGAGTGGAACCGGCTCATATGAGCCGGTTCCACTCTGTTTGTTTTCTACTTGTAAGATTCTGCCGTGTTGCTTTCTTTAATAATGTAGATCGGACGGTGCTTAACTTCCAGATATGTTTTGGACAGATATTGTCCAAGAATACCGATTGAGAATAGCTGAAGACCACCCAGCAGGCAGATCACGCACATCATGGATGGATAACCCGCTACCGGGTCTCCCCAAATGAGAGTTTTTACAATAATTACAATGATAAATATAAGAGCGATAAACAAAAAAAGGATTCCCAGTATAGAAGCTATGGACAGTGGAATCGTGGAGAATGCGACGATGCCGTCCAGTGAATATAAAAACAGGCTCCAAAAAGACCATTTCGTGCTTCCTGCCACGCGCTCAACATTCGTGTATTCCAGCCATTTCGTTTTAAATCCGACCCAGCCGAATATACCTTTGGAAAAGCGGTTATATTCCGGCATGTTTAAAATAGCATCTGTCATTTGACGTGTCATAAGCCGGAAATCTCTGGCTCCGTCAACGATGCTGGTTTTTGAAATCTTGTTAATTAATTTGTAGAAACAGCGGGCAAAAAAGGAGCGGATGGGAGGTTCGCCTTTCCGGTCAACTCTTTTCGTGCCTACACAGTCATAAGTCCCTTCTTTTATAGTCTCATACATCTGAGTAAGTAATGAGGGCGGATCCTGCAAATCTGCATCCATCAATGCGACATAATCGCCGGTCGCGTGTTCCAGACCGGCTAAAATAGCGCTTTCTTTTCCAAAATTGCGGGAAAAAGAAAGATATTTAATTTTCGGGTCTTTAGAAGCAAAGGATTTGATGATGGACAGGGTATCATCCCGGGAGCCGTCATCTACAAATAGTAATTCGAATTCAACCGGATACCTTTCCTGCATATGGGAAATCACTTTCTGGATTTCTTTATAAAAAAAAGGAAGAGATACTTCTTCGTTATAGCAAGGTACAATAACAGATATCAAATCTGACATAATTATCATTCGTCCTTTCTTGGCTTTATCCATTTATTATAGCGAATGAAAAGAGAAAAATCAACGTCCATTTCAGGATACCCCGGGGCGTTGGTTGACAAACGGCAGGGAAGCATTTAAAATAGCAGAAGAAATGAAAAGATTGGAGAATTTGCCGGTATGAAAGAAGAAAAAAAAGATTTTTGGAAATTGCCGTCTGTAATAGAATTTACTAAAAAAAGTAAAACCAGTCTTTGGGTGACCGGTATATTTTTACTGGCAGTATATGGGATTAAAGTGTTTAACGTATCTATTTCGCATGATACGGAAGCCATTATGGCGGTGGCAGATAATCTGTATAACAGTTGGTACATGATGGGACGTTTTGGACTGATTTTTCTGAAGAAGCTGCTTGGAACGTATTTGTTTAATCCCTTTATTGCATCTTTTTTTATGTTTGTAACAATGATTGCCAATAGTTTTCTGTGGTCTTACTTGTTTTACTGGCTTGGTGCGAAGCAGGAGAAAGGAATTCGGAACAATTGGATTTTTCCGGTCGTTTTTTTTACTTCCATGATTATGGCGGAGCAGTCGGGATTTCTTCTGCAGGCTTACGAGGTGAACATAGCCTTATTGCTGGTTGCTTTGGCGCTTATTGTCATATACGAGGTGATTCTGGAAAAAAGACGATGGTATATGTACTTTCCTGCAGTTATTTGCTGTGTGCTGGCTTTTTCAACCTATCAATCTTTGGTTCCGCTTTTTATGACGGGGGCTGCAGTCTGCTTTCTGCTGGTGTATGACAAATGTGCAGAGCAGGATGAAGCGGGGGCCGGTATGAAATTTTACTGGGGGATTATAGGAAAGCTGATTGCTGTTTTCGTGTTTTCTTTTGGTGTGTACCAGGTGGTGAACAAGATTGTCCTCTCTGTGCTGGGAATAGAGACGACTCCGTATATTACGGAACAGGTTATGTGGGGCAATGCATCTGTCGCAGAATGTGTGTCCGATATTATAGAGCATATAAAAGAAGTGCTTCTCGGCGATGGACTGTTTTTTACAGAAGCGATGGGAATAATCTATGTAATAGTATTGATCTACAGTATTGCAAGGATCCGGGAGAAGAAGAAGTGTTATTTTATGTACCTTTTGGCATTGGCGTTTTGTATGATAAGTCCGTTTCTTATGACATTGCTTCTCGGCACGGCACCGATGATCCGGGTAGAGATTATGATTCCTTTTGTTACAGGTTTTTTTATACAGTATATGGTCAATACTTTAAGTCCCGATTCCGGAAAGATAATGAAGGGTGCATATGTTGCTGCTGTAACGGTGGTTTTCTTCTTTTCCATGTATCAAAGCCTGCTTTCGGCAAGACTGTATTATACGCAATATGTCCAGTACGAGGAGGATGTGCGCCTGGCGGTGAAAATTACGGATAGGATAGACCAGCTTGATTGTGGGGAGGAACCGGAAGAATCGGTTGTGTTTGTGGGAAGCAGAATGCCGCAGCGCAATGAAGTATGTATAGCAGATGAGGAACTTGAGCTGATTGGCAAATCTTTTTTTGAAATGTCCTTTAGTACGAATCATGGAACCTGGGTTATGAATCATTTTCTGGATACGCTGGGATATTCTTATGAGATGCCTGAAGCGGAAGATATTGCCGTAGCGGAAGAAGCGGCGCAGAACATGCCGTCGTGGCCGGACAGCGGCAGCGTTGCAATGAAAAATGGTGTTATTATAGTAAAATTGGGATAATATTAGGATAAAGGAAAAATGAAGGATTTACTGTTAAAATATAAAGAAGTAATTTTGTATCTGTTTTTTGGTGTTTGTACGACGCTGGTAAATATCGTGTCTTATGCGGTGCTTACCAGGAGTTTTGGAGTTGGCGTGATGGCATCTACTGCATGTGCGTGGGCTTTGTCAGTGGCATTTGCTTATGTTACGAACCGGATATGGGTGTTTGAAAGCAAGGTGCGTTCTTTTACCGGGGTATGCAGAGAGATTGCAAGCTTTGTGGGATGCCGCGTGGCCTCCGGTGCGATGGATATATTTTTGATGTGGCTTTTGGTAGAGATGATGGGGTTTTCCGATATGATTATTAAGATCCTGTCAAATATACTGGTAATTATTTTTAACTATGTGGCAAGTAAGTTTTGGATATTTAAGAAGAAAGGTCAATAACGGATATGAAAAAAGAACGGTTGTTTTATCTTGATTTTGTCCGCGCGGTTGCGGCGGTTTCTATAGTGATTACACATTTTAATGCGCGGTATCTGTATCTGAACCCTCCGATGCCGGAGAAAGCCGTGCTTACTACAACGGTAAGTAATATTTATATCGGAGACTGGGGAGTTTCCCTTTTCTTTATTATATCCGGCGCGGCGCTGATGTACGTATATGAAAAGAAATGTGAATTAAAGACTTTTTATAAAAAAAGGTTCTTTTCCATTTACCCGATGTTCTGGATGGCATACATTGCGGCATTTATTTATTCTTTTTATGCAGACAAGATGATGCCGGGGACAGGAGTGCCGAAGTGGCGGTTTATTTTTACAGTGACAGGGTTTGACGGCCTTTTGATGACGAATGGCTATGGTACTTTTTATATTTTAGGAGAATGGTTTCTGGGAGTGATTATTCTGATGTACCTGGTTTTCCCGCTTCTTCGGAAAGCCATGAATGCAAAGCCGCTCCTTTTGCTTGCAGCAGTTGTAGTTATGTATGTGGCGGGACTCTGGCTGTGTTACCGCGGTCCTTACCCGGTGGTGGCGGCAACCATGCTTTTTATCCGTTTCCCGGAGATTGTCTTCGGTATGTTTTTTGTAAAATGCAGTTGGAAGGTGGATTGGAAGGCGGCGCTGGCAGCGTTTGTTGTGCTGGTGTTAAATGGAGTGCTTAAGCCGGGCTTTTTGTCGAACATTCAAACTACTTATGTAGGGATTGCATCTTTTGTCGTGCTGGTGTATCTTTCTTATTTTGTAAAGTTTGCGCCGGTAGAGAAAGTGTGCGGTGTCCTGAGTAAATATTCTTATGCGATATTCCTTGTTCACCATGTCATTATCGACAGGGTGATGGCTTCGGTGGATCTGGTGAATATTTCTGTGAAACGCAGTTATCTTCTGTTTGTAGTTATCTGCTGCATGATAGCGGTTTTTGCGTGGCTTTTATTCTTCCTGCACAAGAAGCTTATGGGATGTATCCTAAAACTGCGGGCAGGCAAGTGAGGGATTGCAAGACAGGACGAACTGTTGTAAAATAAAAGTATTAAGGAAAGAAATGGAGACTGGTTTTGAAAAAGATATTGATAACAGGCTCTCAGGGCCAATTGGGGAAAGCATTGAATGAATTTTACAAAAATGATTCGGATGTGCAGATTGTGAATACGGATATCTCTGAGATGAACATTACGGACGCAGAAGACGTGATGCAGACAGTACGGCAGATAAAGCCTGATATTATCATCAACTGTGCTGCGCATACGCAGGTGGATGCCTGCGAGACGGATCAGGAACGGGCATATCAGATTAATGCAGCAGGACCGAAGAATCTGAGTGAGGCGGCAAACGAAGTGGATGCTGTGTTAGTCCATCTTTCTTCAGATTATGTGTTTGACGGTGAGAAAAGACAACCTTATGTTGAGGGAGACTCGTACAACCCGCAGTCTGTCTATGGAGAGACGAAGCTTGCCGGAGAAGAATTTGTCCGCCGGATTGCCGGAAAGTATTTTGTGGTTCGTACTGCATGGCTGTATGGAGAGGGCAAGAATTTTGTTAATACGATGTTAAGGCAGGCTGAGACGAAGGATACAGTCAGGGTTGTAGGAGACCAGTTTGGTACACCTACGAGTGCGAAAGAGGTAGCGAAGGTCATTGATCTTCTGTGCCGTTCTGATAAGTACGGAACTTATCATGCAACCTGCGAGGGAAGCTGCTCCTGGGCGGAATTTACCAGGGCGATTTATAAAATGTGTGGGAAGGATGTATCGGTTATTCCGGTTACGACAGAAGAGTACGGGGCGCCCGCAAAAAGACCTGCATATTCCATATTGGAGAATAAGAAGCTGAAAGAAGAATTTGGGTATACGATGGCAGAATGGCAGGAGGCATTAAGAGAATATCTGGCAGAAAGAAATTTGATAAAAAAGGAGAATGGTCATTTCATGAAGAAAAAGGTATTGGTAACAGGAGCGAATGGTTATATAGGACGTCATGTGGTATCAGCACTTTTGGATATGGGACATGAAGTTATTGCATCAGATTTTTCGTTTGACGGCGTGGATGAGAGGGCAGTAAGGTCGGAGGTGCAGTTGTTTAGCGGAGATGAGAATATTTATGAACAGTTTGGCAGACCGGATTCCTGTATCCATATGGCTTGGAGAAATGGCTTTGTCCATAATGCGGATTCTCACATTCAGGATTTGCCCAACCATTATACCTTTATTAAGAATATGATTGAAGGCGGGCTTCCGCAGCTTGCCGTAATGGGTACGATGCATGAAATAGGCTACTGGGAAGGTGCAATTACAGAGGATACGCCGGCGAATCCGGTGTCCCTTTATGGAATTGCCAAGAACGCTTTGCGTCAGATGACATTTCTCCTGGCAAGCGGCAAGGATGTGAAGATTGACTGGCTGAGAGCTTATTATATTCTTGGCGATGACAAGAAGAGTAAATCTGTCTTTGCCAAAATTGTTGGCTGGGAAGAAGAAGGGAAAGAAACCTTCCCGTTTAATTCCGGAAAGAATAAATACGATTTTATTACGGTAGATGAGCTGTCAGCACAGATTGCGGCTGCAGCAACGCAGGATGAGATCCATGGAATCATTAATTGCTGTACCGGAGAGCCGCTTTCTCTGGGCGAGAAGGTAGATGAGTTCATTAAGGAACATGGATTTAAGATCCGGCCGGAATATGGCGCGTTTCCGGATCGTCCTTATGACTCGCCGGGAGTCTGGGGCGATGCAGAAAAGATAAATAAAATCATGAAGAATAGATAAGGAGAAGAAAAAATGAGGACATATTTAGTGACTGGCGGAGCAGGCTTTATTGGTTCAAATTATATCCATTATATGTTTAAGAAATACGGAGATGAGATTCGGATTATTAATGTGGATAAACTGACTTATGCGGGGAATCTGGAGAATTTAAAGGATATAGAAGACAGAGAGAATTACACTTTTGTAAAGGCAGATATCTGTGATGCGGATGCGATCAATCAGATTTTTGAGGAAAATGATATTGACAGGGTCGTACATTTTGCGGCGGAGAGCCATGTGGACAGAAGTATCAAGAATCCGGATGTATTTGTGAAGACGAATGTACTTGGAACATTGGTTATGCTGAATGCTGCGAAGGCGGCCTGGGAGCTTCCTGACGGAACATTTAAGGAGGGAAAGAAGTTTCTTCATGTTTCAACGGACGAAGTATATGGCTCATTGGAGAAGGAAGGTGAATACTTTTATGAGACAACACCTTATGATCCACACAGCCCATACTCTGCAAGTAAGGCATCCTCAGATATGTTGGTGAAGTCTTATATGGACACTTATAGATTCCCGGCGAATATTACCAACTGCAGCAATAATTACGGACCGTATCAGTTTCCGGAGAAATTGATTCCTTTGATTATTAACAATGCCCTGCAGGGCAAGAACCTTCCGGTATATGGCGATGGAAAGAATGTAAGAGACTGGCTCTATGTGGAGGATCATGCAAAGGGAATCGACATGGTACAGGAAAAGGGCAGGTTGTTTGAGACTTATAATATCGGCGGCCATAATGAGAAGCAGAATATTGAGATTATCCATATCATTCTGGATACTTTGCAGGAGATGCTTCCGGAAGGCGACCCGCGCAAAGAGCTGGTAAGCGAGAAGCTTATCACTTATGTACAGGATCGAAAGGGACATGACAGGAGATATGCCATCGCACCGGATAAAATCAAAGCAGAGGTAGGCTGGGTTCCGGATACGATGTTTGAGGAAGGAATCCGTCTGACGATTAAGTGGTTCTTTGAGAATGAGGAATGGATGAAGAATGTGACAAGCGGAGAGTATCAGAAATATTATCAGGAAATGTATAAGTAAAAAATGGTTTTTTCAAATAGTTTTTTTATTTTTGCTTTTTTACCCGTGACAATGGCGGGATATTATCTCCTTCTTCCGTGGCGAAAGATGCAGAATATATGGTTGGTTCTGGTGAGTCTGTTTTTTTATGCATGGGGAGAACCGCGGCTGGTGCTGCTAATGCTTTTGTCAATTGTGATGAATTATATATTCGGACTCTGGATTGACAGAAGACGGGGTGATACGGTAAAAGAAAAAGGAATCATTGTATTGATGCTGTTCTATAATTTGTCGCTCTTGTTTGTCTTCAAATATATGAATTTCGTGTGCGGTATTTTGGGATTGGAACTTTCGGGGTGGAATATTACGTTGCCGATTGGCATCTCCTTTTACACCTTTCAGGCGATTTCTTACGTGATAGATGTGTACAGGGGACAGGGAGAGGTTCAGAAGAATCCACTGAATGTAGCGCTTTACATAGCGTTTTTTCCACAGTTGATTGCCGGTCCTATTGTTCGTTACCAGACGATTGCGGATCAGATCGAACATAGGAAGGAAAGCTGGAGTGATTTTTCTGACGGAGTAGAACGATTTATCATCGGACTCTCTAAAAAGCTGATACTTGCGAATTCTTTTGCTCCTATAGCAGATTATGCCTTCGGTCATATTTCTGAATTGTCGGGAGTATCAGCTTGGATAGGCGCACTTTGTTATACCTTTCAGATATACTTCGATTTTTCCGGATACTCTGATATGGCGATCGGTCTTGGAAAAATGTTCGGGTTTCAGTTTTTGGAGAATTTCCGTTATCCTTATCTGTCGGTTAGCGTGTCAGAATTCTGGAGACGATGGCATATATCCCTTGGAAGCTGGTTTCGGGATTATGTGTATATCCCGCTGGGCGGTTCAAGGGTGAAGACGAAGGTAAGGCTCATAGGGAATCTTTTTGTAGTGTGGACGCTGACGGGAATCTGGCATGGGGCGAATTGGACATTTCTGCTGTGGGGACTGTGGTACTTCCTGCTTCTGACATTTGAAAAGATGACAGGAATTCCTCAAAATCTTCAGAAAAAATCAGGAAAGATTTTATATTATATATTTACGATACTGTGTGTAATTTGGGGATGGGTTCTGTTCAGGGCGGATTCGGTTCAAGAAGCATTTGCATACATCAGAATTATGCTGGTACCCGGAAAAGAGATAGGGGATTCTTTGGCTGCTTTCTGGCTGAAAGATTTAAAAGTTCTTCTTCTTTTGGGAGTTGCCGCCTGTACTCCGCTTGTGAAGAACTGTTACCATATCGTTAGAGAAAGCAAATACTATGTGATTGGCGATGTTCTGAAAACGGCGGCATATATTGGATTGTTCCTGGTTTGTATTTCCTACTGCGTAAATAGTTCTTATAATCCGTTTATTTATTTTAATTTCTAGAAGAAAGGGAGCCGGGGTATGGGCAAGAAAAGTAGAATTGCATATTTGATTCCAGTCTGCTTCCTTTTTATTCTTGTAGGAATCGGCGGACTCAATGCAAAAGCAGTGCTTCCTCTTGTGGAAGAAAAACTTGCGCTCGATGAAGGTTATTTGAAAGAGGGCGGAAGTCAGTTGGAAGAGGATTACCGAACTTCCTTTTGGAAGCAGAGGGAATGGGTGAACCTGTATGGTATGATTCAGAATGCTATGGGAAAAAGGCTATCCGGCAATATGCGGTTTATACGTACAGACAGTGGGCTGATGGACTATGTAACCAAGGAATCGGATGTATATCCTTTTGCTGAAGAGATGTTGGAACTTAAGCAGGTTCTTGACGAGAAAGGGGTTCCACTTTTGTATGTGCAGATGCCGGTTAGAGAGCCGGAAGAGTCTTCGGAACCGGATATACTGATACGGACGAGAACATATTACAGCCAGATTAGAGAGATTACGGACGCTGCAGGTATTCTCTGTATGGACGAGGAAGAGATCCTGGAAGGAGAGGAAGCGCCGTCGCGGGATGAATTCTATTTTAAGACGGATGTTCACACAACGACTCAGGGCGAAATATGGATGGCTAATAAAATTGCCGAAAAGCTTGAGTCAGAATACCGGGTGGCTATACTGGATGTCATTCAGGAAGAGGATGAGAGATTTGAAATACATTCTCATCCATTTGCGGGAAATCTTGTACAGTCTTTGGGAGTTTATTATGTGGGAATTGATGAATTTGAAGAATATATTCCAAAGGAGCAGCCCACTTATCATTTGGAAGACGTGTTTGGCGGATGGTATGCAGATGGGAAATATGAGGAAGTCATTATGAATGGCTATGACCAGAGCAGCGAAGATGAAACTTACACTTATTGGATCACTAATTATCTGCGGTATGGAGCAGGCGGCTATCATGTGGAGAATCTGGACTCAGATGGTCCAAGCTTGCTGGTTATTTGTGATTCTTTGTGTTATAGGACGCTTTCCTATTTGTCGTTGGAATGTAAGAATATTACGGTGATTGATCCAAGGTTCATACCGGCGGACGGTACAGATTATGTGAAGAAGGCGTTAGAGGATAAAATGTATGATGCGGCTATTTATCTGCATGGTACGTTTTACACCACCGATCACTCGATGTTTGGACAATGGTCTTTGCAAGAAGATAATTAATGCCAGATATTATGAAGTCATTTTTGTGGGGATTATTGAAATAGAGTTTTATTTTCGTTATAATAGAGTGCGAAACAGCAGGAGAGGCAGGTGAAAAGATGAGAAAATTTATAAAAAGAAATTTCGTTGCATTGGTACTTGCGTGCACACTGGCATTTGAACCTTATTGTGTTTTGGCTTCGGAGACCGGAATGCTGACCGGGGAAATGACTGAGAGCGAAACGGTGAATGAACCTGAGGCGGCAGAAGAAGAGCTTTCTGATGCAAAACCGGAAATGACGGAAGAAACAGATGTGCCGGAAGTGACAGAAGAGGCGGGAGGAATAGAAGAATCGGAAGTGGAAGAAGACGGGGAAGAAGCTGTAAATTCCTGTAAAGAATCTGTGGAAGAAAAGATACAACAGGTTACTGAGGTGTGGAACGAGCCTCATATCAGAGTGGCAGATATCCGCCTGACTGATCTGGGAACGAGGATTGAAGCAGAAGCAGTATATGAATCGAATGATCAGAATGTACAGTTCCGGTGGGTTCAATATAATCTTCAGACACAGAAATGGACGGTGCTTAAGGAATGGCAGGAAAGCAGCCAGATCACATGGTATCCGCCGGAAAAAGGAGATTATTGGATCTGTGTTGCGGTGAAACTTTCAGATGGAAGGACGACTTCCAAGACAGTGGCTTATCGCTATAAAGGGGTATATGCAAATTTAACCGACATGTGCGTGGTAGATAAAGGAAACCATTTTGAACTGGGAGTATCTTATGAGACCAATGATCCCGATATTGTGTTCCGCTGGCGGTATTACGATGTGGCGGAAGATGAATGGCGGCTGATCAGAGACTGGGATGCCGGTAACTGGGCATCATGGAAGGCGGTTCATCCGGGGGATTTCCTTATGTATGCGGAGGCGAAGCTTAGCGATGGCACTGTGGTTGCCAAGTCCTGCGGACACCGGGTGAAGAAGACGGGTATTGCATCGTTTTATACAAATATCCAGTCGCCTGGATGGCTTGAAAGTGAAATAAAATTACAGGGGAAATATAATGATTCGTTTGATGTGGTTGGTTCTGAAAGATATCTGGTATACGATGGCAACACATGGAGAACCATTCCCCATACTTCTGACGGGGCGGTGTGGTCTCCGCAGTCGCTGGGGAAATATCTGTTTTGTTATGAGATATATAATAAGAACGGAGGCTTGATTGAACAGTCGTTTATAGAGTTTTCTGTTGAGGCCCCATACGTAAATTTCGGCAATATCAAAATCAACAATGCGGCGGACCTGGAGTATATATTATCCGTAGATGTTGATACGAATGATTCCGCAGCCGAGTACAGATGGATGTATTATAATGTTTCGGAAGGACAGTGGCATACGATCAGCGATTGGGGTAAGACAAGTGATTCCTACTGGTATGCCCCAGATACGGGGAATTACTGGCTTCATGTGGAAGCGCGGCTTCATGACGGCACAGTCCAATCCAATACGGTTAGCTATACGGCCCAGCAATATCCACCGGATCTGGCTGCGATGATGCTGTATGCAAATATGTATTCCAGTTCTACCCCATATATTATTATGGTGAACAGAGATGCTTGTAAAGTCGGTATATTCCAGGGCTGGCAGGGCGGCTGGTCTCCGGTCATGTATATGGACTGTACGGTAGGTAAGCCGAGTACTCCGACTGTATCCGGGGTGTTCAGAGTTGGAAGCAGAGGGTACTATTTTGATTCCTATGGATCCAGATGTTTTTGGTGGACACAGTTTTACGGTAACTATCTGTTCCATTCCGTACTGTACTATCCGAATGGCTCGCTTATGGACGGAAGGGTGGGAATGGCGTTATCCCATGGTTGTGTGAGACTTCAAATCGACAACGCAAAATGGATATATGACAATATTCCTTCCGGAACGACGGTAGTTGTATATTAATGGGAAAAATAAAATTCCCGGCAAAATATAGGCGTTTGCTGTAGTTTGTCGGGAATTTTTGTGATAGCGGTACGAACTGTCTGCCTGGGAAGTGCAGAGATGGAAAATGAAGGAGAATAGAAAAGAATTATGATGATTAACAGTGCAAATGCCAAAAGACTGGCAATTTATTTCTTTTATGATAAAATGGGAGTTGTCGACCGTTTTGTGCCATATTTTTTGGAAGACCTGAAAAGAAATGTGTCAGAAATATTTGTGATATGTAATGGGGAACTGCAAGAAGAAGGCAGAAAAACCCTGGAACAGTATGGACAGGTAATGGTGCGTGAAAATAAAGGATTTGACGTCTGGGCATATAAGACTGCTTTAGAGACCTACGGATGGGATAAGCTTCAGGAATATGATGAAGTAATTATGATGAACAGTACGATTATGGGTCCGGTATTTCCGTTAAAAGAAACTTTCGATAAAATGGATGCCAGAGATGTGGATTTCTGGGGGATTACCGAGTATGCAAAACAAATGTGCGATCCTTCGGGCTGCTGTAAGTATGGTTACATTCCTACGCATATTCAGTCGCATTTTATTGTGTGCAGAAGATCCCTTATAAGCAGCCGGGAATTCCAGGAATACTGGGATGAGATGCCGATGATCCATTCATACTGGGAAGCGGTTGGAAAGCATGAGATGATTTTTACAAAGCATTTTGAAGATTTAGGCTTTGTGAGCGCCACATCTGTGAAGACAGATCAGATGAGGGAGTACAGCGGTTATCCGCTGATGATGTGCCCGGTAAAACTGTTAAAAGAGCAGAGATGTCCCATTTTCAAACGCCGGATGTTTTTCCATGATCCGAAGGATTTCCTGAGCCAGACAGCCGGGGAACAGGTAGAAGAATTGTTCCACTATCTGGAAAACGAAACGGATTATGATGTAGATTTTATCTGGGAGACGATCTTAAGGAATTATAATCAGGCGGATATTGTTAAGAATCTGAATTTGAATTCTATTCTTTCAGAGAAATATGCCGATGAAAGAAAATATGAAGAGGCGGCCGGACGGAATCGGGTGGCGCTGATTATGCATCTGTATTTTGAGGATTTGCTGGAAGAATCTTTGGAATATGCCATGTCGATGCCGGAGAATGCAGATGTCTATATTACAACGGATTCAGAAGAAAAAAAGAAAAAAATTGAAGAAGTATTTGCAGGACTTCGCTGTAAGCATCTCGAAGTCCGGGTGATTGAAAACAGAGGAAGGGATGTAAGCAGTCTGCTCATAGGCGTCAGGGATGTGATTGACGATTATGATATAGCATGTTTTGTGCATGATAAGAAAACGGCGCAGGTAGTACCGGGAACGGCAGGGGCAGGGTTCGCTTACAAATGTCTGAAAAACACGCTGGCAAGCAGAGAATTTGTAAAGAATATTATTATTGAATTTGATGAAAAGCCCAGACTGGGATTGCTTTCACCGCCGGAACCTAACCATGGTCCATTCTTTACCACATTGGGAAGAGAATGGAGAGGAAGTTATAAATTGGTGAAAGAACTGGCGGAGGAATTGGGAATTACGGTGCCGATTTCTGAGTCGAAGCCGCCGGTCGCTCCCTTTGGGACAATGTTCTGGTTCAGACCCGCAGCTATGAAGCCGTTATACAGCAAGAAATGGGAATATACGGATTTCCCGCCGGAACCCAATGGGATAGATGATACAATCTTACATGCAATTGAACGTATTTATCCATTTGTAGTGCAGCAGTCAGGATATTATCCGGGGATTGTGATGTCTGATTATTTTGCGCAGATTGAATATGGAAATCTAAAGTATTATGTGAGAGAATATAATAAAATTATGATGCAGTATGGCATTGAGGATTTTCATCAATACATGTGTTTTGCATTAGAAAACAGGCTGGAATTATCTGTGGATCCGGATTCTCTAAAAGGAGTGTTAAAGCGCAGAGCCAAAAACCGCCTGAGACGGATTCTTCCGGAGTCTGCGTATAATAAATTGGAAAGTGTTTGGAAGAGCAGAAAGAAAGAATAGAACGAAAGGTGGGAAAAACAAAAGTGAAGACGTATATTCATAATTTTATTGCTTATAAAGAGTTGTTAAAAGAACTGGTTCAGCGGGATATCAGAATAAAGTACCGCCGGTCTTTTTTGGGAATGTTGTGGTCTGTTCTGAATCCTCTTGGAATGATGATTATTATGACGCTTGTTTTTTCACATGTGTTCAGAGCGGGGATAGATAATTTCCCCGTATATCTGATGTGCGGACAAGTCATATTTAACTTTTTTAATGAAGCGACTACAATGGCGATGCAGTCTATTTTGGGAAATGCGCCTTTGATCAGAAAAGTATACCTGCCTAAATATTTGTTCCCGATGTCAAAAGTATGTTCTTGTTTTGTGAATCTTCTGACATCCTGTATCGCGCTGGCGCTGGTGGTGGTCGTGACAAGAACTCCGCTGACGTGGAAATTGGTTTTGTTTGTGTTCCCGATTTTATATGTATTTTTGTTTTCGCTTGGCATAGGAATTTTATTATCTGCTGTTGTGGTGACGTTCCGCGACCTGCAGCATCTCTATGGGGTAATTATTACAGGGCTTACTTATCTGACACCTATTTTCTATCCAATTGAGATTTTGCCGGGCTGGGTGAAAACTCTCGTTGAGATGAATCCGCTTACCAGTTTTGTCGAGATGTTCCGTGATGCAGTTCTATATGGCGTTGTCCCGGGGATGGAACTGCATATAAGATGCATCGCAGCATGCGTGGTTGCACTAGTGTTAGGAATATGGAGCTTTATTAAACAGCAGGATACATTTATTCTGAAAGTATAGGGGGGAAGAGAAGTGGAGAATCCGATTGTAGAAGTCAACAATGTGTCGATGATGTTTCGCCTCTACAGAGAGAATGTTGACAGTTTAAAAGAATTTTTAATAAAGAAAGTAAAGCGTCAGATTACTTATGAAGAATTCTGGGCGCTTAGTGATATTAGTTTCCAGGTGAATAAGGGAGAATCTGTGGCTCTGATTGGGCGGAATGGATGTGGGAAAAGTACGCTCCTGAAAACGATTGCCGGCGTTTTAAAACCTACGAAGGGGAGTGTGCATATTAATGGCACGGTTGCGCCGATGATTGAATTGGGCGCAGGATTTGATATGGATCTTACTGCGCGGGAAAATGTATTTTTGAATGGCGCCATTCTGGGGTATCCTAAAGAAATGCTGGAGGAAAATATGCCCGCGATTGAAGAATTCTCAGAATTGCATCAGTTTATGGATGTCCCCATTAAGAATTTTTCTTCCGGTATGCTTGCCAGACTGGGATTTGCCGTGGCTACGATCTACACTCCTGACATTCTGATTGTCGATGAGATCTTGTCGGTAGGAGATTACCGTTTTCAGGAGAAATGCCATGCAAGAATCCATGAGATGCTGGAGCAGGGAACAACACTTTTGTTTGTGTCGCACAGCATCGATCAGGTGAAAAAGGTCTGCAATCGCGCTATTTTACTGAACCAGGGTCATATGCTGTTTGACGGCGGGGTAAAAGAGGCATGGAATCGGTATGATTCGTTATAGAATACGTCTATACTATCTATAAAAAGAAGCGATTGGACTAGCCCGGGGAAGAAGACTTATAATATATAGATAATAGTAAACGGCCTTTTTGGTAGGTCAGTAGGAGGAAAGAGTATGAAAATGAAAACAACATTAGCGCTGTTTGCGGCAATGGCAGCAGTAATGGCGGTACCACTTTCAGCAGATGCTAAGGAATTTACGGATGTTGCTTCCGATCATTGGTATTATGATTATGTATCTGAGATCAGTGATAAGGGAATCATGACCGGTAAGGATGCGGCAGGTACAGTTTTCGCACCGGCGGAGAATATTCCGCGTGCGCAGTTTGCGACGGTTCTGTACCGTATGGCGGGGAGTCCGGAGGTGAAGTACAGCTCAGTATTTAAAGATGTGCCGGACGGACAGTGGTATACGAAACCGATTATGTGGGTATATCAGGCGAAAGTTGCCAATGGATATACGGATGGCAGTGGTAATTTTGGTACCAATGATCAGATTACGAGAGAACAGATTGCCAAGATGATGTACAGCTATCAGAAATATATGGGATATGATGTGTCAGGGACGACAGAACTTGACACGTTTCCGGATGGCGGTAGTGTCAGCTCTTTTGCGACAGAATATGTGAAATGGGCAGTGGCAGAGGGAGTTATCAGTGGAAAAGAAAATGCGGCTACAGGACAGAAGTATCTTGATCCGCAGGCAAGTGCAAACCGTGCGGAAATTGCAACGATTATTTCCAGAACACTGGTTCCGTTCGAGGGTGATTATGTGATTGATGCCGCTGAGGCGAAAAGTAAGATCGGCGAAGAAGACGTAATCTTTGTAGATGGCCGTGGTGTTGAGAAGAGTGCGGAGACTATAAAGGGAGCAGTTATTTCCGATTGGAAAGACTGGTCCGTGAATTTAAACCCGGATAACAGCAGCACAGGTGTGCCGGGATGGTGGCAGATGCAGAGTGTGGAAAAGATGAATGAGACTTTCAGTAATCTGGGACTGTCTAAGGACAAAGAGATTATCCTTCTTGGCGAGACGGTTAATGGCTGGGGCGATGATGCAAGACTGATGTGGCAGCTTCGCGTGGCCGGATATGAGAATGTAAAGATTGTTGACGGTGGTTACAGCGCATTGATCGCGGCCGGAGCGCCGACACAGAAGGGAACATCTACACTTGCGAAGGTGGATGCAGAGGTTACTTCTAAGAATCTGAAGCATGTAGTGACGACAGACATACTGAAGGCAAATTATGATTCTTATAAAATTGTTGATGTCCGCGCGGATGAAGAATATAACGGCGAATGTCTGTATAATGAGAAGGCAGGTGGACATCTTCCGGGCGCTGTTCATCTGAGATATACAGATTTGTTCTATGCGGATGGAACCCTTCGTCCGGTAAATGAGCTGACAAAATGGTTTGAAAGTGCCGGCCTGGATAAGGAAGACGAAATTGTATCTTATTGCACGGCGGGGATCCGTTCTTCTTATATGCAGGTGGTTATGGAAATGTGCGGATTTGAGAATTCCATTAATTATGACGAATCATTCTGGGGATGGACAGAAAACGAAGGTTTGCTGGAGAAGTAATAAACTGGAAATTATTTCAAAATGTTGACAAAATATTACAAATATGTCACAATGTTAATCGACGTATAACATTGTGACATTTTTTTGAAAGGCAAGGTAGGATATGAAGAAAAAGATTGGTGTGTTTATACTGACACTGACTTTGATGTTTGGATTATGTTCAAATACAGTTTTTGCAGCATACTCAGATGTATATCAGAACGGATGGTATTATGGAGCAGTTCAGTACGTATCTCAGAATGGAATTATGACCGGATTAAACGATACATATTTTGGCGTAGGAGAATCCTTAAAGAGAGGGCAGTTCGCACTGATATTATATCGCCTGGCAGGTACTCCGGATGTGGAATTTGAGAATAAGTTTCCCGATATCGGAGCAAATGATTGGTATGCAAATGCGGTGATTTGGGCGAGCGACAACGGAATTGTGACCGGATATACGGATACGGGTCTTTTTGGACCTTCTGATGAGATTACAAGAGAACAGATGGTAACAATGCTGCACCGCTTTGAAGGAAGTCCTCAGGTAAGCGCTGATCTTAGCGGATATCCGGATTCCGGTTTGGTAGGAGCCTGGTCTTTGGCAGGAATGCAGTGGGCAGTTGCGAATGGAATTATCAGTGGAGATAACAATATGCTTAATCCGCAGGGCATAACTACCCGAGAAGTATGTGCGACCATCATTATGCGCTTCCAGGGGGGAGAGTATATTGAGACGGAAGCGGGCCCCGGAGGGTTCGTGAATCCATGTCCGGGAGCGAACTATGTATCCTCTGAATTTGGTTACAGGGTTTCACCTACAGAGGGCGCAAGCAGCAATCATCAGGGAAGAGATTATGCTGCGTCAGAAGGAACCGCGATTTTAGCGGCGGCATCAGGAAAGGTTGTGCTTGTTGGCTATACCAGCGCCAGAGGAAACTATATAGTAATTGACCATGGAAATGGAGTGGAGTGTTACTATCAGCATTGCTCAAAGATTATTGCTTCTGCGGGCGATATCGTGGAG
Organism: Dorea acetigenes; assembly: GCF_025567385.1. Lineage (NCBI taxonomy): Bacteria > Bacillati > Bacillota > Clostridia > Lachnospirales > Lachnospiraceae > Dorea > Dorea acetigenes. Next base: position 355,740 of record NZ_JAOQJU010000001.1, read on the forward strand.
GCCGGTGAAAAAATTGCAGAAGTTGGTTCTACAGGAATTGTATCAGGACCACATCTTCATTTTGAAGTACATGAAAATGGAGTGCCGGTCGATCCGAGAAAATACGTACCGGAGTAAAGCGTTTTATAAAAGGGAAGACAGATGTTTTGTTCTGTCTTCTCTTTTTACAGTTGAGAAAATGTTAAGAATATGTTACAATAAATCGATATAATAAGTTATGATATGATTTTTAATACGATATTAGGAGGAAGTTATGAAAGGAATTATATTAGCAGGTGGTTCAGGAACACGATTATATCCCCTGACAAAGGCAGTATCCAAACAGATTATGCCGGTGTATGATAAGCCGATGATTTACTATCCTTTGTCAATATTGATGCTTGCGGGAATCCGGGATATTCTGATTATTTCTACGCCAAGAGATCTGCCTACGTTCCAGGAATTGTTCGGAACCGGCGAAGAACTGGGACTTCGTATGTCCTATGCAGTTCAGGAGACTCCGAGAGGTCTGGCGGATGCATTTATCATTGGAGAAGAATTTATCGGCAGTGATAATGTTGCACTGATTTTGGGAGACAATATTTTCTATGGACAGAGCTTCTCGAAACTGTTGAAAGAAGTTAGCTCCAGAGAAAAGGGAGCTACTATTTTCGGATATTATGTCCGTGATCCGAGAGAATATGGAGTTGTTGAATTTGATGAGAATGGAAAAGCACTCTCCATAGAAGAAAAACCGGAACATCCGAAATCAAACTATGCGGTTCCCGGTTTGTATTTCTATGATAATGATGTAGTAGAGATTGCTAAGAATGTAAAGCCTTCCGCAAGAGGCGAAATTGAGATTACGAGTGTAAATAATGCATACCTTGAAAGAGGAGATCTGCATGTGGAGACGATGGGACGTGGTTTTGCCTGGCTTGATACCGGTAATCATGACGCGCTTCTTGACGCAGCGGATTTTGTGGCTGCATTTCAGAAGAGACAGGGGCTTTATGTTTCCTGTATAGAAGAGATTGCCTATAAACGCGGCTTTATTACCAGAGAACAGCTTATTAAACTGGCAGAGCCGTTGCTGAAGACAAATTATGGAAAATATTTAATGGAAATTGCAGATGGTCTGTAAAATATTTGATATTTAGAAAGAGGATGATGGGAATGGGTAAGATTCAGGTTGAAACATGTAATATTGAAGGTCTTAAAGTGATTACTCCAACGGTGTTTGGCGATGAACGCGGATATTTTATGGAGACATACAATTACAATGATTATAAAGCGGCGGGAATTGATATGGAATTTGTGCAGGACAACCAGTCCAGCTCCAAAAAAGGAGTTCTGCGCGGACTTCATTTTCAGATTAACTATCCGCAGGATAAGTTGGTGCGTGTTGTAAGCGGCGAAGTATTTGACGTGGCGGTTGACCTGCGGGAAGGCTCGGCAACTTACGGACAATGGTATGGGGTGATCTTGTCTGCTGAAAATAAAAAACAGTTTTTCATCCCGAAGAATTTTGCACATGGTTTTCTGGTGCTTTCTGAGTCGGCGGAATTTGCGTACAAATGTACAGATTTCTACCATCCAAATGATGAGGGCGGTCTGGCGTGGAATGATCCGGATATAGGAATAGACTGGCCGATTCCGGAGGGAATGGAACTTACGATTTCAGAAAAAGATCAGAAATGGAAAGGAATCAAGGCGGGGAGATAACGTATGCGGATAGAAAGCTCGGATGCAAAAAGGCTGGCGATATACTTCTTTTATGATAAGAATGGAGTTGTGGATAAATATGTTCCTTATTTTTTGGATGATTTAAAAAAGAATGTATCGGATATATATATTGTATGTAATGGAAAGCTGAATGATAAGGGAAGGGAAATCCTGAAAACCTATGGAGAATGCCATGTCCGGGAAAATAAAGGCTTCGATGTATGGGCTTATAAATCTGCATTAGAACATTATGGCCGTCAGCAGCTTGTGCAATATGACGAAATTATTCTTTTGAATAATACGATTATGGGACCCGTTTATCCGTTTTCGGAAACTTTTGCAAAGATGGATGGGCAGGATCTTGATTTCTGGGGATTAACAGAGTATTTTAAGATTCCGTATGATCCATTCGGATATTCGCCATATGGATATCTGCCTGACCATATTCAGTCACATTGGATTGCGTGCAGGAGAACGCTTGTAGAGAGCAAGGATTTCTGGGAATACTGGGAGAATATGCCGGAAATTGAAAACTATGAGCAGGCTGTTGGTAAGCATGAATCCATATTTACAAAAACATTTGCGGATAAAGGCTTCAAATGGGGAGTCTCTGTGGATATGGAGGATTTGAGGAAATACAGCGGCTATCCTTTGATGATGTGTCCGCAAAGGCTGATAAGCGAGCGCAGATGTCCTATTTTTAAGAAAAGAAGCTTTTTTCATCTCCATGCGGATTATCTGAATAATACAACCGGAGAAGCGGCAAGTATGTTGTTTGAGTATCTGCGTGATGAAACGGACTACGATGTGGATTTTATATGGGAGACGCTGCTGCGGAATTACCATCTGTATGACATTGTAAAGAATTTAAATCTTACCTATGTCCTGCCGACGAATCAGTGCGATAAGGAAAAACTGGCTGTGCAGACCGGCCGGATGAAAATTGCGCTGGTTATGCATATCTATTTTGAAGATTTGCTGGAATCATCTTACCGCTATGTTTCCTCCATGCCGGAAGAGACGGACGTATATATTACGACGGATACGGAAACAAAAAAGAAAGCTATAGAAAAGGTGTTTTCCCCGCTGCCGTGCCGTAAGTTGGAAATACGTGTTATAGAGAACAGAGGCAGAGATGTGAGCAGTCTGCTGGTCGGTGTAAAAGACGTGATTATGCAGTATGATTTAGTGTGTTTTGTTCATGATAAGAAGAGCGCTCAGATTTCGCCGGAAGCGGTTGGGGCATCTTTTGCATACAAGTGTTTTGAGAATACTCTGTCAAACCGCACTTATGTTACAAATGTAATCAATACTTTTGCAGAAAATCCGCGGCTGGGGCTTTTAGCGCCGCCGGTGCCGAATCACAGTACATTTTTTACAACGGTAGGATTTGAGTGGGGACCGAACTTTAAGGTGACGAAGCAACTGGCCGAAAAAATCGGGCTTACTGTACCTATGAGCAAAAAAGTACCGCCGATTGCGCCGCTTGGGACAATGTTCTGGTTCCGGCCATGTGCAATGGAACGGTTATATGCGCAGGATTGGAATTACCAGGATTTTCCGAAAGAGCCAAATAAGATTGATGGTACGCTGCTTCATGCCATTGAAAGGATTTATCCTTTTGTTGTGCAGGAGGCTGGTTATTATGCGGCATACGGAATGACAGATAAATTCGCGGCGATAGAGTATAACAATCTTTATTATTATGTACGCGGATATAATCAGGTAAGTGTGAAGTTCGGTATCGGTCCTTTCTATAATCAGATGTTAGAAAGAATAGATGATATTTTGGGGCATCAGGGTTCGTTTAAGAGAGTAATAAAATACAGGCTGAAACAGGATCTCAAAAGAATAATTCCCGAAAAAATTTATTTGAGATGCAAGAAAATATGGAAAAAGATGAGAAAAAGCCAGAATTACAACAGTGTGCGGGTTAAAGGCGAGGAGTAAGCAATGGGCAGTAAGATAGACTATAAAAACATAGTAAAGAAGTTATCCCCTTATAATATAAAAAAGGGGATACTTTATTTCAAACACTATGGTGCAAGGGAATTCTGGATTAAGCTGACAGAACGCTTTCAGAAGGATGATATTGACTATAACCGATGGTTTGCCAATCACCGCCCAACGGACGAAGAGCTGGACAGGCAGAGGAGAAAAGTTTTTGGCTGTGCGCCTGTGATTAGTATTCTTGTTCCTGTATACAATACACCGGAGCTTTTCCTGAAACAGATGATTCAGTCGGTGAGAGAACAGACCTACTCAAATTGGGAACTTTGTATTGCTAATGCTAACCCGGCGAATCGGGAAGTGGCGGAGATTCTAAGAATTGCCGCTAAGAAGGATGCAAGGATCCGGATAGCAGAAGTTCCTGAAAATGAAGGGATTGCCCAGAACACAAACCGTGCTCTGCAAATAGCGACAGGAGAATTTATTGCACTTTTGGATCACGATGATCTGCTGGCTCCCAATGCCTTATACGAAATTGTGAAGGCCGTTAATGAAAGTAAAGGAGCCGAAGTAATTTATACGGATGAAGATAAGGTTACTACAGATTTGGAAGAACATTTCAAACCACATTTTAAACCGGATTTTAATCTGGATTTATTAAGATCAAACAATTATATCTGCCATCTTTTTGTGGCAAAGAGAGAGCTTGTTGAGCGTGTGGGCGGTTTCCGAAAAGAATTTAACGGAGCACAGGATTATGATTTGATACTCCGGTGTACAGAGAAAGCAGAAGCAATCGTTCATGTACCAAAGATTCTCTATCACTGGCGTGTGCATAAAGAATCCACATCGGACAATCCTATGAGTAAGATGTATGCATATGATGCAGGCAAGAAGGCGATTGAAGAGCATCTGAAACGATGCGGGACGCCCGGAGAGGTCTTGCACACAAAGAATCTGGGCTTTTACCGGGTGAAATATCCGGTTCAGGGTGAGCCGCTGATTTCTATTCTTATTCCAAACAAAGATCAGGTAGAAACTTTGGATCAATGTCTGCGTTCCATAAAGGAAAAGACGGATTACTCTAATTACGAGATTGTCATTATAGAGAACAACAGCGAGAAAGAAGAGACATTCCGGTATTATGAGAAGATTTCTTCTGATAAAATCCGGGTGATTCGGTGGGAGAAGGAATTTAATTATTCCGCTATTAATAATTTCGGAGTCCGTCATGCGAAGGGAGATTATCTTCTTTTTCTAAATAATGATATAGAAGTCATTCATAGTGACTGGCTTTCAGAGATGGTGTCACATTGCCAGCGAAAAGAAGTCGGTATTGTGGGGGCACGTCTCTATTATCCTGACGATACGATTCAGCACGGAGGAATTATTGTTGGAATCGGCGGAGTGGCGGGAAGTGTTTTTGTGGGACTTCCAAGGGGATATTCGGGATATATGCATAAGGCGGCCCTGCAGCTTGATTTGAGTGCAGTGACAGCAGCGTGTATGATGATGAAACGCAGGGTCTTTGAAGAAACCGGCGGGTTTGAAGAAAAATTGAAAGTAGCGTTTAATGATGTGGATCTATGTCTGAAGACCCGGGAGAGAGGTTACCTGGTTGTCTATGACCCATATGTGGAGATGTATCATTATGAATCGAAGACAAGAGGGGCAGAAGATACGAAAGAGAAAGTCAGGAGATTTCAGACGGAGATTGAATATATGCGGAGCCATTGGATTCACATCTTAAAAAACGGCGATCCGATGTATAATGTGAATCTGACTCTGACAAAATGGGACTACTCTCTTAAGAATAATGAGCGGAGATAGATTATGTGTGAAGTGACAGTTGTAATACCGAATTATAATGGGAAAAAGTATCTGTGTTCCTGTCTGGAAGCGCTGTATGAGAATACAAAGCTTGCATTTAGGACTCTGGTGATAGATAATGGTTCCGGAGATGGAAGTATAGAAGAAGCCAAAGAAAGATTTCCCCAGGCAGAGTATGTTCTGCTGGAGAAAAATTTTGGTTTCTGCCGTGCAGTCAATATTGGTATTAAAAGGAGCAGTACGCCGTATGTTATTTTATTAAATAATGATACGGAGATAAGAAAAGGATTTGTAGAAGTGCTGTTAAGAGCGGTGAAGCAAAATGACAGAATTTTTTCGGTTGAGTCTAAAATGATTCAGTACCGGGATCAGACATTGATTGACAGTGCAGGAACTTTTTACAATGCTCTGGGGTGGGCATTTGCAAGAGGAAAAGATAAAAAAATTCATTGTTACAGCCGCTGCTGCCGGACTTTTGCGGCGTGCGCGGGGGCAGCGATCTACCGGAGAGCGGTTTTTGATGAAATTGGTTTTTTTGACGAGCGGCATTTTGCTTATTTGGAGGATATTGATATCGGTTACCGTGCCAGGCTGCATGGGTATATCAATTTGTACGAGCCGGAAGCTGAGGTTATTCATGTGGGAAGTGCGTCGAGCGGCTCCCGCTACAATGAGTTTAAGACAAAGTACTCTGCCCGCAATAATATTTATTTGATTTATAAAAATATGCCGCTGCTTCAGATTATTCTGAATTTTCCATTTTTGTTTGCGGGATTTGCAGCGAAAATTATTTTTTTCTTTCGGAAAGGCTATGGCGGAATTTATTTGAAAGGATTGAAAGACGGGCTGTGCTTGTGCACAAAAGAACGAAAAATGGCGTTTAAAAAAGAAAATTTGACACATTATATTAGAATTCAGTTGGAATTGTGGGTTAATATCTTCCGCAGATTTACTGACAGGTGAGAGTTCTTAAGGCAGGATTAAGATGGTATTAAGGTTCTTTTCCTTGCTCTTTAGAAAGAAATCATGTATGATGTTATAGATAAATTATTGCAAAAGATGGTGATATTTTGATTAGAGATAATCAGCATATATTAAATCGAATACATGTAGTTGCTGACGCAGGGGTTATTGTTATATCTTATGTGCTTGCATGGTATCTGAGGTTCGAAAGCGGGTTGTTCCGGCAAGATCCCTGGTTTCTGCCATGGCGGGTTTATATGACGGCCCTTGTTTTTATTGTGCCCGGGTATTTGATTTTGTACTATATTTTTAAGCTTTATACGCCGAAGAGAGTACAAGGGAGAAGACTGGAAGCCTGGCATGTCATTCAGGCAAATGTGATTGGGATGCTGGTGTTCATCCTGGCTTTGTATCTGCGCCATCAGACGAATTTTTCGCGAATGATGATCTTCGTATTTTTCTGTGTGAATGTTACACTTGAGATCTTCATGCGGAATATTATACGGATCATACTGAGAAAGATACGCAGTAAGGGCATGAATCAGAAGCATGTTCTGCTGATTGGATACAGCCGGGCTGCTGAGCAGTACATTGACCGGGTGAAGACGAATCCGGAATGGGGATATAATATTCGCGGAATCCTTGCAGATAATGTGGAACGCGGACATGAGTATAAAGGAGTAAAGGTGTTGGGGAGAATTGATAATTTGATGATCGTACTCCCTGAAAATAAATTGGACGAGATTGTGATTACTCTGGGACTGGCAGAATATCACAAATTGGAGCGAATCGTAAATATGTGTGAGAAATCCGGAGTGCATACGAAGTTTATTCCGGATTATAATAATGTGATACCGACGAAGCCTTACACGGAAGATATTCAGGGTCTGCCGGTAATCAATATCAGAAGAGTTCCTTTGAACGATCCCATTAACCGCTGGATGAAGCGGGGGGTAGATATATTCGGGGCGACGGTGGCGATTATAATATTTTCACCGATTATGCTGGCGGTAGCGTGCGCGATTCGAAAGACATCGCCGGGACCGCTTGTTTTTGAGCAGGAAAGAGTAGGACTTCAGAATAAACCGTTTAAAATGTACAAGTTCCGTTCTATGGTTGTACAAGACACGGCAAAAGAAAAGGGAGAATGGACAACGAAAAATGACTCCCGTGTGACGCCGGTGGGGAAATTTATACGTAAAACCAGTATTGATGAGCTTCCACAGCTTTTTAACGTGTTGAAAGGAGATATGAGTCTTGTAGGACCAAGACCGGAGAGACCACAGTTTGTAGAAAAATTTAAGGAAGAGATTCCCAGATATATGATTAAGCATCAGGTGCGTCCCGGAATGACCGGTTGGGCGCAGATTAATGGTTACCGGGGAGATACTTCCATTAAAAAGAGAATTGAGCATGATTTATATTATATAGAAAACTGGACGATGGGATTGGATTTTAAAATATTGTTTTTAACTTTCTTTAAAGGATTTATTAATAAGAATGCTTATTGATCTTGAAGGAGATAATGATGAAAAAAAGCAGAAAGATTAGTGAAAGACGAAAGATGCAGCGAAAAGAGCAGATAAAGAAGAGACGCAGGAAAAGAATCGCAGTGATCGTTATAGAGCTGATTATACTGTGTGTGCTCGGAGTAACTGCATTTGCAATGTTCAAGTTGGGCAAATTGAATCATATAGGTCTGAATAGTGATGGCTTGGTAAATAATGGACTGGCGCAGGAAGGATACACGAATATTGCGCTTTTTGGAACGGATAACCGGGAAGGCGAAGTGGAAGGCGTCCGCAGCGATTGCATTATTGTGGCAAGTATTAATAATGAGACGAAAGAAGTAAAAATGATGTCTGTATATAGAGATACGATGCTGCTCCAGGAGGATGATACGTTTGATAAGGCAAATGCGGCTTATGCGCTCGGAGGACCGCAGGCAGCAGTGAATATGCTGAATAAAAATCTGGATTTGGACATCGAAGATTATGTAACGGTGAATTTCCTGGCACTGGCAGATGTGGTAGATGAGCTGGGCGGTCTTGAAATGGATCTGACCTATGAAGAAGTAGTTCATATGAATAACTATTGTGTGGAGACGTCGGAGATCACAGGGAAAGATTATGAGAGAATTGAGCCGGAGGAAGCAGGAACCTACCATCTCAATGGTGTTCAAGTGGTGTCTTATTCCCGAATCAGATACACATCAGGCGGCGATTTTGAGAGAACCGAGAGACAAAGGCTGGTTCTTGAAAAGATAGCAGAGAAGGTCAAAGCATCGAAGCTTTCGACGATAAATAAGATTATTGACAAGGTGCTTCCGGAGGTAACTACAAGCTTTAGTTCTTCAGAGATTTTGAAGCTTGCGTCAGGAGTGTTCGATTATAAGATTGGTGAGACGGCAGGATTCCCGTTCGATCCGGCGACGCCGGAGTCGGTTCCGGGATATACAGGTTCCTATGTTGTGGCAGTGGGACTGGCCGACAATGTAACAAAAGCCCATGAATTTTTGTTCCCTGATATGGAGTACGAGCCGACAGAAACGGTGAAAAGTATTAATAATGAATTGTTTGATATAACGGGAATTGGTCCGGGCTGGGTAGACGGAACCGGAGAGGATAGCGTCAATACAGATGATGGTACAGACGACAGTTCGTATGATGACAGCACCTATGATGATTCGTATGACGACAGCACTTATGACGATTCGTATGATGACAGTACCTATGATGATTCGTATGATAGCAGCACTTATGATGATTCCTATGATGACAGTGCCTATGACGATTCGTATGACGACAGCTCGTATGATGATTCCTATTATTAGGATATTGATAGTTAATACAGAGGAACGATATGAAGAAAACGATTGATGTAATAGTTCCGGTATACCGGCCGGACAGAAAATTAGAACAGCTTTTATACCGCTTATCCAGGCAGAGTTTGGAGATTCGCAACATTATTCTGATGCATACACAGGATGGTTGTGGTCTGGAGTGGGCTATGGAAAAATATCCCAACATCATTGTAAAAGATATTTTGCCGGAAGATTTCGATCATGGAGGAACGAGAGATGAGGGAATCCGGATGTCGGATGCAGATGTTATTGTGTGTATGACACAGGATGCAGTGCCGGCGGATGAGAATCTGATTGCGGAGCTTACGGAAAAGCTGGGGGAGGACGGCATTGCTGCTGCTTATGCCAGGCAGCTTCCCGGGGAGGACTGTGACATATTGGAAAGGTATACCCGAAGATTTAATTATCCTCCGGAGAGCCTGGTGAAATCTTCAGCAGATCTGGAACGACTTGGAATTAAGACATACTTCTGTTCTAATGTGTGCGCGGCGTATTGCAGGGAAATATACTGTGAGCTTGGGGGATTTGAGTCGGGAACAATTTTTAATGAAGATATGATTTATGCAGCAAAGCTTATAAAGTCAGGGTACAGCATCGCTTACTGTGCAAAAGCCAGGGTCATACATTCCCATAATTATACGAATTTTCAGCAATTTCAGCGAAATTTTGATATGGCAGTGTCTCAGGCGGATCACCCGGAGATTTTTAAAGGGGTGAAGTCTGAAACGGAGGGGATGCGTCTGGTGAAAAAGACGGCGGGGTATCTGTTCCGATCGGGACATCCGTTCCGGCTTTTTTCATTGTTTTTGAAAAGTGGGGCGAAGTATGCGGGCTATCAGGCAGGACTTCATTATCGCTTGCTTCCATGCCGGATAGTAAAAAAATGTACCATGAATCCAAGATATTGGGTAAAATGCAAAAAACCCGATGAAAATGTTGAAATTTCACATAAAATGGGGTAATATGAAAGACGGATTATTGATATTTGAATTTTATTCATGTCAGAAAGGGTACAAAGATGGCGAGAAAAAAGCGGAGAAGAAGGGGAAGAAAGCGGGGATTTGCCGCCTGGTCAGCGGGTAAAAAGATTGGTGTTGTTGTCGGATGCCTGTTTCTTGCGCTTCTTGTAACAGGTACATTATATGCTGCAAGTAAGATAGGTAAGCTTGAGACAACGACTCTGGATGCAAATAAGCTGAATATATCAGAAGAGACAGAAGTTCAGGCGACGGGATATACGAATGTCGCATTATTTGGTCTTGATTCCCGTGAAGGCGATCTGGGTAAAGGGAACCGAAGTGATACGATTATGATAGCGAGCCTGAATAATGAAACAAAAGAAATCAGGTTGGTATCCGTTTATCGGGACACTTTAATGGAACTGGATGACGGAAGCTATAATAAAGCGAATGCGGCGTATTCATTTGGAGGACCGGAAGGCGCGATATCCATGATTAACCGAAACATGGACATGAATATTGAAAAGTATGTAGCGGTGAATTTTAATGCGCTTGTCGATGTGATTGATGCTCTGGGAGGAGTTGATATTACGATGACGGCAGAAGAAGTGGTACATATGAATAATTATTGTGTGGAAACTTCTGAAGTTACAGGCGTTGATTATACACGAATTGAGCCGGAAGTGGCAGGAACATACCATCTGAATGGCGTTCAGGCTGTATCTTATTCCCGAATCAGATATACGGCAGGGGGAGATTTTGAGAGAGCTTCCAGACAAAGGCTGGTGCTTAGTCTGATAGCAGAAAAGGCGCAGTCTATGTCGATTGGACAGATTAATAAGATTATTGATAGCGTGTTCCCGCAGATTTCGACGAATTTTACCCTGACAGAGATGTTGGCTTATGCGGCGGACTTCCAGAAATATAAGATGGGAGATTCGCTGGGATTTCCGTCAGAGAATACGTCGGCTATGCTCAGTGATGTGGGAAGCGTAGTGATACCAAATACCTTGTCTTCTAATCTGAAGGAAGTGCATTTCTTCTTATTTAGTGAAGAGTCTTATACAGCTTCTTCACGGGTTCAGGAGATAGAGTCGGGAATAGAATTGAGGGCCGAGGGAACTTCAGATGTCAGTGATGATTATGAAGATTATGAAGATTATGGCGGCTACGATGATTATGAGAGCTGGGATGACGAATATGATTCCTATGACGGCTACGGCAGTGGAAGTGGTACGAACAGCAGTCGTGATAATTATGATTCTTCCGGCGGCTATAATGATTATACCGAAGACGATACCTATGATGATTCCTATAATGATTCTGAAGATTATTATGTGGAAGAAGACAGTAGTTATTGGGAGTAAAATGCATTGAGAAAGGAACAGGAACGATGAAAAGGATAAAAAAGACAATATTATCTATGCTTTGTGTGAGTATGCTGGCAATGTTGATGCCGACAGTCGCGTTTGCTGCTAATGGAGAACTTCGTTTTTCCGATCCGACAGCATCTGCCGGCGCAACGGTGGAAGTGACAGCTAAGTTCAGCGCAGATGCAGGTATTACGGATGCAAAAGCTACTTTGAGTTATGATACCAGTTATCTTGAGTTTGTAAGCGGAGATGGAGCATCGGGCAGTGATGGGCAGATTGAACTGACAGGAACCGGAGACGGAAGCAGCACAGAGCTGAATTGGACATTACAGTTCCGGGCGCTTGCAGAAGGTACGGGGAAAGTTGAAGTTCTGACAGCCACAGGTACGGCTTCTAATGGTACAAGTATTCAGGTGACGAAAGGAAGTTCTACTGTAACGATTGGACCTGGCGATGGTACACAGACAGCGGCGGCGGATACGACTGCGGTTGGAAGCGGAGCAGCAGTAGATGTAAATGGAACACAGTATACGGTTAATAATGATTTTTCAGATGCACTGATTCCGCAGGGGTTTGAGCGGACACAGATAGAATTCGAGGGTCAGACTTGCAATGCGGCTATACAGGCCTCCAGTGGAAAGTATGTAATCTATCTTACCGGACAGAGCGGAGAGAGCACATTTTTCCTGTATGATCCGGATGACGGTTCAATTAGTCCGTTTGAGCAGATTAATATTTCAGCTTCAAGGTATATTATACTTTTAGATGACGACGTAAGCAGCAATCTGCCGACCGGTTATCAGAAGACAAGCATTGAGGTTGAAGGCAATGAGTTCCCGGCATGGCAGAAAGAGGGGGATGTAGACTACTATGTAGTTTATGCACTGAATAGTGATGGGAAGAAAGGCTTTTACCAATATGACGTAGTAGATGAAACTTATCAGAGAACAGCGCCTGAAGCGCAGGAAGAAGAGACAGCAGAGTCATCTTCAAGGGTTGGGAAAGTGTTGGACAAGGTAGAAAAGTACCTGGATATTATCGCTATTGTGATAGGTGTTCTATTCTTGCTCCTGATTATTATATTGATCGTCAAATCTGTACAGTTAAGACATCGGGATGATGAGTTGGATGAGCTTTATGACAAATATGGAATTGATGAAGAAGACGAGGAAGATGAAGAAGAGCTTCCGGTGAAAAATAAAAAAGAACCGAAGGTAAAAGAAAAGAAAAAGAAAGCGGTATATGACGAAGAGGATTATCCTGAGATGGATTATGAAGAGGCGGTCAGAAAGAAAGATTCCAAAAAGAAAGCTTCTCAAAAAAAATCTAAGGGTGAAGATGATTTTGAAGAGTTAAGCGATTTTATGGATGAAGATTATGATGACTATGAAGAGGATGATTTCGACGATTTCGATGAGGAATTGGAGAAACTGCCGAAACGCCGCAGTCATGCCGAAGAAGATGATACATTTAAAATGGATATTATTGATCTTGATTAATCAAGTGTTAAGGAGGATGCTGAGAGGCATTCTCCTTTTGACATATAGGAGGCAATTTGCTACAATAGCAGTGATAGTGCAAAATGGTATTTGTACAAATAATAAGTTAGGAGTAGAAAAAATATGTGTGGAATTGTAGGCTACATTGGAAATCAGCAGGCAGCGCCGATTCTTCTGGATGGGCTGGGAAAACTGGAGTACAGAGGATATGATTCAGCAGGCATTGCAGTATATGATGGTAACGAAATAAATATGGTGAAATCCCAGGGACGACTGAAAGTATTGAACGAGCTTACTCATGATGGTGAGACATTGAAAGGAACGCTGGGAATCGGCCATACACGCTGGGCAACACATGGTATACCTTCAGACGCGAATGCACATCCGCATTTTAATAAAGACAAAAGTATTGTAGTAGTACATAATGGGATTATTGAAAATTATCTGAAGTTAAAGAAAAAGCTGCTTGCTCATGGATATGAATTTATGTCCGAGACGGATACAGAAGTTATCGCTCATTTACTGGATTATTATTATAAGGGAAATCCGCTCCAGGCAATTACAAAAATCATGCATCGAATGGAGGGCTCCTATGCGCTGGGAATCATTTTCAAGGATCATCCGAATGAATTGTACGCAGTGAGAAAAGATAGTCCTTTGATTGTGGGAAAGACGGATGGAGGTAATATTATTGCGTCTGATGTGCCAGCGGTCCTTCGTTATACAAGAGATGTTTACTTTATTGAAAATGAAGAAATTGTCAAGATGACGGAGACGTCAATGGAGTTCTACAATGTAGATGAGGAAATCATAGAGAAAGATTCTACTCATATTGAGTGGGATGTAAATGCTGCGGAAAAGGGCGGATATGAGCATTTTATGCTGAAAGAGATGTATGAACAGCCCAAAGCGATTACGGACACATTTTCTCCGCGGCTGAAGGATGGAAAAATTGTAATTGAAGAGTTGGGAATGAGTGACGAAGATATTCTGGCAATTAAGAAGATTATGATTGTTGCCTGTGGTTCTGCTTATCACACAGGAATGACCAGCAAGTATGTATTTGAAGGGCTGGCGCGTATCCCCGTAGAGGTGGATTTGGCCTCAGAGTTCCGTTATCGTGATCCAATTATTGAGGAGGGGACACTTCTTATCGTAGTCAGCCAGTCGGGTGAGACTGCGGATACGTTGGCGGCATTAAGAGAAGCAAAGGCAAAGGGAGCCAGAGTTCTGGGTATTGTGAATGTTGTGGGAAGTTCCATTGCCAGAGAAGCAGATAATGTAATGTATACCTGGGCGGGACCGGAAATTGCGGTTGCTACTACAAAAGCATATTCCGCTCAATTAATTGCTTTATATCTGCTTGCGATGAAATTCGCGCATGTCAGAGGAAAGCTGGACGATGAAAATCTGGCTTCTATGATTGAAGAGTTAAAAGAAATTCCAACGCAGGTAGAGATGCTTTTGAATAATAAGAATAAAATTCAGAAGTTTGCGAATCGTTATCTTGCCGCAAGAGATATTTTCTTTATCGGGCGGGGCGTTGATTATGCGATATCCCTGGAAGGTTCGCTGAAATTGAAGGAGATTTCCTATATACATTCTGAGGCTTATGCGGCAGGGGAACTAAAGCATGGGACGATTTCTCTGATTGAGGAGGGAACTCTTGTAGCAGCGGTGCTTACGCAGGAGGATCTTTACAAGAAAATGATTAGTAATATGGTAGAGGTTAAAACCAGAGGAGCCTTTGTTATGGCAGTGACGAATGTGGATAACACAGAGGTTGAAAGAGCGGCGGATTATGTGGTTTACATTCCGAAGACCAATAAGTATTTTACCAACTCCCTGGCAATTATTCCGCTTCAGTTATTTGGCTATTACGTATCTGTTGGAAAAGGGTGTGACGTGGATAAACCGAGAAATTTGGCAAAATCAGTAACAGTTGAATAAAATGGGAGGGTTTCAAATATTTTTAATCCTTTTATCACAATTTCAACACAATTTGGCGTTAGACTACTAACATAAATAAAACAAAAGCATTTATGGAAGGAGTCTTAACCATGTATAATGAATATAATTACTATGATCCGAATCAGGAGGATCCGAACAACATATTTGATGAGCAGCCAAAAGAGACAAAACAGCCAAAGCAGAAGAAAAAGATGCCCAATTGGGGAAAAGCGGTCTGCCTGGGGCTGGTCTTTGGATTGACAGCCGGTGTGGCATTTCAGGGTGTCAATTGGGCTGGAAATAAGATCACAGGAGATTCCGGGAAGACGCAGGAAGTAAAGCAGGCATCCACAGTTAATACAACGCAGCTTTCACAGTCTTCCAGTACGGTAACTGCTGATGTATCGGCGATTGTAGAAAAGGTAATGCCGTCGGTAGTATCCATTACGAATCTGAGCGTTCAGGAGGTACAGAGCTTCTTTGGAAGTATCCAGCAGCAGGAGAGTATCAGCGTGGGTTCGGGAATTATTATCAGCCAGAATGATTCAGAACTTTTGATTGTAACGAATAACCATGTGGTAGAGGGCGCGAATACATTGACGGTTACATTCGACGATGGAGAAAGTGTAGAGGCAAATATTAAAGGAACCGATGCAGCAAAGGATCTGGCAGTAGTAGCAGTTCCCCTGGATTCCATTGAAGATTCAACAATGGAGGCGATTGCAGTTGCGTCGCTTGGAGATTCTGATGCATTGCAGGTTGGAGAGCCGGCGATTGCAATTGGGAACGCATTGGGGTATGGACAGTCTGTTACAACAGGGATTATCTCGGCACTGAACCGAGACCTGGAGATGGAAGGTTTTGACAGTAAATTAATCCAGACCGATGCAGCAATCAATCCCGGAAACAGCGGCGGAGCACTCTTAAATGCAAATGGAGAAGTTATTGGGATTAATACGGTTAAGGTGAACGCAAATGCAGTAGAGGGCATGGGATATGCAATCCCTATTTCCGATGCAAGTGAGGTAATTACGAATCTTATGAACCGGGAGACCCGTACAAAAGTATCTGAAGATGAACAAGGATACTTGGGAATTGAAGGCGCAGACGTATCCTCTGACAGCGCGCAGATGTATAACATGCCGGTAGGTGTTTACATTTCTAATGTAATTGATAATGGAGGTGCAAAAGAGGCGGGGCTCTCTAAGGGAACAATTATTACAGAACTGGACGGAATCACAATCGACAGTATGTCTACTTTGAAGGAACAGCTTCAATATTATAAAGCTGGTGAGACGGTGACTTTGACGGTACAGGTACCAAATTCCAGAGGAGAGTACACGGAGCAGGAAGTTTCTGTTACACTTGGTGACAGCGCAAATTAAATAAACCCATGACAGACGGCAGTCCGGCGGACTGCCGTTTTCACGTTCTGGAATATTTTCCATATCATAATACTGTAAATGTTTATGGAAGGAGTAATGCACATGCCGAATTATCGTTATAATACACCGGAGTACATGCGCCGCGGTAATTCTTGCGGATGTCAGCAAGAACGCCGGCAAATGACAGAAAACAGGCAGACGGGACAGATGACAGAGCGGCGGACAATGCGAAATACAATGCGGGATGACATGCAGGAAGATACCTGCTGTGAATGCCTGACAGATATGCCGCTTGCAATGGCGTATGTTCCGTGGCAGGAATGGCGTGCAATATATGATGTAGATAAAGGATTCCATTGTGGCACGATTTTCGAGGAGCTTACAAAACCATTCAAGGGAGGGTGCTGTTGATGGCTGATAACAAACCATGCAGAAGAGAATTGATGGAATGGATCAATGTGGTAAGTTTTGCAGTAGATGATGTAAAACTATTTTTGGATACACATCCTTGTGATAAACAGGCGCTTGCTTTTTTTGAAGAATATCAGAAACAGAGGAATCATGCTTTGAAAGAATACGCAAAGTATTATGGTCCGCTTACAATCGACACAGTTGATACGGATGCGTGCGAGAACTGGAGTTGGGTGAATGAACCATGGCCGTGGCAGGAAGGAGGATGCTAGTGTATGTGGAATTATGAGAAAAGATTACAGTATCCGGTAAAAATCTCACAAACCAATCCCAAAATCGCACAGGTAATCATCTCGCAGTTTGGCGGACCTGACGGGGAACTTGCGGCTTCTATGAGGTATCTGGCTCAGCGATATACAATGCCTTATAAAGAAGTGACA
Source organism: Dorea acetigenes (assembly GCF_025567385.1). Lineage (NCBI taxonomy): Bacteria > Bacillati > Bacillota > Clostridia > Lachnospirales > Lachnospiraceae > Dorea > Dorea acetigenes. The sequence goes on from NZ_JAOQJU010000001.1 coordinate 373,067, forward strand.
GGGATATTGACGGATATAGGGACGGAAGAATCCGCCCGTAATTGTTGTTACTAATGAAAAAGCCCCTAAATACGCGGGATTCGGGGCTTAAGTGTCAGTTCAAAAGTGGGGGTGTCTTTCTTCCCACGTTTATTTTTTTCTGTTTTCTTATATTCTACACCTTCCAGGAGAATTTTCAACGCTTTATTCCGTTCCGGGATGGACAGCTCCCAGTAATAGGCAAGGAGGCTTTTGCAGGCCGGGAGAAAATTATTGATGTTGGCGTCTTTTTCCTTTTCATATTCCAGATCCTTTTCCAGAATTGCTAATTGTGTGGTTGATTCCCGGATGCGCTCCTGAAGCTTCTGTGAGCGTTCTAAGAAGGTTTGGGTAGAATACACACCCTGTTCCAGTAAATCATGCAGACGCTCATTTTGTTGAATCAGGAGGGCATGATTGTGTTGTGCTGCGTCAACAAGCTTTTGCTTTTCCGGTACATTACTTTCTGGAAGCAGGGACTTGAGTTCGTATCCAGATACCCAATCTTCCAGACATGCAATCAGCTGCTTTTCTACCAGTGTAAGTGGGCTGCCGACGGTGGGGCATCCGTCTGTTTTGCAAATCAGCATATCATACTTTGCCCCGTTTTTAAATGCAGGGTTGGCAGCAGGACGCCTTTGCAGACGTTTCTTGCATTCGTTGCAGATAAGAAGTCCGGCAAGCGGATTCTTCGTACCGTAAGACTCCGGAGGTTTTGGCGTTCCAAGACCGAGGTATGACTGGGCTTCTGCAAACATGTCGTGCTCAATCAATCTGGGCTGACGTCCCTCCACGATAATATCATAATTCCCGGAGCGTGGTCTGGTCTTAACTGGTGAACCATCCACGATCTGAACAGATTGCTTCCTTTTTCCGATAGCCACTTTCTTATCATTTACCGGGTTGGAAAGAATTTCCCGGATAGTGCTCTCTGTCCATTTTCCCCCATTTCTCGGCTTGATTCCACGGTCATTCAAGTGGTGGACGATAAAAGTTACCCCTACACGGTCAGAGCCGGTGAAAAGGGAAAATATGAGCTTTACGACAGGCGCTTCGGTTTCGTTAAGTATGAGCGTCCATCCTTTTTCGGATTCCAGTTTTTTTCTGTCCCATCCATAAGGAGCTGAATTGAACGGCCACTTCCCTTCCTGAACGGCCGCATACCTTCCGGCCTGCATCCTCCGTTTGATGGTCTTATATTCCCTCCGGGACATAAATAACCCAAACTCAAAATATTCCTGATCGAACTCATTTGCCGGGTTATATGTTTTGAGAGGTGTGATAATGAGCGTGTTTGAATACTGGAAGGCACGCTGAACCATTCCTTGATCTATGGTGTCACCTCTTGCCAGACGCTCCACTTCCATGACGAGTACACCGTCCCACAGACCGGATTCTACTTCGTGGAGAACCTGCTGGATGACCGGACGGTCCGCAATTGTCTCGCCGGATACAACCTCACGGTAGATAGCCCCGATGATAAGATTCTGCCGTTTGGCAACGGATAGGAGTGTGTGCTCATGCCTTGCCAGAGTCTCGCCTTCTCCGTGCTGTTCCGCTTCTAAATCCTTTCGGGATTTTCTTAAATAAATACAATATGACATTCTATCACTTCCTTTGTAAATTTATGAAAAAAGAGTATAAAAAATACACCTGTACAGGTGCCAAAGGTTTGTGATATAATCTACTTGTTCAGGGTAGACTATATTGACCTTTGGTCTGTATAGCATCTTAAAGACCGTTCCTGCTTACGCAGGGGCGGTTTAAGTAACTATTGGAATAGTCGTCCTAATCTTTGTCAGGGAGCAGGACGGCTATTTTCTATGTGTGTAAGTCAGTATTGCAACAATCAGTAACGCTACGGAAACTATCAGCTGTAATTCTTCGTACGTGTTCATAGACACCACCTCTTTCGCAAGACTCCGAAACAGATGGAAAGCTGTCCTTCCCAGTTGCCTGGGTAAAGATATTATTTAGTTGGTTCCCGGCGCCGGAGCACCAGGCGTGCTTGAATTAAAGACTGGATAATTTTATGCTTATAAATTACTCTTCCAATGTGAGTAATCTGTTAGAAATTGCCTGTGTTAAGTTATTTTGCTGTGTTGCAGTCAAATTTGAGGAAGTTCGTATAACAATGCTTCCTAATACTGTATGTGAACCAGAGTTAAGAATACCTGCTCCATCAAATGCAGAGAGGTAAGTATTTCTTTTTTCAGCATCTTCAGCGGATACATAAACTTCGACACATCCACCACAATCGGTTCCTTTATCTACTATATCGCTTCCATAAACGTCATCTTGATTAATCCACGAACTTGAAAAATATATTGCGGCAGTATATCCACCTTGCTTGTTCAGATTGCCATTGGGGTCATGGTCTTCTGTAACAGCCTGACATGCAGAAATGCCGTCAATACCTTGTAAGCGCTGTACGATAAAATCACCACTTGGATTTGTGATTTGCTTCATTTGCTTTACGCTATTTTCTAATGCGGCTTGCTTATCTGCAATATTAGCAATGGCAGAAGAATAATCTAATGGTTCAAGTAATTTTTGAGTGGCAGAATTGATGTCAGAAGTTTTGTCTGGAAGTTCCGGGATGGTTCGCTTTTCAAGATTAGCATCTGAAATAGCTAAAGTAACATCGTTTATCACAGTTTCGTCATAGACAGGTTCATTTGCGTCTAAAACTGCTTGCGCAGAATCAATTGCATTATCAAGCTCAGAATTTTTTTCCGCTACTTGTTTTGCGACAATATTGAATTCCGATACGGCTGTGTCGTACGGTTTTTTGATTTGGAAGTACCAAAAACATAGCCCTGCGACAACAACAGCGATAATCGCAACAATTAAAATAATAAATTTCCCTGTGACTTTTTTTCTACTTTTTTCCTCCATATGTCTCTTTACCTCTCTTTCTTTAGTTTTGAGAAGCCGTCTATCTTGAAGTGTTAGAATTTCCAATATTTACCAGTAGTCATTAACCACAATTTATACTACAGTAGAAATATGAAAATTTTACTTGGCGAAATAATGTATAGGAAAAACTTAACAATACGCCAAGTTTCTATTCTTACAGGCGTCCCAAGATCCACAATATCAGACATAATATCTGGGAAAACCAGTCCACGGATGGAAACGATGGAACAACTGGCAGCAGGCTTGAAGATCAGGATTGCCGACCTGTATGAATCTGATTACAAATAAGTGTCCGTATTTTCGGACAAATTTCAAAATGCCATAAGTTTTGTAATTTTAATGTGTCTGCATTAATAGAAGATAAAATATAGCACGTAAAAAACCAATGCAAAACGGAGGGCGTACATATGAAAAATAATGATGAAAACAAAAAAATGGAAAATATCAAAAGTATAGTTGAATTACTAACGAGAGAGACACCAGAAAAGGTTTCTGAAATACTGGCGTTCATCAAAAGTTATCTCTCGAAGTAATACAATATTAAGAGTCAGTTTGCTGGCTCTTTTTTAAATTCTCCACATATTGTAACGCTATTTTTTCAAGGACGGATTTACTTGTATCATCTAATTGCTCATAGGTAACAATTAAAGCCTGTATAGCGTTCGCTACTGCCGAATCTTTATCTTTCAGGAGGAGTCCGGCGTATTTCATCAGCTTTTCCTGTTCGGTTATCTCTTCAAACATTTCCCCTTCTCCTGTGCGAAGCCAGGTTTCATTTACGCCGAATTCCCTGCAGATAGATAAGATGATTGCATCAATTGGTGTATTTCTTCCAGTTTCATAATTTGCATAGGAATTTCTTTTAATTCCAATTCTATCAGCGAATTCTTGTTGAGTTATATCAAGGGATTTTCGCAATAGTCTTAGTCGTTCCTTCATTCACTCACCACCTTTAAAATGAAGATACCACAAAAATGTGCTAAAGTCAACAAAAAGTGCTAATACCAACAAAAAATATCTTGACAAAAGCTTCTATAGCACATATAATTGTTTCAAAAGCAACAAGAAAGCGAGGTGATAAAGATGCTGCATACAATATCTGTGCCGGCAATGGCAATAGCAGTTATTTTGATAGCAATTAATCAGATTTTGTTTATCAGGCATATTAAGGCAGTATATAAGGAAGTGCTGATATTACAGCAGCAGCTGCAGCGATTAATGAAACAACTAAACTAATCCAAAAACGTCTACGGTTGATTTTGGATTCTCGTTCAGAGTTTTCTTGCATTTTACGAAGAATATCGCACGTTTCAAATACGCAATCTTCAAGCATACCATTGTATTCTTGCTCAGGGATAATGCCCGAAGCGATTCGCTCGTGATTTTCTTCAATGGCGTTTTGCATGCTGTCCACGATTTTAGAAATATCAGTATTATCAAAATTCATAACAAGGTAATCCTTTCATTTATTTAATTAAGAGGATTGTACCACAAAAAAGGTGAGGTGATAAATATGCTGGGTTTAGAACAGGAAAAAGAGAAAGAGATAAAAAACATGGTATCCATTTTGGAGCAGATTGATTTACCAGGTATTCTTCTGCTTACGAGGGATGCCAACACCCTTCTGATGCATCAGAAGGAGGAAGAAGCAAGGAAAACAGGATAGGAGGTGAAGGAGGGAAATTATACCAGATAACAGCAACAAGTACAAACCGTAATGCATACATATTAGTAAGAAAACCGAGGTGATGCAGGTTGATTGTAGAAACCAAAAAAAGAGGAGAGTGCACCTGCCATATTGACGATAGTGGGTATTCCGGGAAGAACCCGGAAGAAGTTGAAAGAATCATCCAGACATTTTCAGAGTTTATTCTGGAGTGTCTGCGGAAGAGAAACGCTGCTTAAAGCAGCGGAAGGGAGGGACAAGCATTGAAAGAGATCCAGTTAATCAGCATCCGGCGGCTCGACGCCATAGACATCAGCCGGCAGCCGGACAGACCGGAGCGGAAACAGGCGCAGGAGTTTAACACGGTGAACGGGGCGCTGCTGGGAGTTATCCTGGCGGAGCTTATCATGATAGCGGTATTGATTCCATAAGGAGGTGAAAAGGATGGAGACATTAAGGCCGTATGACGAGCTGAAGGACGAGCCCCGAACAGGCTGGGATGCAGAATCCATAGGCTATGCCTTGGCTGCCGGGAAAACGCTCTACGTGGACGGCAATGGCGATGTATGGACGGAAGGGGCGCGGGAATATGCCGGGAGAATCAAAAACGAGTGCCCGGACACGGCGGCAACCGTGGGGCACTCAAGTAATTAAGCAAATTAAGTATAACGGAATTGGAGGAAATAGTCAAATGAAGAAATTTGAATTAACCACAGAATCGATAGAAACTGTTTCCGGAGAGAAACTGTTCCGCATCAAAGCCCTTGTAAGCTTTGACGCGGTTGAAGCCGGTGAGCTTGGGGGATATGTGGAAAAAGAGGAAAACTTAAGCCATGAAGGCAATGCATGGGTTTACGACAATGCACAGGTTTACGGTAATGCACGGGTTTACGGTAATGCACGGGTTCACGGCAATGCACGGGTTCACGGTAATGCATGGGTTTACGGTAATGCATGGGTTTACGACAATGCACGGGTTCACGGCAATGCACGGGTTCACGGCAATGCACAGGTTTGTGGCGATGCAGATATTTATGACAATTCGCAGAAATCCAGCGTAGACGGCTTTGGCTCTGAGAACAGGACAACGACTTTCTTCCGGGAGAAGTCAGGGGGAGTCGGCGTGAAGTGCGGCTGCTTTTACGGCACACTGGATGAGTTCCGGGAAAAGGTAAGGAAGACACACGGGGACTCTGAAATCGCACAGGAGTACCTGGCTATAGCTGACGTGGAAGAGCGCAGGTTTAAGAGAGTAGCGAAGAAAGGGGAAGAGACGGATGATTAAAGCGCAACTTGGAGAAGTAATAGTAGATGGGAACGTCCTCACACTGGCAATGGAATTTGAAGATATAGCAAGAGGGGTAAAAAAGGTCTTTTGTAATGCGTTGGGGGAGAAAGTGGGAAATCTTTTATGGGAAAAATGCGTAAATGAGGCGCGGAAATCTGATGAAGAACGGAAGCGTGAAGTGGAGGAAGAAATCAGGGGGTTTCGGGAAACAGAGACGGAGAAGGCAAAACTTGCAGATGCCCTTACGGAATTCGTATTAAAAGAGATAGGCAAGGGGCGGTAAGCGCCCCAGAAAGGACGGAACTATGGAAAAAGCTGAAGATAGGAGGGAGCTGACCCTCCAAGAGCTGAAAGACCTGCTTTTTTACCGAGCTGATACAGAGATGCGGTGTTATAAGGAAGCCTGTGAGAAGTACGGCCGGCAGAAAGCGGAACCGTTAAGGCTGTCGTACATAGCTGTATTTAATGTAATCCATGATGCGGTGCTGTGGGAAGAGTATGCGGAATACAGAGAAATACGGGAAAAAGAAATGGAAGAGATAGCACGGAGTAAAGAAAAAAATAAGCGTATCCATTGAGAGTGGATACGCCGCATAAGGCTTGCGCCCTACAGAAATAACTCGCATCATAAGTATACTGCCTGTGGGGCAAAAAGTCAAGGAAATGGGGGATTTTCGCCCCATTTTCTAACTCGATAAGAATATTAAAGATAGGACGCAGGCGGGATGATAAAGAGACTGACGAGCACATACCGGGATGGGGATGTGATTGATGTGGAGGAACATCCGGACGGCAGATATGGAGCCAGGGGAATGCCGCGGATGAAAAAGAAGAGACCAACCCCTGAACAGGTGAAAGAAATAAACCACCAGAACAAAGTAAGGAGGTGCCGGGCGTATCTGCTGGAGTATTTCCATTTTGGGGATCTGTTCATATCGCTTACTTACCAGGCAGACAAAAGGCCGGAAAGTATGGAAGGTGCACTGAAAGACTTCCAGAAAACCATACGGACTGTCCGGAGGGAATATCGGAAGAGAGGATATGAGATTTTCTGGATCCGTAACATTGAACAGGGGACAAGAGGGGCATGGCATATCCATTTAGTGGTGAATGATATCCCGGATGCCCCGGGGATCCTAAAGCGCGCATGGGATAAAGGGTTTGTAAACATGGTGACGATTAAAGATGACAGCCGCTTCCTGGATGAAGATTTTACGAAGCTGGCGAATTACCTGACGAAGGATGGAGATACCAGGGAACCGAAAAAGGACGGGACGCTGGCGAAGCCCAGGATAAAAGAAGCGAGTTACAGCCATTCCCGGAATATGCAGCTTACGGAACCGAAAAAGGACGAGCTTATCCGGTGGAAGAAAGAGCCGAAGCCAAAGAAAGGATATTATATCCTGCGGTGCATAGAAGGGATAAACCCGGTAACAGGCTATAAGTACCGCCGTTACACGATGGTACGGCTGAACAGGAGAATTTAAAATGATGGAAGTGAAAATTTACATAGAGACCACCCTCTGTGGTCCCGGGATAAAAGACGGTTGGTATGCGGCGGCAATCGAATACATGACGGGGAAGGGACCGGCGGTGCTGGGGATTGTTGGCATGGAAAAAGAAACCACGTATTACCGGAGCGTGCTGCTGGCAGCAGTAAAAGCGCTGGAAAGGCTGCGGGAGCGGTGCGACGTCAGGATTTATACCAGGTGCAGCTTCGTAAAGGATATGGTGGAAAAAGGGAACCTGGAAAGCTGGGGGCGCAGCGGATGGGTGAAGCCGGGAGGAGGGGAGGTTGCGAACAAAGAATTGTGGCAGCAGCTATTGCGGCAGCTGGGGTATCACAGGATAGAATTTTGCTTCAGCAGGCACCATGGCTATAAAGCGGATCTTTGGAGTGCAATAGAGAAAGCAAAAAAAGAGGGCTGAAAATGCCAGAAAAGCCCATAAATACGGAATGCGGAAGGCATTTCGGACAAAAAACGGAAAAATCAGTGCCAAAATGCCGGAAAAGCCTATAAATACAGAATGCGAGGGGAATTTGAAGATGGACATAATGTTTCCGAAGCAAGGAAGGAAGAAAAAGCGGAAAAGGCACAGGGCAAGCATCCTCCATGCAAAAGACGGGATGTGCTATCTGTGTATGAGATTAAACCAGGATTGCAGGACCAATAAGACCCTGCACGAACACCATGTTTACGGAGGGGCGAACCGAGCCATATCGGAGGCGGAAGGATTTAAGGTTTACCTGTGCCTGGCACACCACATTGACGGACCGGAAGCAGTGCACAATAACCAGAAGAATATGAGGCTCATACAGGAAGACTGCCAGAAGGCATACGAAAAGACCCACACGCGGCAGCAGTTCATGGAACTGGTGGGAAGGAATTATCTGGAAGGAGATGGAGAAAGCTATGGACATTAACGGGAACCAGGTCATAGCGGTGGATTTTGACGGGACACTGTGCAAACAGGCGTGGCCGGAGATTGGGGAAGCGAATGGGAAGCTGATCCAGCATTTAAAGGCGAAGCGGGCAGCAGGCGCACGGCTGATCCTGTGGACGAACAGGGAAGGGATGCTTTTAGAGGAAGCATTGGAATGGTGTGCAGAGAGAGGGCTGGTATTTGATACCGTAAATGAGAACCTGCCGGAGCTGATAGAGTTATACAAAAATGACTGCCGGAAGATCAATGCAGACATTTATATCGATGACAAGGCGGTGAACCCGGTAGGATACCGGCAGGCAGCAGGGCTTTCAGGGTTCGACCCCTATAAAAACCCGGTTGACCGGGAAGAATTTGCAGCAAGAAGCCCGGGAAAAAAGAAGGGCGGCAGGAAAAGGGCACTTCCGTAAAGGTTTGTCATATCACGGTAACTGTTGGCTGGATTGCCCCGCCTGGATGGCGGGGAGAAAGGAGGGAACCATCTTAAGCAAAAAACAGATAGTAAGAAAAGGTTTTCAGCAGCTGAGTGATTTTGAAAAATTCCGGATGGAATGGATATGTATCTGCGTGAAGCTGAATAAGGACAGCATAAATGCAGAAGATTTGGAGAAAAAGGAAAGACGGGCGGAATGCCTGGGGATAAAAGGATAAGGAAGGAGGCGGAGCTCCTGCAGGGCAAAGTGTACACGGCTCCTTCTATAAAATGGAGTGACGAAGTGATGAAAGCAATACTTAAATATCCGGGAAGTAAATGAAGTATAGCAAAATGGATTATTTCTTTCTTCCCGGAACACCACAGTTATCTGGAGCCGTTCTTTGGTTCTGGGGCGGTACTTTTTAATAAAGCAAGGTCAGATATTGAGACGGTAAACGATTTAGACGGGAACGTAGTAAATCTGTTCGAGTGGATAAAGAAAGACCCGGAACGGTTAGCGCATGAAATTTATTATACACCCTATGCAAGACAGATCTATGAGAATGCCTTTGCATCCACACCAGAAGACAGCTTAGATAGGGCGGTAAATTTCTACATTCGGTTGAACATGGGACATGGTTTCAGGACAAATGGAGAAAAGGTAGGCTGGAAGAATGATGTGCAAGGACGAGAGAGGGCTTATGCAGCGCAGGACTGGTGCAACATTCCAGATAAAATATTACAGGCAGCAGAGCGGCTGCGTGGAGTGCAGATAGAGGACCGGCCGGCAGTAGAACTGATACAGAGATTTAACTTTCCGAATGTGCTCATTTATGCAGACCCGCCATATGTCCTGAACACCAGGCACGGAAAACAGTACCGATGTGAAATGGATGATAAAGACCAGAATAATTTGCTGGATGCCTTGTTAGCGCATAAGGGTTATGTACTGTTGAGCGGTTATGATAATGGCCTGTATAATGACAGGCTGAGGGGCTGGCACAGGAAGGAAGCTACTTGTTATTCACAGGCCTGCAGCAAGAAAAGGGAAGTCCTGTGGATGAACTTTGAGCCGTGCGAGCAATTGACGATTGACGGATTTTTACAGGAGGAGACAGCATGGAAGATGGATTAATCATCGACTGCTTCGCTGGAGGAGGTGGAGCAAGTGTTGGAATAGAAATGGCGCTTGGCAGACAAGTGGATATAGCGGTCAACCATGACCCGGATGCTATTTTAATGCACAAGGCCAATCATCCGGATACCCTGCATCTAACAGAGGATATTTTTAAAGTTGATTTGCAGAAGCATATAAAAGGGCAGCATGTAGCACTTATGTGGGCGAGTCCCGACTGCACTCATTTCAGCAAAGCAAAAGGAAAAAAGCCGCTGAAACAGGAAATAAGGATACTTCCAATGGCCGTAGTGAAACACGCCAAAGTAATAAAACCTGATGTTGTCATTATGGAAAATGTGGAGGAAATACGGCAATGGGGGCCGTTGAATAAGAAAGGTCGGCCGATTCCGAAAAGAAAAGGAAAGCTATACCAGAAGTTTATGAAGAAAATGTATCTTGTCGGCTATACAAAAATAGAAACAAGGGAACTTGTAGCGGCAGATTACGGGGCGCCTACGACAAGGAAGCGCTGGTATGCGGTTTTCCGGCGTGACGGAAGGGAGATTGCCTGGCCGGAGCAGACGCACAGCAAAGGTGGAATCAATGGATTGCTGCCTTGGGAGTCAATTTATAAATATTTGGATTTGTGGGATTTGGGAAAATCAATTTTTGGTCGAAAGAAACCGTTGGCAAAGAATACTATGAACCGGATAGCAAAGGGATTAGAGAAATTTGTTTTTAACTGCCCGGATCCATTTATTGTTCAGGTGAATCATAGTGGTGAGAATTTTCGTGGGCAGAGCATCCACGAACCAATGCCGACGATAACGCAGAAACATGGTTTTGGAGTTGCTACACCAGTGACTATGCCGTATATGATGCGGAATAATACGGGCGCGCCGGGAAGTGACATTAAAGGGTCAATGTTGACGATAACCACGGGAGGACATCACGGATTGATTAGTCCGATGCTTATTCAATATCATTCAGAAACTACAAAGAATGGGGTACGGGGACAATCGGTTACGGAACCCATACAGACCATAGATACCGGTAACCGTTACGGGCTGGTAATGCTCTACACGACGAAGTTCTACAAGAGCGGAACCGGGCAAAGTCTGTATGAGCCGATTCACACGATTACCACATCACCGGGGCATTTTGGAATGGTATCAGTAATGGCTATACCAACAGGCGAACTGACAGAAGCCCTGAATAAAAATACAGAAAACCCGGGTGAAACAGACAATATTATCCAAAAGTGTACATGGGTCAGCCAGTTTATTATGGAGTATTACGGATGTGGAACCGGGCAGAGCTTACATGACTCATTACATACGATTGTAGTAAAGGACGGGTTTGCGCTGGTTACAGTATTAGGAAACGAATATATAATTTTGGATATTTTTCTGCGGATGCTGAGGCCAGAAGAGTTGAAGCTGGGGCAGGGATTTCCCAAGGACTATATCATAGACCGTGATTACAGAGGGCACCCGTATCCGGCAAGTAAGCAGGTGGCAAGAATCGGGAATAGTGTAGTTCCAACTGTGGCAAAGAAGCTGGTAGAGGCGAACTGCGGTTATTTAAAAATCGGTGAACGGATGCCGAATATGAAGATAGATGATAGTGAGCTGCAGCTAAGGTTTGTATAGGGAAGATACAGAAACGGCAGCAGGCAGGAAGGTAACGGCGCGGATACGGCTGCGAGTTGAACCCGGATTACTTCCGGGACGGGGTAGGTTACCTCCAGGCAGCAGAAGAAGAGATAGAGATGCCGACATTATTTGATTATATGGAGTGAAAAATGAATAAGCAGGAAGTATTGGATGATAGATACAATGAAGAATCTGACGAAATTCAGGCGCCGGACGATGGGCTTGCAGAATACAAAAAGAAAAAGGCAGAAGCAAGAGCGAGGATGGTTGCTATGCAGAGGCTTCCATATGAAGTTAAAAAAAGGCGTTCAAAAATTCGGGCATATGAATTCGTATCCGAAATGTACGAACGGGGATTCAATGCACACGTATCTGTTGGTGGGCTGGACAGCATTACATTGTTTGTATTCTTAAAGTCGATTGGGGTACATGTTCCGGCGATATCGGTATCTGGGTTAGAAGATAAAAGCATACAGAAAGTACATAAGGCGCTTGGAATCACGATTCTGAAATCATACAAGACAAAGGTGCAGGTGCTGAATGAATGTGGATTCCCGGTAATTTCAAAGAGGATAGCCGGTAAGATTAATCTGCTGCAGAACCCGAGTGATAAGAATAAGACGGTCAGACATGCAATTATTACAGGCGAGTGTGGAGAGCTTGGGCATTATGCCAAAAACAGCAGAATGAAGCTGCCACAGAAATGGCTAAAGCTGTTCGGCGGATATGAGAACGAAAACGAAGGGGTGCATTATCAGAAGCCGGATTTCAAGGTGAGCAACGACTGTTGTTATTGGCTGAAAGAAAAACCTTGTGATGATTGGGCAAAAGAGCATGGAAGCTATCCGTTTCTCGGAATGATGGCATCTGAAGGTGGACAGAGAGAAGAAGCACTCACCGATCACGGATGCAATTACTACGGTAAGACAACCATGAGATCTGCACCGTTCGCCCCGTATATGAGAAACGACATATTGAAACTGGCTTTAGAAATGGACGAATGGTATCACGAACATATTTATGTTTTTGAAAGATTATATTACAAACAGGATTATAGCCGGGACAAAGACGGGAATGTAATTCCATATGAGCCTGTAGATACAATCATTCCTGCCATATATGGGGAAGTGGTTGAGGATGAGAACGGGGATTTAAGGACTACCGGAGCTCAAAGAACCGGGTGCAGCATGTGTGGGTTTGGAATCCACATGGAAGAACGGCCGCACAGATTCGATAAGCTCAGAGAGCGGAACCCAAAGGAATGGGAGTTTTATATGTATAATTGCTGCACAGATCCAAAAACTGGAGAGAAATACGGATGGGGAAGGGTGCTTGATTATATTGGCGTGGAATGGGAAGATGTTCCGCCGGTACAATTAACCCTGTTTGATATGGAGGGATGAATATGGGTAAACCAACCAAAGAATTTGAATACCGGATGCAGGGAATGGTGTATGCACTCGACATAGCCAAAAAAGAAGGGATAGAAGCATTGGAGAGAGACATCAGGAAACGGGGATTCCTGAGGGCTCCGATGAAGTTTTCACAGAAGGAGATTGATGAATTTATAGAATTCACGTCTGAAAACCTATACCAGACATCCATGACGGTGTGGTTTATGGCACTAAATACGGCCTTTGGTTTTGGGAAAAAACGGTTTGCGAGGTTGAAAGAAGCGTTTGACAAGCATACAAGGGATGTTATGGATTTTGATTATCTTGGTGTTAGGGCGGCAAAGAAAGCAGGAGGCATTTCTGAATGGGAAGAGGGAATATAAGCCAAGGGTAAAGGAGCGTGAAACAGATTGAGGCATAAAAGGACAAGGCGGCAGCAACACGTAGACACATTAAGCCACCACGGTGACATGGCAGAAAGGAAGCCGGACAGCAAAGCGCGGGCGGATTTTAAGCGCCCGGCGTATCAGGCACGGAGCCTGATCGCCCAGCAGGGCAGGCAGATGCAGCGCGAGAGCGTGGAGGAGTACCTGGCAAGGAAATACAATATCAAAGGGGAGACACGGGGTGGACAAAAGCGTTCTGATTGAGTATGCGGATATGAAAGAAGAAATCAGGGATTTAAGGCGCAGGATTGAGAAAGACAGGCGTGAGCTGGACGGGCTGAATGAGATGGTGGTATCTGATTCCGTAACCTGCGGAAAGAAGGGAAGGAAGCCCATACGGACGGTCAGAATACAGGGGAAGCCGACAAAAGCTATAGAGCGCAAGCAGAAAGCCCTGGAGGGGAATATTGCAAGGCGCGAACATATGGAAGCGGAGCTTTTGGAGCTGCAGGGGCAGGCGGAAGAATACATAGAGGGTATCCGGAGGAGCGAGCTGCGCATTATGTTCCGGCTGTATTATATTGATGACCTGACCTGGTACCAGGTAGCGATAGAGATGAACCGGATATTCCCGAAGCGCCGGATAAAGTACACGGAAGACGGCTGTAGGATGCGCCATAATAGATTTTTAGAAAAAATTGAATAAATGTTCGGTAATGTTCGCTAAAAATCGGTTATAGTATAAACTGAACAAAGCGCAAAGTTACTTTTCACTAATATCCTCCGAGTATATAGAACCTGAAAGACGTTCCGGGATTCCCGGGGCGTTTTTCGTTCCCGGGGAAAGAAGCGGGCAGACGGCAGAGACATAGGGCACCCTACGGGGTGTCTTTTGTAATGTGTAACATTAAAAGAGACAGAGGAAGGTGTGGAAGATGAGGAATAGACCTGATAAAGATGGTACGCACAGAGGCGCCTTTGAGAGAAATAAAAAGAAAATATTTGCAACATGTACTACATGCGGGATATGCGGAAAGCCTGTTGATTTTTCGATAAAATACCCCCACCCCCTTTCGCCCTGTATAGACCATATTATACCGATAGCGAAGGGAGGACATCCAAGCGATATAGACAATATGCAATTAGCACATTGGACTTGTAATAGAGAGAAGAGCGATAAATTAATGAACAGAACTATGGAGAAACAAGGCGATGAAATTGTAAGTAATAGGGTGCTACCGCAATCGCAGGACTGGAAGAAGTATAGAGCATAGAAGATAGAGCATCTCTGAGGGGAAGAGGTGTGGAGAATAGGAACCATAAGAACAAAAGAGAAAAAATTATCAAATAAATTTTTTTTTAAAGAAAATTGAAGCCAAGGAATGGAACGAATGAAACAAAACGGGGGGGGCATACCTCCCGGCCGTGCAGCCGTTTCGACCTTCACGCCGTCACTGTGAAAAAAAACACACGCTAAGAAAAGAGGAACAGATATGGAGTATAAAGGAATCGAATATTTACGAAGAAAATTAGCAGGAAAAAGAAGCAGAGTAATCCTCAGATACAAATATTATGAAATGAAAAATAGCGTAAAAGACTTTGGGATAGCAACGCCTCCAGATTTAAAGAACTGGAAATCGGTTCTTGGATGGTGCGGGAAGGCCGTAGATTCAATGTCAGACAGGTTAGTGTTCCGGGAGTTCGCAGAAGACAACTTTGAAATTAACGAAATATTTCAAATGAACAATCAGGATATTTTTTTTGATAGCGCAATAATGTCGGCTTTAATTGCATCGTGCTGCTTTGTGTATATTTCAGAGGATGAAGAAGGATACCCAAGGCTGCAGGTAATTGATGCGGGGAATGCAACAGGAATTATAGACCCAATTACCGGAATGCTGACAGAGGGGTATGCGGTTTTAAAAGAAGACAAATATGGAAACCCGGTTACCGAAGCTTATTTTATAGCAGGAAAAACAGCTTATTATGAAAAAGATCAGAAACCGTACGATATAAAAAACAAAGCAATATATCCATTGTTGGTTCCGATTGTGTACAGACCAGATCCGGTGCGTCCGTTTGGACACTCGAGAATCAGTAGAGCCTGTATGGATATTATGGGGTCAGCGCTAAGGACGCTTAAAAGGTCTGAAATATCGGCAGAATTCTATTCTTTTCCACAGAAATATGTAGTAGGCACATCGCAGGATGCGGAACCTATGGAAAAATGGAAGGCAACGATGTCGAGTTTAATAGAAATAACAAAAGATGAAGAAGGAGACAAGCCGACGCTTGGACAGTTTACTCAACTGAGCATGAGTCCGCATATTGAGCAGTTAAGAATGTTCGCCTCATTATTTGCCGGAGAAACCGGATTGACACTGGATGATTTGGGATTTTCAACTGAAAACCCATCGACCGCGGAAGCGATCAAGGCATCGCATGAAAATTTAAGATTGTCTGCAAGAAAAGCGCAAAGAACATTTGGAACGGGATTTTTGAACGTAGGATATTTAGCGGCGTGCGTGAGAGATAGTTACCCATATTTAAGAAAACAATTTTATTTAACGAAACCAAAATGGGAGCCAGTGTTTGAAGCTGATGCGGCGGCATTAAGTTCATATGGAGATGGTGCGATTAAAATAAATCAAGCAATTCCGGGATACTTTGGAAAAGAGAGCCTGAGAGACCTGACGGGTATAGAACCAAGCATGTAATAAGGAGAAGAAATGGAAGATATAGCGCCGAATTTATTGAAAAACATACAAGCAGACTTTGAAAAGAGATTTCAAGAAAATGATAAGGTTAAAGGTTTGTATGCAAAAATAAGAAATGAAACAGCTACATATAAAGAAGCGCATGAATTTGCTATCGAAGCAGGTGAGATCCTTTCGGGAGTGTTCCGGGATAATCTGTCATCGGCGGTTTTGCCAGATGGGAAGATGTATTACAATATTGCAGAACGTATATTAAGGCCGCCGCTTAAAAATAATTACAAGCTTGTGTCAGATGTGACTGTGGATGTACAAAACATTCTGAATAAGGAAGCGGGAATAGGAATAAAGGCGATAAGGCCACAGATAAACGAAGACAGAGTAGCGGGGATTATAGATATTGTATCTGGAAAAGATAATTTTGATGACATTGCATATATGCTAACTGGAGCGGTGGAGAATTTTACGCTAGCAGTGGTAGATGAAGCGGTAAGAGTCAATGCAGATTTTCAGAATAAATCTGGGTTAAGTCCAAAAATACGCCGGATAGCAACCGGGAAATGCTGTGATTGGTGCAGCAAACTGGCAGGCGTGTATGATTACGAGACAGTGTCAGGCAGTGGAAACGCTGTGTTTAGAAGACATAAAAATTGCAAATGCTTAGTGGCGTTTGAAACGAGAGACGGTAAAATCCAAAACGTACACACAAAACGCCGGGTTGATGAAAATGAAATAGAAAAGATAGAGAAAAGAAAGCAGATTGGCCTTAAAAAAGAAATTAGAGCAGAAGACGTAACAAAGCAGTATTTTAATGGGGCAACTCCTGGGAAAGGGAAGTTTTTGATTGATGAAGGCTACGTAGAAGGACTGCATTCTGATGAAATAAAAACAGCGGAGCTGCTTCATAAAACATTAGGCGGAGATATAGTGTTATTGCGAGAATCAAATGCCGACCATGAAAAAACAGCTGACTACATATGGAATGAAAAGTTGTGGGATTTAAAAAGCACGAGCACGGCAAAAGCAGCAAATAGTGCTATTCGGCATGGATTACAGCAAATACGAGGCAATCCGGGAGGAATTATTTTAAATTACAATAAAAACGAAGTGATAATGGAAGAGGTAATAAACGTGATAGAAAGAAGGATGCAATGGTGCAACCTGGAGGAGGTTGATATAATGATTATTGCAGATGAAAAGATTAAAAAAATTTTAAGGTATAAATAAAAGGCAGCCCCCTCACCGAAAATAGCGAAGGTTCTGCCTATATTTATTTTATAATATATGCTCTTAAAAAGCAATAGTTAAAAAGGAGGGGTTATGGCAGAATTAAGAAGAGGACGTCAGACACCCACCCAATCCGTTGTGATTCCATATTCTGATACAAAGGGACCAGATGCAATAAAATTGTATAAAAAAACAGGCAATGAGCTACTGGAATGGCAGCAGTTAATTGCATGCGACATTATGGCGGTTAATAAGGAGGGGCTATGGGTTCATCAGAAGTATGGATATTCTGTGCCAAGGAGGAATGGAAAAAGTGAAAATGTTTTAAGCAGATGCTTGTGGGGGCTGAAAAACAAAGAAAGAATATTATATACAGCACACAGAGCAACGACATCCCACGCTGTCTGGGAGAGGCTTAGCAGGATGTGTGGAAAAGCAGATATACATATTTCTTCATCGTTTAAAGCATTTGGGAAAGAGCATCTATATACTTCGGATGGAGGAGTAATCGAGTTCCGTACGAGAACATCTAATGGCGGGCTTGGAGAAGGATACGATCTATTGATTATAGATGAAGCGCAGGAATATACAGAAGCCCAGGAGACTTCGTTAAAATATGTGGTATCAGACAGCAAAAACCCACAGACAATTATGCTGGGAACCCCTCCGACAGTAGTTTCAGCCGGGACGGTTTTTGTAAAATACAGGGAAACGGTGTTATCCGGACGAGGGTTTGATTCCGGGTGGGCAGAATGGTCGGTTAGCGAGCAGCATAGGCCTGATGATGTTGAGGCGTGGTATGAAACAAATCCGTCGCTAGGAACAATCCTGACAGAAAGAAAAATCAGGGCGGAGATAACTACGGATGATATTGATTTTAACATTCAGCGTCTTGGTTTATGGTTGAGATATAATCAAAAATCAGAAATCAGTAAAGCGGAATGGGAAGCGTTAGCAGTAAAGGCAATGCCAGAATTAAAAGGGAAACTATTTGTTGGAATAAAATACGGACACGATGGAGAGAATGTAGCGATGTCTGTAGCTGTAAAAACAAAAGAAGGAAAGATATTTGTAGAATCAATAGATTGCAGACCGACAAGAGCGGGAAACAGATGGATATTAGAAAATCTTGCGGCGATGGATTATAAGACCGTTGTAATAGATGGAGCGAATGGGCAGCAGCTGCTTGCAGACCAAATGAAGGAAATCGGTTTAAAAAATCCGGTTTTACCAACGGTAAAGCAAATTATTGTTGCAAATTCATCATTTGAACAGGGGCTATTCCAGAACAATATACGACATAATAACCAGCCATCACTGGTTCGTGCGGTAAGCAACTGTGAAAAACGCGCTATTGGAACCAATGGAGGTTTTGGGTACAGATCTATCAAGGAGGGCGTAGAAATTGCGTTGATGGAAAGCGTTATTTTGGCGTATTGGCAATGCGCGGAGAGCAAAGAAAAAAAGAAACAAAGATCAAGTTATTAACAGCATCCGGAAGGATGCTTTTAATATACATAAAGTTACTAATCTCACGAAAAAGAAAGGAGCAAAAATGAGCGATTTTGAACCAATTGAAACAAGGGAACAATTTGAAGATGAAGTTTCAAAAAGACTGGAAAGAGAGAGAGAAAGCATAGAAAAAAGATATGAAGGCTTTCTTTCGCCGGATGATGTGGCGAATAAATATAAAGAATATTTGTCACCAGACGATGAAAAGAAAAAGTATGAAGGTTATTTATCCCCAGAGGAAGCAGCTAAAAAGGACGCAGAAATAAAGCGCTATGAGACTAGCGCAATAAAAATAAAAATTGCGCATGAAGCAGGATTGCCATATGAACTTGCAGAGCGGTTGTCGGGAGAAAATGAAAAAGAGATGAAAAAAGACGCAGAAATGTTAAAAGGTCTGCTGGGAGAAAAAAAGAAAGCTCCGTTAAGAGAAACCGAAGGAAATAATAAAAAAAATGACGCGGCCTACAGAAGTATGCTGAGCGAGATGAAAGGAGAATAAAAATGGCGAGTATTTTAACAAGAGGAAGTTTGTTTCCAGAGGAATTAACAAGTGAAATGTTCAATAAGGTGAAAGGAAAATCTTCATTAGCTGCGTTGTCAGCAGCTGAACCGATTCCGTTTAACGGGAAAAAAGAATTTACATTTACTTTGGATAGCGAAGTAGATATCGTTGCGGAAAACGGCAAAAAATCGAACGGAGGGGCAACTGTAGAACCTTTTACAATTGTTCCGGTTAAATTTGAATATGGAACACGTGTATCAGATGAATTCATGTATGGAGCGGAAGAAGTTCAGGTAGAGTATTTAAGGGCTTTCGCGGAAGGCTTTGCAAAAAAAATGGCAAGAGGTATTGACATCGCGGCTATGCATGGATTCAATCCGAGAACTAAAATAGCATCAGCTGTTGTAGGGGCAAATAATTTTGATTCAAAAGTTACGCAGACGATTACTTATGAAGAAGCAAGAGCGGATGAAAATGTAGATGATGCAATTGCGGTAATTGAAGGTGCGGATGGAAGCGTGAGCGGCATGGCGATATCTCCGACGTTTCGGCAGGCATTAGCAAATCTTAAAAATTCATCGAACGAAAGGCTGTATCCGGAACTTGCCTGGGGAGGGAATCCTGGTACTTTAAATGGGCTTTTGCTGGATGTAAATAATACGGTGTCTTTTGGAGCATCAGAAGATTTGGCAATTATTGGAGACTTCCAGAATGGATTTAAATGGGGGTATGCAAAGGAAATCCCGATTGAAGTAATTCCCTATGGAGATCCGGACAATACCGGAGTAGACTTAAAAGGATCTAACCAGGTATACATTAGAGGCGAGGCTTATGTGGGATGGGGGATTTTACTTCCAGAATCATTTGCAAGGATTAAATCAGCGCAATAACAGGGAGGACAATAAAGGAGATAGAATGAGATACAAAAATAAAAAAACAGGTGCAGTAGTTGAGGTGAGGAGCGAGTTGAGTGGAGGGGATTGGGAGAAAATTGCACCAAAAACCATCAAAAAAACTACAAGCAAAACTGCTGAACGAAAAAGTGCGGTGAAGAAGGATGAATGAATTTGCTACGTTGGAAGACATTGAGAATCTTTGGCGCAATATGAGTGAAAATGAAAAAGAAAGGGCAAAGCCATTGCTTGCTGTTGTATCAGATAGCTTAAGAGGTGAAGCTGATAAGGTAGGAAAAGATTTAGATAAGATGATAGAAGAAAAACCTTATTTGAAAAATGTGGCAATGTCAGTAACTGTAGATATCGTAGCCAGAACGCTTATGACATCAACGAATTCAGAACCCATGACACAGATGAGCCAATCTGCATTGGGATATTCAACATCAGGGACATTTCTTGTCCCTGGTGGAGGGATATTTATTAAAAAAACTGAACTTTCAAGGTTGGGAATCAGGCGGCAGAGATGCGGGGTGATTGAATTATATGGCGATGATGAAAGGGATAACAGTAATACTTCTGGATAAGATTGAAATCGGAAGAGATGGATTCAACCGCCCGATTTATGAAGAAAATCCAATTGAAGTAAAGAATGTGCTTGTAGCTCCGGCGTCGGCAGATGATATCGTCAGCCAGCTTAATTTAACAGGGAAAAAAGCGGTGTATACGCTGGCTATACCTAAAGGAGATAAACACAACTGGTTAGATAGAAGAGTTCAATTTTTTGGAGAGACATGGCAGACATTCGGATTTCCGGTTAAGGGAATAGAAGAAAACATCCCTTTAGATTGGAATGAAAAAGTGATGGTAGAGAAATATGGGTAAATCAGATGTAAAAATAGTATTAAACAGAGAGGGAGTAGGAAACCTTCTTAAATCCGCTGAGATACAACAGGTTTTAAAAAGAGAGGCGGGCGGAATTGCCGAAAGAGGCGGAGGAGATGAAACAGAGATTTACGTTGCTTCATCCCGTGCAGTAGCACAAGTATCCACAAGAAGAAATAAAGGCAACAAGTTGCTTAAGGCGGTGAGACAATGATTGAAAAGTTGATCGCAGATTATTTAAATAGCAATCTGGAAACATCTGTGTATCTTGAAACCCCGGAAACCCCACCAGCTTCTTATGTTTTAATTGAAAAAACGGGAAGTAGCGAAGAAAACTATATTTATTCTGCAACACTGGCTATTCAATCTTATGCGGAATCATTAATTTGTGCGGCTGAGCTGAATGAAAAAATTAAAAAACTCATGCATAACGCAGTGAAACTAAATGAAATATGTAAATCAAAGCTAAACAGCGATTACAACTATACAGACACAGCTACAAAAAGATATAGATACCAGGCTGTGTTTGATGTGACATATTATTGAAAGGAGTGTGTTGAATGCAAGAAGCTAAAAATGTAACAACCGGGAAGCCAAAGATAAGCGGCGCAATTTACCGGGCAAAAAAGGGGAGTACGCTTCCTACAAACGCAAAAACAGAACCGGGCAGTGATTTTGGACAGCTGGGTTATATAAGTGAAGATGGAATATCCAATACTAATTCACCTGAATCAGATAAAATAAAGGCGTGGGGCGGCGATGTGGTAATCACAATTCAGACAAGCAAAGAAGACACGTTTAGTTTTAAATTGATTGAGGCGCTGAACGTGAATGTTTTAAAGACTGTGTATGGCGATAAGAATGTAGCAGGGACATTACAAACCGGGATAACAGTTAAAGCCAATAGCGAGGAAAGTGAAGAATACGCCTGGATTATAGATATGGTTATGCGGGGCGGAGTTTTAAAAAGAATTGTCATACCGTCTGCAAAAATCACAGAAATGGAAGAGATAACATATAAAGACGAAGATGCTGTTGGGTATGGAGTAACAATTACTGCGACACCTGACGAAAATGGAAACACACATTATGAATACATTGTTGCAAATACAGAAAGCGCTGCAAATGTGGAGGGGTAAAGATGGACGAAAGAGTAAAAGGAAGAACGGATACCGGTTTTGAATTCGATATACCAAGAACTGTATTAGATGACGTAGAAGTCGTGGAAGCAGTTGTAGAACTAGAAGAAAAAGGAGATCCTACCGCAATAACCACTCTGTGCAATAAGCTTTTAGGAACTGACGGAAAGAAGCGGCTGTATAAGCATGTAAAGCAAGAGGATGGAAGAGTACCGATTGAAGCTACAATTAAAGAGGTAGCGGAAATATTAAAAGCCTTTGGAAAAGCGGGAAAAAACTCTTAACCCTAGCCGCGATGATAGCGATAGATGAAGATGCCTTAATTTGTGATTTTGCGGAAACTTATCAAATCTATGATTATAGAGCGTTGCCGATAGGATTAGCGGCGGTGCTCGCATCCGGTCTGGGGGATGATTCAAGGGTAAAGAAAAAAATAAGCAAAAATAAAGCTGATACAAATACGATGTTATTAGCCGTGATTGCAGACAGGTTGGGAACGATTGCATGGATGCTTTCAGAAGACGGAAGGAAAGGAGACAACAAACCGGAATCTATATATCGGGCGATTGCAGGAACGGAAGCAGACGAAGAGGGAGGAAAAGCCCTCTTTTTTAATTCGCCGGAAGAATTTGAGAGAGAGAGGAAGAGAATACTGGAGGAGGTGAAGTAGATAGATGGCAACGGAAATCGCAAAGGCATATGTGCAAATAATGCCGTCTGCAAAGGGCATCAAAGGAGCGCTGACAAAGGAACTTAGTGGAGAATCTGCGTCAGCAGGAATGTCTGCAGGTGGGAAAATAGCATCTTCCATAAAAGGAGCCATAGCTGCCGCTGGAATAGGGACGGCATTAAAAGCAGCTATTACGGAGGGCGCTGCTTTAGAGCAATCAATCGGAGGTATCGAAACATTGTTCAAGGGCAGTGCAGACACGGTAAAAAGATACGCCGAAGATGCATATAAAACAGCTGGATTATCTGCGAATGAATATATGGAAACGGTAACGAGCTTTTCAGCAAGTCTTATATCTTCGCTTGGAGGAGATACAGCTGCTGCTGCGGAAACTGCAAATATGGCAATTACGGATATGTCAGACAATGCGAATAAAATGGGAACTTCGATGGAGGACATACAGAATGCATATCAGGGCTTCGCAAAGCAGAACTATACCATGTTGGATAATTTAAAATTAGGGTATGGCGGAACTAAAACAGAAATGCAAAGACTGTTGGCTGATGCGGAGAAGATTTCCGGTATTCATTACGATATAAGTAATCTTGATGATGTATATTCTGCAATTCACGTGATACAAGAAGAATTAGATATAACAGGAACAACTGCAAAAGAAGCAGCAACTACATTATCAGGTTCTTTGGCATCTATGAAAAGTTCTTTTAAAAACCTATTGGGGAATCTGGCTCTTGGAAAAGACATTGGCCCATCGTTGACGGCGTTGTCAGAAACTGTATACACTTTTTTGGTTGGAAATCTAATCCCGATGGTCGGAAATATCATCAAAGGAATCCCACAAGCGTTGAGCGGCGTTTTAAGTATGGCGATTAGGGGATTAAATTTAGCAGCTAATAATGCAGATGCAATTATACAAAGCGGGATGGAAGTTATTACACAGCTTGTTGTTGGGATTGTCAGTGCGCTTCCATATCTGGGAGAAGCGGCAATAAATCTTGTTGCCGCGCTTGGAACCGCATTGATGACAGCAGATTGGGCAGGAATGGC
This sequence comes from Dorea acetigenes, assembly GCF_025567385.1. Lineage (NCBI taxonomy): Bacteria > Bacillati > Bacillota > Clostridia > Lachnospirales > Lachnospiraceae > Dorea > Dorea acetigenes. The sequence continues at coordinate 396,977 of NZ_JAOQJU010000001.1, forward strand.
TTTGAATTTGATTTCTCAGCTGAAAAGCGGCTTAGATGTGGCATCAGTAGAAATCCTTGGGACTGACGGAAATATAATATCGGCAATAGGAACAGCAATCACAAACGGCCTTCCCGGAATATTGGAAAAGGGAATTGAAATTATAACCAATATAGCCAATGGAATATTAATAAATCTTCCAACAATCATTGCTGCGGCTGGAAGTTTGATGAATAGTCTTGTAGGATTTATTATGAGTAACCTCCCGACAATTCTACAGGCTGGTATGAATCTTGCGCAAAATTTGGCTCAAGGAATTGCAAGCAATCTACCGGCAGTCGTTTCCTCAATTGCCGGAGTGCTGGCACAATTATTGGCTACAATTGCAGAAAATCTTCCACAGCTCCTTCAGAGCGGGATAGAACTGGTTGGAGAATTGGCAGCGGGATTAATTGAGGGTATTCCGCATATTATAGCGGCGATTCCTAGCTTGATTAGCAGTGCAGTGGATTCTTTCTTGGGATACGACTGGGCAAGTTTAGGCGGTGACATTGTTTCGGGTATAGCGAATGGACTGAGGAATGCGGCTGGTAAGATTAAAGAAGCGGCAATGGAAGCTGCGAAGAACGCATTGGAAGCAGCTAAAGACTTTCTCGGCATACGTTCGCCGTCAAGGGTGTTTAGGGATGAAGTTGGGAAAATGGTATCTCTCGGTATGGCAGAAGGAATTAAAAAGAATATGTGGGCAGTGTCGGGAGCGGTGGATTATTTAACAAATCTTACAGATAAGGATATCAAAACACGTATTCGCAATACAACAGATTATAATTCCGGAAAGGTAAGCGAATTTAATGGAACGATAGGAAATTTGTTAGAAGCTGTCGATAGGTTAAATGGAGCGGTAATGTCACGCAATAATCAACAAACTATGGCGAATTTTTACCTTGGTAAACGCCTGTTTGCGAAGGCAATGGCCAAACCGATAGAAAAAGAATTAAATTACAATTCTAAAATATATGAAATGATGGGAGGTGTGAAAGCGTGAATGGATTATCCGTAAGATTCAATGGAGTAGAATTAAATGAGATTTTGTGCGTAACAGATGGGTATACAGTACATGATGGCGCAGACTGGAGTCCAGAGACGGAAAAAAACGGAAATGCAAAGGGGACACAATTTGTACGAACTGGATATAGTTATAAAAAAATAGTAATGCCATTCGCCATTCAAGGGGAATTAGAAGAAAAATATAATAAGCTACAAAAAATCCTGAATGTCTCTGCCCCTGAAGAATTGATATTTGAAAACGAATCAGATCGGGCATATTATGCTATACCAATCGGGACGTTGGATTTTAATGAATTAAACAAAAATGCTGGCACCGGCACAATTACCTGGCTTGTCCCGGACGGGCTTGCACATGCCACCACAGAGACATCCTTCCAGGCAGTAGCGAACAGCTCCGGGGTACTGGAAGCCACCATCGTGAATAACGGCACGGAATCTGTCCCGGTGGATTATACGATCCAGCACCAGCTCCCCGATGGGGACAGCGCAGACAACGCCGAGAACGGCTTTATCGGTGTGGTGAGCGAACACGGGGCGATTGAGCTGGGGGATATAAAAGAGCTGGATGGGGAGACAAAAACAAAGTCCGTGACGCTCTTAAACTACCGTTCCTATTCCGATTACATGACGAATATGGGTTCCGGGGGTATCTTTTATGGGGACTACGGCTTTGATGATGGCATGGAGATGGAATATCTACACGAAGGGACGTCCTGGTACGGCCTAAATGATTCCAAAACTTTCAATAAGCCAGGATGGCATGGGAGCGCGAGAACCGTGGCTCTTCCACATGTTTTGGGCGAAGACGGTACAGCAACGAATTTTGCCCTCCAAGGACAGGCGTGGTTCCGACCCTCGGATTATACCGTGAATGAGCTGGGGATTATGGAGTACTGCATCGGTGACGAGGACGGCAAGCACCTGATGTCGGTGCGGATTGCAAAGTGGGATCCGAACCGTCCAGAGGCTTCCATCCTCTTCTGTGTCGGGGGAAAACAGATGCAGGAACAGGTTACATATGACCCGCGTTATCAGAACATTACCACCCATGATGCGGGGCAGTTCCACATGGTGAAAAGCGGAGGGAAGTTTGAGTTTTGTTTCGAGGGATATTTCCGGTACAACTTCCCGGAACTGGCAGAAAAGAAAGCGAAGACCGTGTCCGTCTTTATCGGCCGGAGGGAGCAATACGCGATTGTGGACAGGATGCGGATGCAGTATTTAACCTTCCGGAAGGATAACGTATCGGAATGGCACGACATCCCCAACCGCTACCAGCCGGGGGACAAAGTCTACATAGACGGGAAAGCCGGGAAAGTTTACGTGAACGGTATCCCCAGCGCAGGTGACATTGTGAAGGGCAGCAGCTTCTTCCAGGCGCCGCCGGGGGAGACGAAGGTACAGTTTTATTTCTCGGACTTCTGCACGGAGAAGCCGGAGGTCACGGCAAAGATAAGGGAGACGTATTTATAAATGGAAAATGTAAGGATTGCAATTTTAGACACATACGGCAAAGTGCTGGCGTTCCTGGACAATACGGCGCCGGAAGCCCTGCATTTTTATGATGACGAGCTGCACACCTATATAAAAGGCTCTGCGGCTACGTACAGCTTTACCGCAGATGCGAAGCATGAAGACGCGCAGTACCTGGCAGAGGGGAACAAGCTGTCTTTTATTTACGACAGGAAGGAATATTATTTTACCATCATGCAGGTGGAAAAGGACGAATACAGCGTAAGCGTAACCGCATTTTCCTGCTCCTTTGAGCTTCTGAACGATGTGGTGGATGCAAACAGCTATTCACACCCGCTAAGATCCTTTGAAGAATACTTACATGCGTTTGATATTGACCGGGTGGTTGAGGTTGGGAGAAACGAGGTGTCCGCGGTAAAACTTCCCGGCTCCTTTGAGGAGGAGACCCTGCTTGCTCGGCTGTTTTCCCTTGCAGAGCTGTTCGACGCGGAGATCGAGCTGGTCCCGGTGCTGGCGAAGAATTACAGCCTGGAGAAGGTAATCTTAAACATCTACCGGGAGCACGACGACAGCCACCAGGGGATGGGGCAGGACCGCAGGGAGCTGACCCTGCGGTATGGGAAGAACATTGCCGGGATAAAGAAAACCTCCGACATCACGGAACTGTTTACCGCCATCCGCCCTGAGGGCAAGGATGGGCTTAGCATTTTAAGCGTAGAGCATACCGCAAAGGATGCGAACGGGGAGATAGAATTTTATACCGCAAAAGACAGCCAGGACATTTATGCCGTGCAGGCGGCGAAGCGCTTTCCAGCTTTTTCCAGGGGGAAAGAAGGGTACATTTGGAAAAATGCGCAGTACGATGAAACCGACGCCAGCTCCCTGTTCTTAACGGCTCTCCGGGATTTGGAGGAGGGCTGTGTGCCGAAGGTGACGTATGAGATAGACGTGTCCTACTGTGAGGAAACCGACAGGGTGTCTATCGGGGACACCGTCTCCGTAGAGGACACAGGGTTCCAGCCTACGTTATACCTGTCGGCCAGGGTGACGGAGCAGGTGATAAGCTTTACGGATCCGTCCCGGAATAAGGTGACTTTTAGTAATATCAAAGAGGAGCAGTCACAATTGTCCCCGGAGACCATTAAACGGATGCAGGCGTTAATCGACGCCAGCAAGACCTACGCCTGCTCCATTATTACGGACAATGGTATTGTGTTTAAGAACGGGGAAGGGACCACCACTCTGACGGCATCCGTGATGGACGGCGGAAAGGATTTAACGGATACGCTTACCATTACCTGGTACAAGGACGGGGAGGCACTGCTTGTGGGAAAGTCCCTTGCAGTGTCGGCAGCAGATGTAACCGGGAAGGCGGTTTACCGATATGAAGCCGTGGAAAACGGTGTGGTGAGGGGAAAGTGCGAAGTGACAGTCATAGATGTGTCAGATGGGCAGGATGGGGAAAAAAGCACATCCTATAAAATGCAGGTGAATGCGCTGGCGGTAAGAAAGACGTTTAACCGTACCTACTTCCCGGCAGAGATTACCGTATCCGGATTACAGCAGGTTGGGGAGGAAGAGCCAAAAAGCTACTATTGTTATTACGCGATAGAATTTGAGAATGAAAACCCGGAATCATCTGTAGGCGTACTTCTGCAGGGGACGAGCGCGTCTCACGAGATCCCGGAAGGGACGGTAAGCATTCAATGCTCCATGTACCATCAGTTTAACGACAAACTTCTGTTAGACCAAGTGACTATCCCGGTAATCAAAGACGGGGAAGACGGGAAGGATGGAGTGGACGGCGCAGAAAGCACTTCCTACCGGATGCAGGTAAATGCATGGACGGTAAAAAGAAGCGCGGCAGGGGAATTTACCCCATCCAATATTATCGTAACAGGCTTTTCCCAGACAGGTGATGGTGAACAAAGCACGCACTATGGCGTCTATGAGATTGAGTTTGACGGTTCTGCGGTATCAAGCCGGGGGTATTCTTTCTACCGGGCAATCCCGGAAGGGACAGAGTCCATCGTGTGCCGGATGCGGACGTATGAAGGCGCCCTGTTATGCGAAGCGGAGATACCCATAGCGCAGGACGGAACTGACGGCAGTGGGATTTACTACGTCCCTGTCACGACAGCCGGGAAGGACACCAGCTACATATTATACAATGATATCTTAAATGCCGGATGTGAGCTGGAATATAAGGTGGATGATTTGATAATGACGGATTACAGCGATACTTCCGAGCATGACCCCGTGACCGGGGTGTCGGTTTACCGGGTGACTGGGCAGGACAAAAACTCCTACACCGTGAAATACCTGTATACAATCAAGGACGGAGAAAATGCTGTAAGCCCGGTTTTGACGCTGAATGCGGACACTTCCCTAACCATTACGGACGTGAACGGCACACGGACAACCCCGGTGCTGAAAGGGGCAGACGGAGCCAATGGAGCAGACGGGACAGACGGTGCGGACGCCACAGCCTATAGGATGCTGGTAAATGCCCTTGCGATTGGGAAGACAGCTTCCGGGAGTTATAAGCAGTCCACCATTACTGTGCAGGGGCGCAGGCAGGTTGGGAGTGGTTCGTTCACATCGTATGCCTGCAGGTTTAAGGTAGAGACAACTACAAGCGCCAACTTGTCTTCGGCGTCCTGGACAAGCCGGTACACGTCCAGTTCCAACACATCCAGCTACATTTACACAATCCCGTCCGGGGTTACGGGTATCCGGTGTTCCATGTACGCCGCAGGCGGCACAACGACGCTGTTAGATCAGGTAATTATCCCGATTATTGCGGATGGTACGAATGCGTCCCTTCCGGCAGTAGAAGACCTGTCTTCTGGCATTACGGCATCCGGGACTTATGTGGATACCACAAAGCAAGTGGAGAAGCTTGCCTACCGGTATGGGAAGGTGGTACAGGCGCACCTTACGTTTTATGCCAAAACTGCCCTAAGCAGCGCGGTTACATTGTTTAGCGGCTTGCCCGGGATGAACAATACCATGCAGTTTGTAGGCATGAACTACACCAAGAATACGCCTGTGATATTTGCGGTAAGGGAGACTGGGGAATTCCAGAAGTGGTATGCTGGGGATATAGCTGCAGGAGACCTTGTAAGAGTAGGGTTCACATACATTTGTCAATAGAGGAGGTATTTATGGATACAATCATTTCAGCCTGCATCAGTGCGGGCGTAACACTTTTTATATGCATTATTAACAACCGCGGGCAGCAGGAAAAAACAAGAGCGTTAATGGAGTATAAGCTGGACGAGCTGACGAAGAGGGTTGACAAGCATAACAATACCGTAGAGCGGACGTTCCATCTGGAAGAGCAGATGGGGATACAGGAAGAAAAAATGAAGGTAGCAAACCATAGGATAGAAGATTTGGAAAAGAAGGTGGAATCATGAGAGATTGGAAGAAATGGGCGAAAGCCGCGGGCATCAGGGCAGTGAAGACCGTGGCGCAGACAGCCGTGGCGACAATTGGGTCAGCGGCGGTATTAAGCCAGGTGGATGTAAAAATGGTGGTTTCCGCAGCGGTGCTGGCAGGGATCCTTTCCCTGCTTACCAGCGTAGCAGGGCTGCCGGAGATGGAAATAAATACGTAAAAGCACGTAAAATATATTGACATACGTAAAAATACGTGATATCATATAAGCATGATAAGGAAAGGAGATACAAAAGATGCCAATGACACCGATGGAGATGATAAAACATCTCAAGAAAAACGGGTTTGAGGAAATCAGGCAAAATGGTTCCCATGTTGTTATGAAGAACCGGGCTACTGGGAAAACAGTAGTTGTTCCTTATCACTCCAAAGACCTGAAAAAGGGACTGGAGAAGGCAATATTGAAACAGGCGGGGCTTAAATAGCCCCAAGGCCTGCCAAAAAGAAGCGGAGGGATCACGTATGGAAAAATTATTTTATCCTGCAATTTTTCACAAAGCGGAAGAGGGAGGGTTTTGGATTTCCTTTCCGGATATCCCGGAATGTTTTACAGAGGGCGAAAACATGGCGCAGGCATACGAGATGGCGGTAGAAGCACTCGGGCTTGCATTGACAAACCGGAAAGAAGAAAAGGAAGAAATCCCGGTTCCTTCAGAAGCCGATAAGATACTGGTTGATGATGGAGTGCTTGTAATTGTAGAGTTTGACATGCGGGAGTATCAGAGGAAACATAATTCGAAGGCAGTAAAGAAAACATTGAGTATTCCAGAATGGATGAACGAGGAAGCTGTTGAGATGGGAGTAAACTTCTCGCAGGTACTGCAAGAAGCTTTGATGAACAAACTGAATGCAGGAAGGTAAGAAATAATGCAGGAGAGCTGGAGACAGCTCTCTTTTTCGTGAGGTAAACCATGGTTAAGAGAATTGATTTTAGCAGGGAAACACCCGAAAGCAGGCGTATCTACGTAAACCAGTGGGATTATGGGCTAGTCCTCCACATAACAGGGATACAGGCAAAGGAAGCGCATTTTGCCGTTGAAGGGAGCCTGGACAATGCGCTTGTAGTGCCGCTGGCAGAGGAAGGCGGAATCCTTTCGGCAAACGTCCCGGACAGGTTCCTTACGCAGGAACGGGAGATATACGCTTATTTGTATGAAGAAACCGGGGAAGATGGGCGTACAGTGGGGAAAGTAACCATCCATGTGAAGCCCCGGGCGAAGCCGGAGGATTACATCCACACTCCGGAAGAGCTGAAAAAGTATGAAGAGCTGGAAGAAGGGATAGGCGGGATAAGGGAAGAGTTGGAAAAGCTGGGACGCAGGGGCGTTATTGCGGACTTCGTGTTTACGGAAGAGAACCTGCGCGCTGCATCCCCGGATCCGGTCTTTTACGGCGGCGTACCGTCGGACTATCTGTCGCAGGCAGCCTGTGCGAAGACGCAGAACCTTGCGCCGTATGTATTCGATGCAGAAAGCGGAGGGCTTATATTCACGAGCGACCAGAAGGCGCATTTGATAGTCAGCATAGGGAACCGGACGCTCCTGGCCGGGCTGTCAGAGTTTACGGTTTCTTATGACTGCAAAAGCACCGGGGAATTTACAAAAGCGTGGCTGTGCTATCTCTGCCCGCATGATGCTGCACAGAGCCTGGAAACCTGTGATTATATAGGGATACTGGATTATCCGGACCATGTCCAGGTAGACCGGGCGTCGCAGGCACTTCCGATGGATACCTATACGGCGCCTGACGGTACTTACGCAGGGTGGCATCACGTAGATGTGGTATTCCGTGCACACGGGACAGAGGTTTATATTAACGGCGTGTTCATGGACATCATGCACAATCCCTTGAATCCGACCGACCTGCTGAAGAGCGGCGGTGTGTTTTATATCGGCAGGGCGAACTGGGGAAGCGGGGAGTACTACGACGGGATAATAAAGACATTCCGGGTATACAACCGGGCGCTGTCAGCTGCTGAGATAGCTGAGGATTATGCCGGAAGGAAAGAACGAGGGGAGGATGTGCTTACAGGGAAAAACCAATATGGTATTTCCATATACCGTAGTGGGGAAACATACACGTATCCGACGGATGAAAACGGCGACCTCTTCTCCGGATGGTTTGAGGATGCCGCACTTACAAAGCAGCTGAAAGATTCTGGCGTTGCTGCCGGAAGGTATTATGCAAAGTTTGTGGATAAGAATGTTTTGAGGGTGAAATACCAGAGAGCTGTCTACGATAAAGAGGATGGTAGAGTTTATAATATTCGCATGTATTCAACGACGGATTCACTGAATTATTCTGGTGGCGGATTTATTATAAATAACGGAGACGAAGAACAGAAAACTTTTAGTAGGTCAGTGTTTGACTCTTACAATGGAATTACTCCGGCACAAGTTGGTGGGGAAAATGCGAAATATTTGCGTGTAGATACGCTTGAAAATGTATCGCCCGGCACAATATTGATGGTTACTTCATACTGGGTAACAATGGATGGAACAACTGTTATGGGAACTGCAGCGACGATACAAGTTCCTCAATAACAAATGCAGAGGTTCATAGAATGGCTGTTTAAGGTGGAGGTGAGTGGGAAATGGATACGAAGAAGCAGTCCTGTGAAGGCAAAGAAACCGGGAAAGATGCCGGAGGGCTTTTGAATGTAGGGGAATATAACGGTACGGATGCCGGGGAGTTTGGCGAGCTGGAAGAGGGGAAGGATATCAATCCTGAAATTATTTAAGAAAATCAATATAAGCCGTTGTGACGTCGCAATAGGGTGCAAATAGGAATAGAATGGAGTACGCTGCTATTTTGGCAGCGGCTTCTTAAGGTATGCTGTGTTTTCGCAGCGGAAAGGAGAAAGAGTATGGCACATTTATTTTTTATAGCAGGACACGGAGCAGGTGACCCCGGGGCAATGGGGAACGGATACCAGGAAGCAGAGCGGGTACGCGCGCTGGCTGGGAGAGTTAAGGCGTTGGGAGGCAACAACGTAACCATTGCGGACACTTCCCGGAATTGGTACGCGGACAAGGGAATAAATACGCTTGTAATTCCAGACGGTTATGCAATCCTGGAAGCGCACATGGACAGCGGTGCCGCATCCGCCAAAGGAGGGCACGTAATCATTAAGGCGGGACTTGAGCCGGATAATTACGATAACGCCCTGGCAAGATTCCTGGCAGGGATCCTTCCGGGAAGAGCGAATACCATCGTGGGGAGAAGTGACCTCGCCAATCCGAACAGGGCGGCAGCCAGAGGGTTTAATTACCGCTTGGTAGAATTTGGCTTTATCTCCAATGCTGGAGATGTAAACATCTTTAACAGCCGGATGGACGATATTGCAAGGGGCGTACTGGCAGCATTTGGCATTCCGGCAGCCGGAGCGCAGGAGCAGCAGACATCGGAAGTACCGCAGATTATCAACGCCACCATCCAGGACAATACAGGAGCCAACAACATGCGCCTGTTTATAGAGGATGCGGAGGACGGACACTGCCGGATCCGGAACAAGGAAGGGTATTACCTTACGGCTGCGGGAAGCATGGCAAATGTGAATGTGGACTTCCGTGCCTTCGACTGTGGGGCGTATTCCCAGTGGAACCTTATTAAGAAAGAGTATAAGAACGCCGTGTACCACATGTTGCAGTCCGCGGCAAACGGGGAGCTGTTCCTGTCGGCGGAGAAGAACGGTGTCGGCAGTAGTAACTTAAAACTTTACACCGACTTGCACAACCAGCAGCAGAAGTTCTACGTTAGGGAAGAGTCGGATGGAGCGACGCTGCTGATCCATGCGTACACCGGGAAGTGCGTGGCGGCGAAGGAGTAAAAAGAGTTTCTACCTATTAAATATAGTTCATTTCTAACAATTACGGGCGGAAGAACTGGCGCATATGGAAATGATCTGCGCAATTGTTCATCAGCTTACAAGGAATCTGACGCCGGAAGAGCTGGAATGCTCCGGTTTTGACAAATATTATGTGGATCATACCCTTGCCCTCTGGCCGCAGGCCGCAAGTGGGGCACCGTGGACCGCAACTTATTTCCAATCTAAGGGAGATCCGATCACAGATCTTCATGAAGATATGGCCGCAGAGCAGAAAGCCCGCACGACTTATGATAATATTCTGCGGCTTGTGAAAGATCCGGAAATCTGCGACCCGATTCGTTTCCTGCGGGAGAGGGAAATTGTTCACTATCAAAGATTCGGTGAAAGCTTAAGAATCGTACAGGATAAATTAGATAGTAACAATTTCTACGCAATCAATCCGGAGTTTGATATTCGCAGATCCTGCAAATAAGAACAAGTAGAATGCTGCCTTCGAGTAAAATTGTGTATCGGTTCAGCCATATACAAAAATATTTATTTGAAGGCAGCGTTTTCTTGACTATTTGTGAGAGCGGTGCTACAATAAAGGAAGTTCAGAAGACGGGGAGCTTGTGTAAGCAGGCTGAGAGTAAGCTGTATTGCTTTGACCCATAACCTGATTTGGATAATGCCAACGTAGGGAACACATAGTTTTAGTAGTTACGATATGCGCTTGGCATATCGTTTTTTTTGTGTGATATAGGAAATCTTTGGATTCCCATATCACAAGCCCCTCGTGAGTGAGGGGAGTGGGGAGCTGAGGTGGGCTTTTCCACTTTGTTGCGATAGATTGGGGGCACCACTTTCTGTCGCGTTATAAAATTAATGATACGCTTGATTTGGCTTCATTAATATCGCCGGAAGGGTTTCTGGTGAAGGTACCGGCTTTTGATAAAAGAAGGGCGTTTTCTGCCTGATTCTGTCTGTGTCCGGTATTTCGCATGCATTATCCAGTATTTTATATATTATTTTGGCGGGAAGCCGGGAGGAAGGAAAAAATGTCTGATTATACTACACAAATGAATGCTGCACGTCAGGGAATTATTACCCCGCAGATGGAGATCGTGGCAGAGAAAGAACACATGGATCCGAAAGAGCTTCGAGAATTGATTGCAAAAGGAGAGGTGATTATTCCTTGTAATAAGAAACACAAATCCTTGGATCCAAGCGGAGTGGGAGCGAAGCTGACTACAAAAATCAATGTTAATCTGGGGGTATCCCGTGACTGGAAGGATGTGGACATGGAATATGAGAAGGTAAGGGCCGCCGTGGAGATGGGAGCGGAAGCTATTATGGATCTGAGTTCCTATGGCGATACCAGAACCTTCCGACGAAAATTGACAGAAGAATGTCCGGCAATGATCGGTACGGTTCCGATTTATGACGCGGTTGTATATTATCATAAAGCGTTGGGCAAGATTACGGCTAGGGAATGGCTGGATATTGTCAGAATGCATGCAGAAGACGGTGTGGATTTTATGACGATTCACTGTGGGATGAACCGGGCTACGGCAAAGCGGTTTAAGCAGAATAAACGGTTGATGAATATTGTTTCAAGAGGCGGGTCTATTATGTTTGCATGGATGGAGATGACGGGAGAAGAGAATCCGTTTTATGAATATTATGATGAAATCTTAGATATCTGCCGTGAATATGATATTACCATGAGTCTGGGTGATGCCTGCCGTCCGGGATGTATTGCTGACGCTACGGATACGGCTCAGATTGAGGAATTGATTACGCTTGGTGAACTTACGAAGCGCGCGTGGGAGAAGGATGTCCAGGTTATGATTGAGGGGCCGGGACACATGCCGATGAATCAGATTGCGGCGAATATGGAGATTCAGAAGACTCTGTGCCATGGAGCGCCGTTCTATGTGCTGGGACCTTTGGTTACGGATGTGGCTCCTGGATATGACCATATTACTTCTGCAATCGGAGGAGCGATCGCCGCGTCTGCGGGAGCTGCGTTCTTATGTTATGTTACGCCGGCAGAGCATCTGCGGCTGCCAAATGCGGACGATGTGAAAGAAGGAATTATTGCGGCGAAGATTGCGGCTCATGCGGCTGATATTGCGAAGGGGGTCCCGGGAGCAGCGGACTGGGATTACAAAATGAGTGAGGCAAGAAAGCGCCTGGATTGGGAAGCGATGTTTGATTTGAGTATGGATCCGGAGAAAGCGCGCCGCTACCGTGCAGAGGCAAAGCCGGAGAAAGAGGATACCTGCAGTATGTGTGGAAATTTCTGTGCAGTGAAAAACACGAACCGGATTCTGGACGGTGAGATTGTAAGTATTTTTGATGAATAAAAGACAAGATTTTAGATTGCGCATAAAGCGCAATCTAAAAATGAGAAGCGGTGCTTTAAGATGTTTTATGAAATCCTGATAAAGCTATTGAATTTTTTGCGAAAAAATGATACATTTATTTCGTTCAATGATTTTGCAGCAGTGGTCGAGCGGCTGATGGCATCTGCCTCGAAAGCAGAAGAGCCGAAAGGCTCCGGGGGTTCAAATCCCTCCTGCTGCGTTTTTTATGATATAGGAAATTCTTTCGAATTTCCTATATCATAAAACGGGATATAGAGAGTTCGACGCGGACTTGTCCGCTTTTTTATTACACACAGGAAAAGTTTCCCGGCATTTCCTGTGTGTAATAGAGTTTTTAGGGTGAAATGGGATGATGGAAGATGGATAATATAACACAGATGCCGAAGGACAGCAGTAAATTGAAACGGACTGGCAGAGAGAAGACGAAAAAGACGATCAGGTATTTTGATTACAGCCTTCTGGCTGTGCTTATTTTTCTTATGTGTTTTGGACTTGTTATGTTATATAGTGCCAGTGCATATAGCTCCATGGTTAAGTATGGAGATAGTATGCATTTTTTTAAACGGCAGGCTCTTTTCTGCGCGGTCGGTCTGGTAATTATGTACGTTGTTTCGAGAATTGATTATCATATTTATGCGAAGTATGCGAAATATATCTATGGGCTTGCGATTTTTATGATGGCGTTAGTTCAGACACCTCTTGGAATTGAGGTTAATGGGGCAAGACGGTGGCTGAAGCTTCCTTTTGACCAGCAGCTTCAGCCGTCGGAGATTGCTAAAATAGCAGCAATTTTATTGATTCCGGTAATTGTCTGTAAGATGGGAAAGGAAATAAACTCTTTGCGGGGAGTTGTCCGGGTGTTGAGCTGGGGAGGTGTTCTGGCCGGATGTGTCTATTTCCTGACTGACAATCTGAGTACGGCAATTATTGTATTTGGTATTTCCTGTGTGATCGTATTTGTTGTCCATCCCAGGACGGCTCCTTTTATCGGGATAGTTACTGTCGGCTTTGCATTGCTGATGGCAGGAGTGAAGATTCTGGGAAGTATGATACAGACGAGCGATCTGGGCGATAATTTCCGGTTAAGAAGAATTATTGTGTGGCTGGCTCCGGAAAAGCATGCTTCTGATTGGGGATATCAAGTTATGCAGGGGCTGTATGCGATTGGCTCAGGAGGCTTTTTTGGAAAAGGACTTGGCAGCAGTGTGCAGAAGACGGTTATTCCGGAGGTTCAAAATGATATGATTCTGTCTGTCATATGCGAAGAACTTGGAGTCTTCGGTGCAATTATGGTTTTGATGCTGTTTGGGCTGTTGCTTTACCGGCTTCTGTTCATATCTCAGAATGCGCCTGATATCTATGGTTCGTTAATCGTAGCGGGAATATTTGCTCATATTGCGCTTCAGGTTATTTTAAATGTGGCGGTTGTACTTAATCTGATCCCCACGACCGGAATTACCCTGCCGTTCATCAGTTATGGCGGAACATCCATTCTGTTTTTGATGATAGAGATGGGACTTGCGCTGGGAGTTTCCAACAGAATTAAATTAGATTAAAGAATTAGGGAATCATACCGATAAAACCTCTTTTCAATCCATAGAAAATGTGCTATTATTTAAGAAATGGTTTTTAATACTACATATAATAGAAATAAAAAACATACATTATGGCTGCTCCTGCAAAGCTGTGGAGGACAGGGGTGTATGTGGGAGGATTGAAATGGATTATAAAGTGATTGTCGATAGCTGTGGAGAATTGACGGAGGAGATGAAGGTTTCCGGGCATTTTGAGACAGCGTCTTTGAGTATTGATGTTGATGAATATCATATCGTTGATGATGAAAGTTTTAACCAGCAGGAATTTTTGCGAATTGTGGCGGCGAGTCCGAATTGTCCAAAATCTTCCTGTCCATCGCCGGAGCGGTATATGGAAGGATTTCGATGTGATGCGGAGAGGGTGTATGCAGTTACTCTGTCATCTGAATTGAGTGGTTCGTATAACAGTGCAGTGCTCGGTAAGAATCTTTATCATGAAGAATACGGAGAGAAGGATATCCATGTATTTAATTCTAAATCAGCGTCTATTGGCGAGACATTGATTGCACTTAAGATAGCGGAATGTGAAGAGGCAGGAATGGACTTTGCGGAAGTCATTCGGACGGTTGAGGATTATATTGAAAGCCAGCACACATATTTTGTACTTGAATCATTAGAGACACTGAGGAAAAATGGCAGGTTGAGCGGTCTGAAAGCGGTAGTCGCAACTGCGCTGAATATTAAACCGGTCATGGGTTCCACACCCAAAGGGGAGATCTGTCAGTTAGGACAGGCGAGAGGAATTAAGAAGGCGCTTGGAAAGATGGTAGAGGAAGTTGTGAAGAATGCAGAAAATCCGTCTGAGAAAACGCTGGCAATCAGCCACTGTAACTGCAAAGAGCGTGCCCTTTGGGTGAAGGATTTGATTTTAGAAAAGATAAAGCCAAAAGATGTTATTGTCTTGGATACGGCCGGCATCAGCAGTATGTATGCTTCTGACGGTGGTGTGATTGTCGTGATATAGATGTGAAATTGGGTTGTACAATTGGGCGGTTTGTGTTAGAATACTACTAGTTGATAAAAAGGAGTACGTAGTATGAGTCAGGAAAAGGTAAATAAATATAAAGAAGAAAAAGTGAACCGCAAGAAGAATATGAAGAAAGAAAAGATGGAGCGTCTGGTACGCCGGACAGTGGCCGCCCTGGTCGGGATTGTAATCATCGGATGGATTGGATATTCTGCTTACGATATTTATGAGACGAACCGTCCTAAGCAGACGGCGGAGATTAATTATGATGCCATTGATAATTACCAGCAGGGACTGGACAGTGAGGCAGAATAATAACAGAATAAGGGACAAATGTAATGGAGAACGGGAAGTTTACTTCCCGTTCTTTTATTATGGGGAATTATCTGCTTTGCATTCTGTAGCGGAACACAGTATATAAAATACATGTCTGAACTATTACCTAAAAAAAGTAAAAAAGGGCTTGAAATCATAGAAAAAGTGTTTTACAATGGTTTCAAGTGGTAGAAAGTGGTGAAAAGTGGTATAAAGTGGAGTCAAAGTGGAGCCACTTTATGAAAGAAGGTGAGTTCTGATGTTGAAAGGAGAATACAGCCATAATATTGATCCCAAAGGCCGGTTAATCATTCCGGCAAAGTTTCGTGACGATCTAGGGGAGAATTTCGTCATAACAAAAGGGATGGAAAATTGTCTGTATGTATATCCCGAGACAGAATGGAACGCCTTTGAAGAAAAACTTAACGCCCTGCCAACCACCACTGACAAGAAAGCCAGAGCTTTTGCTTATTTTTTTCAAGGGAGCGCGACAGACGGCGATCTTGATAAGCAAGGCAGAACACTGATTCCGTCTGTGCTGAGGAACTATGCGCAGCTTGATAAAGAGGTTGTGTTTATCGGTATGGGAAAGCGTGCCGAGATATGGGACAAGGCAAGATGGGAGAAGAAGAATGCTGAAGTGGAACTTAACATTGAAGATATTGCATCGGATATGGAAGAGTGTGGATTCAGTATCTAGAGGGAGAAGATATGGAATTCAAACACAGGTCAGTATTACTTGAAGAAACTGTAAATGGACTAAACATTAAGCCGGACGGCATCTATGTAGATGGCACGCTTGGCGGCGGCGGACATGCCTATGAAGTGTGTGTGCGGCTGAATGACAAGGGGAGTATTGTAGGAATAGACCAGGATGAAGCAGCGATTGAAGCTGCCTCTATCCGATTAAAAGACTTCGGAGAGAAGGTTACGATAGTCAGGAGCAACTATTGTGATATGAAGTCGAGGCTCCATGAATTGGGCATTGACAAAGTCGATGGGATCATGCTTGATCTTGGCGTATCTTCGTATCAACTGGATACGCCGGAACGGGGATTCTCCTATCGCGAAGATGCAGCTCTGGATATGCGGATGGATAGGCGTCAGACAATGACGGCCAGAGACATCGTCAATGACTACAGTGAGATGGAACTCTATCGTGTGATCAGGGATTATGGTGAGGACAAGTTTGCGAAGAATATCGCCCGCCATATTGTTCTGGAACGCGAGAAGAGTTCCATCGAAACAACTGGGGAACTTACAGAGATTATAAAGCATGCGATTCCGATGAAATATCAAAAAAAGTCGGGACATCCGGCAAAAAGAACATTCCAGGCAATCCGTATTGAATTAAACCGGGAATTGGAAGTTTTGAGAGATTCGTTGGATGATATGATTGAAATACTGAATCCTGGCGGAAGGCTGTGCATTATTACCTTCCATTCATTAGAAGACAGGATCGTAAAAAGTGCATTTAAAAAGAATGAAAATCCATGTACCTGTCCGAGCCATTTCCCGGTCTGTGTCTGTGGAAATGTTTCAAAGGGGAGGATTATTACAAAAAAGCCTATTCTGCCAAGTGTAGAAGAGCAGGAAAGTAATAGCCGTTCTAAGAGCGCGAAGCTCAGGATTTTTGAAAGGGTATAAATAATTTGATTCATAAGAAAGGGTGAGCGGCATGGCAGGAAGAACTGCTTCAACAAGAAGGTCACGCAGATATTATAACAATGCAGATTCCATGCGCCAGATGTATGTGTATGGCAATGCCGTGGAAAAACCGGCGTATGAGCCAAAAACGTCGGTAAAGAAGACAAGAAAAGAGAAGAAAATAAGTGCGCAGGTGCGCAGAAATCGGAAGAAAGCATTGCGCCTGAATAAAGGTTATGTTGTTTTTATGACGATAGCTGCGGTTTTGGCGCTGGTTGTGTGTGTGAATTATGTGAAATTACAGTCTCAGATAACCAGCAGGTCTAAAAATATTTCTGCTTTGCAGGAAGAGCTGGCGTCTATGAAAGAAGAAAATACAACCAGGTATAATGTGCTTGTAGATTCTGTTACATTGGAAGAAGTTGAAGACAAGGCAAAGAATGAGCTTGGCATGGTTCCGGCTAATGATAGTCAGATTGTAGAGTATGAGAATTCTTCTGACGACTATGTGAAGCAATACGAAGAAATTCCGGAGGACGGCGTAGTGGCAAGTTCAAAAAACGTACAGAATTAAGGGGGAGACTATGGCGAAGAAAAAAAGTGCGTTGAGAAAAAAGTTTCCTAAATTTATGCAGAAAAAGCTAGTAATGCTCTATGTGGCAATTATACTAGCTTTTGTTGGTCTAGTAGGAAGAATTACATACATTAATGCCTCGAAAGGCGATGAATATACAAAACTTGTGTTAGAACAGCAGCAGTATGACAGTAGGACGATTCCTTATAAGCGCGGGGATATCCTTGACAGGAATGGCACGAAGCTTGCCACAAGCGAGCGTGTTTATAATGTCATTCTGGATGTAAAAGCAATGCTCAGTGACGAAGATTATGTTGAACCAACGATTCGGGTGTTGACAGATTGTTTTGGTGTTGACGAGGCGACAGTAAGAGCATTAATTCAGGAGAATCCGGATAGCAGATATGAGCCTTTGTTAAAAGGAATTGATTATAATAAAGCGAAGGAATTTGAAGAGATTGATGCAGATGAGGAAAATTATCCTGATGTACAAGGAATCTGGCTGGAAGAAGATTATGTAAGAAATTATCCTTATAACACGCTGGCGAGTGATGTTCTGGGATTTACGGTAGATGGGAATGTGGGGAATGCGGGAATTGAGGCGTCCTATAATTCCATCTTGAATGGAACTGACGGAAGGGAATATGGATATCTGGATCAGGATTCTACTGTTGAACATACAGTAAAAGAACCTGTAAACGGCAGCACAGTAGTCTCTACAATTGATCTTCAGGTGCAGAGTATTGTGGAAAAGCATATACTTGCTTTTAATGAAGAGCATAGAAATGAGGCGTCAGTTGGAGAGGGAAGCGCTAATACGGGCGTGATTGTTATGAATCCGCAGAACGGAGAAATTATAGCAGAAGCTTCGTATCCCAATTTTGATTTGAATAATCCGAGGGAGTTATCTGCTTATTATACACAAGAACAGCTTAGTGCTATGACTGATGAAGAACAGATAGAAGCGTTAAATGCTCTGTGGAGAAATTTTTGTGTCAGCGATACCTATGAGCCGGGTTCGACGATAAAGCCATTTACGGTGGCAGCAGGATTGGAGACGGGGGCACTTACAGGTGATGAGTATTTTAACTGCGGCGGTATGCTGCATGTGGGAGATCATGATATTCATTGTATTAACCGGAGTGGTCATGGAACACAGTCACTGAAGGAAGCGGTGGAGAATTCTTGTAATGTGGCTTTGATGCAGATTGGCAGCATGATTGGTGTAGATGATTTTTGTAAATATCAGCATATTTTTGGCTTTGGCGAACTGACGGGCATAGACCTTCCCGGAGATGCCTCTACGGCCGGTCTTTTGTATACACCGGAAAATATGGATGACGCCAGTTTGGCAACCAATGCATTTGGGCAGAATTTTAATGTGACGATGACACAACTTATAGCGGGATTCTGTTCTTTGATTAATGGCGGAGAGTATTATGAACCTCATATTGTAAAACAGATACAGGATGAAAATGGGAATATAATCAGTAATGAGGAACCTGTTCTGGTAAAGAGAACCATTTCTCAGGAAACCAGTACGATGGTAAAAGATTATATGCGGGGAGTTGTGCTGAACGGAAGCGGCAATAAGGCAGATATGGAAGCGTACGAAGTCGGAGGTAAAACAGGAACGGCGGAGAAGCTTCCCAGAGACAATGGAAAATATCTGGTTTCTTTTATTGGTTATGCACCGCAGGAGAATCCGGAGGTGGTTATCTATGTGGTAATTGATGAGCCAAATGCTGAGGATCAGGCACAGAGTGCATTTGCTGTACAGCTCGCAAGAGATATTATGGATGAAATATTCCCATATCTTGGAATTACAAAAATTCCGGGTTCAGAGAATACGACCGCGGAGGATGAGATGACAGAAGATACGGATGAGTCTTATGATGAGGAGACGTCGGATGATGAATCTTATGATGACTCCTATGATGACTCCTATGATGACGAATCCTATGACGAGTATTATGATGAATCTTATGACGAGTACTATGATGAATATGAATAAAATATGATATCTGGAATAACCTTGCAGGAGCGTTAATAAATTATAACAATAGTTTCTGCGAGGTTTTTTCGTTTGAAGAATAAGACATATAATAAGAAAAAAATATTTATTGTATTTATTGCCGCCTTTCTTATTATCCTTTTTCTGATAGGAAGGCTTGTCTATCTTATGGTATTTGATGCGGAGTACTATCAGAAAAAGGCGGAAGAGCTGCATGAACGGGAGCGGGATATTAAGGCGGCCAGGGGAGAAATTGTGGATGTGAATGGTACTGTTCTTGCAACCAATAAGACAGTTTGTACTATTTCGGTCATCCACAGTCAGATAAAGGAGCCGGAAGAGGTGATAAAAAAACTTTCTTCTATTCTGGAACTGGACGAGGAAACGGTAAGAAAACGAGTGGAAAAGGTATCTTCTATCGAAAGAATTAAGACAAATGTAGAGAAAGAGACGGGAGATGAGATTCGTAATCTGGAATTAGAAGGCGTAAAGGTAGACGAAGATTTTAAGCGGTATTATCCCTACAATGAGCTGGCTTCTACGGTACTTGGATTTACCGGAGGGGATAACCAGGGAATTATTGGATTGGAAGTAAAATACGAAGAATATTTAAAAGGGCAGGATGGGAAGATTTTAACTACTACAGACGCAAGGGGAGTGGAACTGGAAGGGGTTGCGGAAGACCGCATGGAACCTGTGGCTGGTGATACCCTTCAAATTAGTATGGATTATAACGTGCAGATGTATGCGCAGCAGATGGCAGAAAAGGTTATGGAGGAAAAGCAGGCAGACGGGGTTTCGATTATTCTGATGAATCCGAAGAACGGAGAAATATTGACAATGGTAAATGTACCGGAATTTAATCTGAATGATCCGTTTACGCTGAATACAGGAGCTGACGGGAATAGTCTCACCGAGGAAGAAAAGCAGGACGCATTGAATCAGATGTGGAGAAACCGGTGTATTAATGATACCTATGAGCCGGGTTCGACTTTTAAAATTATTACTTCATCTGCCTGTCTGGAGGAAGGTGTGGTAAATCTTACAGATAATTTCAGCTGTCCCGGATATCGTGTAGTGGAAGACCGGAAGATACGATGCCATAAGGTAGGCGGACACGGAGCGGAAACCTTTGTGCAGGGGGTTCAGAACTCCTGTAATCCGGTATTTATTGATATTGGGCTGAGACTAGGGGCTGATAAATTCTGTGATTATTTTGAAAAATTCGGTTTGATGGGGATGACCGGAGTAGACTTGCCCGGTGAGGCGTCTACCATTATGCATAAGCGAGAAAATATTGGATTGGTGGAACTTGCGACTATGACGTTCGGTCAGTCCTTTCAGGTTACTCCCATGCAGATGGCGGCGACGGTCAGTTCTTTGATTAATGGTGGAACCAGGGTTATCCCACATTTTGGAGTCCGGGTTCTTACGAAAGAAGGAGAAGAGGTGGAGACATTGAGGTATGACAGCGGTGAGAGGATTCTTTCGGAAGATGTTTCTGAAACGATGCGAACAATTCTGGAAAGTGTTGTATCCGAAGGATCCGGCAAAAACGGGGCGGTAGAAGGATACCGGATCGGTGGTAAGACTGCTACATCCCAGACACTTCCCAGAAGCGCTAACAAATACATTTCTTCTTTTATTGGATTCGCTCCGGCGGATGATCCTCAGGTTCTCGGAATGTGTATTATCTATAATCCCCAGGGAGTCTATTATGGAGGAACGATTGCGGCTCCGGTAATCGGTAAAATTTTTGAAAATGTCCTTCCCTATCTTGGCATTGAAAAAGAGTAGGAAATGAAGTATACTATTGTAAGTCGAAAAAAGAGATTAACAAAAGAAGTAAAGAGGTGTATATATGGATTACAAGGTGTTTATACCAGTATTGATTTCCTTTGCATTGAGTGTGATAATGGGGCCGCTGATTATCCCGGTGCTGCGTAAATTGAAAATGGGGCAGACAGAGCGGGAAGAAGGGGTGCAGTCACATTTAAAGAAGGCAGGAACGCCAACTATGGGCGGTGTCATCATTCTTCTCAGTGTTGTAATAACATCCGTGTTTTATATTAAGGATTATCCGAAGATTATTCCTATTTTATTTGTGACGCTGGGATTTGGATTGATTGGATTTTTGGATGATTATCTGAAGGTGGTTATGAAGCGCTCCGATGGATTGTTCCCCAAACAGAAGATGGCGCTTCAGATTCTGGTTACGGCGGTGTTTGCGTTCTATATTGTTCGTTTTACGGATGTTCCGCTTACCATGTTGATTCCGTTTTCTGGAGGAAAATATCTGGATATTGGCTGGCTGGCGATTCCGCTTCTTTTTGTAGCAGTGATCGGCACGGTAAACGGGGTCAATTTTACAGACGGTCTTGATGGTCTTGCCTCCAGTGTGACGGTTTTGGTAGCTACGTTCTTTACGGTAGTGGCAATCGGGACGAAGAGCGGGATAGAGCCGATTACCTGCGCAGTAGTAGGAGCTTTACTCGGCTTTCTGCTTTTTAATGTGTATCCGGCAAGCGTATTTATGGGAGATACAGGTTCACTGGCGCTGGGAGGATTTGTGGCATCCACGGCGTATATGCTTCAGATGCCGATATTTATTATGATTGTGGGCCTGGTTTATCTGGTAGAAGTATTAAGTGTTATGATTCAGGTAACATATTTTAAAAAGACCGGAGGCAAGCGGTTTTTTAAGATGGCGCCAATTCATCATCATTTTGAATTGTGCGGGTGGTCCGAAACAAGAGTTGTGGCAGTATTTTCAATTATTACGACAATTCTCTGCCTGATTGCGTTGATGGCAATGTAGCAGAGCAGTGATTTTGTACGGGGAGGATATTATGGAAGTAGCAGAAAAAAAGGTTCTGGTGTTTGGTTCCGGTATCAGTGGAATCGGGGCTGCGGGACTTTTGGAAGAACGTGGAGCGAAAGTTGTATTATATGACGGTAATGAGAAGCTTGACAGACAGGCAGTAAAAGATCAGCTTGGTACAGACAGCAAAACAGAGATTGTGCTGGGGGCTTTTCCGGAGGAATTGCTGGGTGTGCTGGATATGGTAATTATCAGTCCGGGTGTTCCCACAGATCTTCCGATTGTAAAGAAAATGCATGAGAAGAAGATTCCGGTGATTGGTGAGATTGAGCTTGCTTATCAGCTTGGAAAAGGCGAGGTGCTGGCAATTACAGGGACGAACGGAAAGACGACGACGACGGCGCTTTTGGGAGAGATTATGAAGAATGACCGGGAAAGTGTTTTTGTGGTTGGAAATATTGGAAATCCTTATACGACGGTAGTTGATGATACCCGGGAAGATTCTGTTATCGTGGCTGAGATGAGCAGCTTTCAACTGGAAAGTACGGATGCCTTCCGCCCCAGAGTCTCTGCAATTCTGAATCTGACACCGGATCATCTGAACCGTCATCACACGATGGAAGCTTATATTCAGGCGAAGATGAATATTGCGAAGAACCAGACGCAGAACGATGTCTGTGTATTGAATTATGAAGATGAAGTTCTCAGAAAGTTTGGAGAAAAGATAGAGGCTCAGGTTCTGTATTTTAGCAGCAGGCGTAAGCTGGAAAAGGGAATTTATCTGGAAGATGGGAATATTATTTATAAAAACCCGGAAGAATGTCTGGTATGTAATGTAAAGGAGCTGAAACTTCTGGGAATGCATAATTTTGAAAATGTCATGGCGGCGGTGGCGATGGCGGCTGCTTACGGTGTACCAATGGAGAAAATACGAGAGAGCGTCAGGACGTTTGCAGGGGTGGAACACAGAATAGAATTTGTGGCAGAAAAAAATGGAGTTGCCTATTATAATGATTCCAAGGGCACGAACCCGGATGCTGCCATCAGAGGAATCCAGGCAATGAACCGTCCGACTGTGCTGATTGGCGGAGGGTATGATAAGAATTCCGATTACAAAGAGTGGCTTATGAGCTTTGACGGAAAGGTAAAAGAACTTGTCCTGATCGGTCAGACGAAGGAGAAGATCGCAGAAGAAGCAAGAGAGTGCGGATTGCATAATATTACGCTGGCGGACACTTTTGAAGAAGCAATGGATGTTTGTATCCGTACTGCTAAGCCGGGAGATGCTGTCCTTCTTTCACCGGCATGTGCAAGTTGGGGGATGTTTAAAAATTACGAAGAGCGGGGAGATAAATTTAAAGAAATTGTAAATTCCTTATAAGGAGAGGGCTTCAGGTTGCCGGATTCAAAAAAAAGAAAATATGATTACACTTTGCTGGCTGCATTATTCCTGCTTATCATTACGGGACTAGTGATTCTTTACAGTACAAGTGCCTACAACGGAGAAGTGAAATTTCAGGATTCTTTTTATTATTTGAAAAAGCAGGTTTTTGCCACAAGTCTTGGGATTGCGGCGATGTTTTTTATGGCAAATACAGATTATCATATCTGGCGGCACCTTGCTGTGTTGGGATATATTACGGCAATTCTTCTGTCAGTAGCCGTTATATTTGTAGGAGATGAATACAATGGGTCCAAAAGATGGCTGTCTTTAGGACCTCTTTCTTTTCAGCCGTCAGAGTTTGCCAAAGTGGCGATTATTTTGTTTCTTGCACATATTGTAACGAAGAATGTAAAACAGATGGGAAATATGAAGACGCTTTTGAAAGTTATGATTTCCATCCTGCCGATTGTAGGGCTGGTAGGAGCCAGTAATCTGAGCACGGCAATCATTATTCTTGGGATTGGAGTTGTTTTGGTATTTGTTGCCAGCCCGAAGTATGGGCAATTCCTTTGGATGGGAACGCTGGGAGCAGGATTTATGGCAATTTTCCTGGCACTTGAAAGTTATCGGCTTGAGCGTATTGCTATTTGGAGAAATCCGGAAGCATATGAGAAAGGGTACCAGACGCTGCAGGGACTTTATGCAATAGGCTCCGGCGGCTTGTTCGGGCGGGGACTCGGGGAAAGTGTTCAGAAACTGGGATTTGTGCCGGAAGCTCAAAATGATATGATTTTTTCGATTGTTTGTGAGGAATTGGGGCTTTTTGGGGCGGGATTCATATTGATCCTGTTTTTGATACTTATCTGGCGCTTTTTTGTGATTGCGACGCAGGCGCAGGATCTTTTTGGAGCGCTGATTGCGTCAGGAGCAATGGCGCATATGATGATACAGGTGATTTTAAATATTGCAGTTGTTACCAATACCATACCGAATACGGGGATTACGCTGCCGTTTATCAGTTACGGCGGAACTTCGGTCGTATTTCTTTTATTGGAAATGGGGCTTGTGTTGAGTGTGTCTTCTCTGGTAAAATAGCAGATGTGGAAAAAGAGGAGGAGTGATATGATTCGGAAGAGAAAGAAGAGTTACAAGTTATATGCGTTGACTGTTATTGTGCTTGGTATTGCAATTATTGTGATGTCAGTATTCCTACTCTTTTATGTACAGAAGATAGAAGTAACGGGAAATGAATATACGGATAGCCAGGAGATTGTGGAATTAGTAAAAGAAGATAGATACACTTTTAATTCACTGTATGTTTTGTGGAAATACCGTTTTTCAGATTATGAGAAACCGGGCAGTGTTGTTAGCATGAAAGCAAGCCTTAAGAATCCATGGACGGTGAAAATCCGTGTCGGGGAAAAAGAAATCATTGGCTATGTGTATGACGAAGGAAGTTATGTATATTTTGATAAAGAGGGCACGGTGGTTCTGAAGGAAACGAAGATTCTGGAAGGCGTTCCCTGTATTGAGGGGATTTCTGCCGCCGGCACGGAATTGTATGCGACGATTCCTAACATAGATGAAGATCTTTTTGAGGCGATTCTGGATACGACGACCCAGTTAAAGCAGTTTGAATTGGCGCCGGACAGAATTGTCTGCGGAGACAGTGGTATTTATTTGGTTTTTCAGGATGTATGCGTAGCGCTGGGAGATAAGGTTACATTGGAGAAAATGGCGCAGATACCGCCGATTCTTTCTAAGCTTCAAGGCCAGACAGGGACGCTCCGACTGGAGCATTACGAAGATGAAAGTAATACGATTACTTTTGATTCTGGTGAATTGCCGGAAGAAGTGCAGGAAAAATAGGCGAAAATCAGGAAAAATAGGTAAAATTCTATTGATATTTTGATTAAAAACCTATATTATATAACTTAGGTGGCAGAGATTTTGCTTACGGGATGTATAATATTTTATTAAGGATGGAACGAAGGAGGAGAAACCCTTGTTAGAAATTAAAACAAACGAATCAGAAGCAGCAGCTAAGATAATTGTTATTGGAGTAGGCGGAGGCGGTAACAATGCTGTCAACCGTATGATTGATGAGCAGATAGCCGGCGTTGAATTTATTGCGATTAATACAGATAAACAGGCACTTCAGTTATGTAAGGCTCCTACACTTATGCAGATTGGGGACAAGCTTACCAAAGGACTGGGTGCGGGAGCGAAACCAGAGATTGGTGAGAAAGCGGCAGAAGAAAGCTCAGAAGAGATTTCAGCAGCATTGAAGGGCGCAGACATGGTATTCGTAACTTGCGGTATGGGAGGCGGAACCGGAACGGGGGCAACTCCTGTGGTAGCAAAGATTGCGAAGGAGCAGGGCGCTTTGACTGTAGGTGTTGTGACGAAGCCTTTCCATTTTGAGTCTAAGACAAGAATGAATAATGCTCTCTCAGGAATTGAGAAGTTAAAAGAAAGTGTTGATACACTGATTGTAATTCCGAATGATAAGCTTTTGGAAGTTGTAGACAGAAGGACTACGATGCCGGAGGCGTTGAAGAAGGCTGATGAAGTATTGCAGCAAGGTATTCAGGGAATCACGGATCTGATTAATGTTCCGGCTCTGATTAACCTTGACTTTGCGGATGTCCAGACCGTTATGACGGATAAGGGTATTGCTCATATTGG
The DNA here is from genome assembly GCF_025567385.1 of Dorea acetigenes. Classification (NCBI taxonomy): domain Bacteria; kingdom Bacillati; phylum Bacillota; class Clostridia; order Lachnospirales; family Lachnospiraceae; genus Dorea; species Dorea acetigenes. The sequence continues at coordinate 423,162 of NZ_JAOQJU010000001.1, forward strand.
TATCGGCGAAGGCCGCGGTGACGACAAGGCTCTTGAGGCAGTAAAACAGGCTGTTGCGAGTCCGCTTCTTGAGACGACGATTGCAGGAGCTTCTCATGTAATCATCAATGTATCCGGTGACATTACACTTATGGATGCCTCTGACGCGGCAGAATATGTACAGGATCTTGCAGGTGAGGATGCGAATATTATTTTTGGTGCGATGTATGACGATTCCAGAACGGATGAGGCAACGATTACCGTTATTGCGACAGGATTACATAATGTCGGCGGTACAACCTCTAAGCTGAAATCCAGACTGGAAAGCAATCAGCGGTCTAATATGGTTCCGCCCGCATCAGGATATGATAGAAACGCACATGCGTCGAAGGTAGATTTTGGCGCTGCGCCTACATCAGCAGGAGGGACAACTTCCGCTCCGAGAAGAACGGTGGGAGGAACGATGCCTACTTTAGAGACGCCGAAGACACCAACCAGTAAGGTGAAGGAGCAGTCTATCAAGATTCCGGATTTCTTTAAAAGATAATAAATATGTTTACAAAAAGCAGTTTGAACGTAAGTTCAGGCTGCTTTTTTTGTCGAAGAAAACTTTTGTCCATCTACCAGTATCTGACAAATTCTTCAGAGATCTATTCGTATAATTAATCATGCTTAAGTACCAAATCGATTTAGTATCATAAGAGAAGGAGAAGGTGGAACGTGTATTATGAATTGTACATAGACGTATTGTTTTTAGTAAACTTTATGATGGATTATATACTGCTTTTGATTACACGCAGGCTTATCAAAGCGGATGCTTCGTATGGCCGTGTCTGTCTGGGCGCGCTTGCAGGATCTATATTGACCTGTGTGATAGTAGTAATACCTGTCCCGTATACGTTTATAAAATTCATTTTGTTCCATACAGTTGTAAATGTTGTGTTAATTAAAACGGGGCTCGGGATCAAGTGGGGGCGGATTTTTGTAAAAGCGCTGATTACCCTTTATATTAGTGGGTTCCTGGTAGGCGGCATCTTTTCCTGTCTTGATCAGTATGTGAAAACAGGCAGTCTTTTTTTTGCCTTGGCAGTGGCAAGCTATTATATTGCTTCTGCTGTGCTGGCATTTTTGATGTCGCTGCTGCATTTTGGAAAATATTTCTGCAGGGTTGAATTGTATCTGGGTGAAAAATCCTGTACGGTCAGAGCGCTTTTGGATACCGGTAACCGGTTGAATGATACCTTTACAGGCAAAGCGGTCAGCATCGTTGACAGGAAAACCGCGGAGGATTTATTTGACGGAAAGATTCCGGAAAGCATCCGGTATATCCCTTACCATTCAATTGGCAGGAACAGAGGGGTGATTCCGGTTGTGACACTGGATAAAATGTGTATCTGCGGCGAAGAAGAAGAGTGGATAGAACTTCCGGTTATCGGAATCAGCGATGGAGAAATATCCCTGGGAAAAGAATATGATATGATACTGAACCCTGAAGTATAGAGGAGGAATGGAACATGATGATTAAAATAGCAGTACCGAATCAATTTAAACTAAAAGTTATCCCGGATTTTCGTACATTGCTATTACCTGATAAGAGAGATATACATTATATAGGTGGGTCGGATATCCTCCCTGCCCCCCTGGAAATGGATGATGAAGCGAGGACAATCCGTAAGCTGGGTACAGAAGAAGATAAGACTGCTAAGAAGAGGCTGATTGAACATAATCTCCGTCTGGTGGTGTATATAGCCAAAAAATTTGATAATACGGGCGTCGGAGTGGAGGATTTAATTTCTATAGGAACGATTGGGTTAATCAAAGCAATTAATACATTTAATCCGGAAAAGAAAATTAAACTCGCAACTTATGCGTCGAGGTGTATAGAGAATGAGATTTTAATGTATTTGAGGCGTAATAATAAAACAAAGCTGGAGGTTTCTATCGATGAACCGCTGAATGTGGATTGGGATGGCAATGAACTTCTTTTGTCGGATATTCTGGGGACAGAGGAGGATACTATTTATAAAGATCTGGAAAATGAAGCGGAGCGAAAGCTTTTGATAAAGGCACTCAGCCATCTTTCAGGAAGGGAACAGATGATTATTAAGATGCGTTTTGGTATAGGTATGCCGGACGGAGAAGAAAAAACACAGAAGGAAGTGGCAGATATTCTGGGGATTTCCCAGTCTTACATATCCAGGCTTGAGAAGAAAATTATGCAGCGTCTGCGGAGAGAAATGGTGAAATATTCATAGTCACATAATGAAAAAGGTGGTACAATAAAAGAAAAAGGGGTTGGGTGTATGAGACTTAGCTTTTTTGGAGCAGCCCATGAAGTAACAGGAAGCTGTCATTTGCTGCAGGCATGTGGAAAGAATATTCTGATTGACTGTGGGATGGAGCAGGGACCGGATCTGTATGAGAATCAGCCGCTTCCGGTGTCGGCCAGAGAGATTGATTATGTTTTACTTACGCATGCGCACGTAGATCATTCCGGCAAATTACCGCTTCTTTGCAGGCAGGGATTTTGCGGAGAGATTGTTACCACATTTGCCACGTCGGATTTGTGTAATATTATGCTCCGTGACTGTGCACATATTCAGGAATTTGAGGCTGAGTGGAGAAACAGGAAGGCAAAAAGAAGCGGGGCGGAGCCATATGAACCGATGTATACCATGGAAGATGCGCAGAATGCGATAAAGCTATTGGCGCCTTGCGACTATGGACAAAGAATAACGCTCTGTGACGGGATTGAGGTACAATTTAATGATATCGGCCATCTTCTTGGTTCTGCAAGCATTGAGGTCTGGGTTACGGAAGGAGACGTAAGGAAAAAGATTGTATTTTCCGGTGATGTGGGGAATACGGATCAACCAATTATCAAGGATCCGCAGAAGGTGAAGGAAGCAGATTATATTGTGATTGAGTCAACTTACGGAGACAGAACCCATGGAGTGGAAAGACCGGATTACATAGGAGAGTTTACCAGGATATTGAAAGAGACTTTCGAAAAAGGAGGTAATGTGGTGATTCCTTCCTTTGCGGTAGGAAGGACGCAGGAACTTCTCTATTTCATCAGAGAGATTAAAGAGAAAAGGCTGCTTCCTGAATATCCGGATTTTGATGTGTATGTGGATAGTCCGCTTGCGGTGGAGGCAACCAATGTTTTCAATAAAAATGTGAAATCTTGTTTTGATGAGGAAGCAATGGCACTTGTGGAACAAGGAATTAACCCATTACGGTTTCCGGGGCTTAAGACATCTGTTACCAGCGAGGATTCCAAAGCCATCAATATGGATGAAAAACCGAAGGTAATTATCTCTGCTTCCGGTATGTGTGACGCGGGACGTATCCGACATCATCTCAAGCATAATCTATGGAGACCGGAGTGTACGATTTGTTTTGTGGGATATCAGGCAGTGGGTACATTAGGGCGCAAATTAATTGAAGGTGCGGAATGTGTGAAACTGTTTGGCGAAAATATTACAGTAAATGCGCGGATTGAATCTTTGAAAGGGATAAGCGGACATGCGGATATGAACGGTCTTCTTGACTGGCTGAAAGGTTTCGAGAGCCGGCCGGAAAGAATCATTGTTGTACATGGCGAGGATACTGTGACGGAAAGATTTGCAAAAGTTGTTGAAGAAACAATAAAGTGTCCTGCGTTCGCTCCATTTTCAGGAGGCTGCGTGGATCTTGTGACAAATACCATACTTTCTGAAGGCGTCAGAGTGCCGAAGAAGGCGGTAGAGAAGCCGGAGAGAGCAAGGGCATCTGCGGCGTTTGGCCGTGTGGTAGCTGCCGCAAAATACTTGATGGAAGTTGTGCTTAAGAATGAGGGACTTGCGAATAAGGAGCTTGCAAAATTCGAGACACAGATCCACAATCTGGCAGATAAATGGGACAGATAAAAGATAGTGGAAGAAAAGGTGCTTTGTGATGCAAAGCCCTTTTTTTATTTGGAAAAGAGTGGTAAACTGATAAAAGTCTTTGGCACGGACATAATGAAAAGAAAGGGAGAAGGTAGGAGAAGTAAAATGAAACGGTTACTTGGATATTTAAAAGACTATAGATGCAGAACGGTGATAGCCCCTCTTTTTAAATGTCTGGAAGCATGCTTTGAGCTGCTGGTTCCGCTGGTTGTGGCAGACATGATTGATAATGGGATACGTAGAGCCGATAATGCGTATATTTTAAGGATGGCAGGGCTTCTGGTGCTTTTGGCGCTGATAGGGCTCACGTGTTCTATTACGGCACAGTATTTTGCGGCAAATGTGGCGATACGTGCCGGTACGAGTATGAGAAAGGATCTTTTCCGGCATATTCTGAGCCTGGAATATACAGATATAGATATGGAAGGGACTTCAACTCTGATTATACGTATGACATCAGATGTTAATCAGGTGCAGACGGGAGTGAATATGTTCCTCAGATTATTTATGCGTTCGCCTTTTATCGTATTTGGAGCGATGATTATGGCATTTACGGTGGATAAAGAGGCTGCAATGACTTTTGTGGTAACTATTCCGGCATTGGCGGTGATCGTCTTTGCTGTTATGCTGTGTTCTATGCCTCTTTACAAGAAGGTGCAGAAGCAGTTGGATAAAGTGATGCTGATTACCCGCGAAAATCTTCTGGGTGTCAGAGTGGTGCGTGCATTTAACCGTCAACAGAACGAAAAGAAAGAATTTAAAAACGAAAACGATTTTTTAGTTTCTTCGCAAGTGTTTGTGGGAAAGATTTCAGCACTTTTAAATCCCTTGACTTATATTGTGGTGAATCTGGCGGTTATTCTCCTGCTTTATATCGGCGGGAAAAGAGTGGATACCGGAAGTCTCAGCCAGGGGCAGGTGGTTGCCCTGGTAAATTATATGCTGCAGATTCTGACAGAATTAATAAAACTGGCAGATTTGATTATCTTAATGTCAAAAGCATCTGCCTGTCTTTCCAGGATCAATACGGTATTCGATATAAGACCGTCTGTGAAAAGCGGCGAGGACTCTGTGGGTATCAATACTCAGACGGAAGAATTACTGGTATTTGATAAGGTGAGCTTTTCCTATGCCGGAAGTAAGGAGCCGAGCCTGAAAAATGTGAATTTCAGCGTGAAAGCAGGAGATACCATTGGGGTTATCGGAGGAACCGGAAGTGGGAAAACGACATTGGTGAATCTGATTCCAAGATTTTATGATGTAACGGAAGGAGAAATCCGTTTTAAAGGTGTACCGATAAAGAATCTGAATCTGGAGGAATTGAGACGGCGGATTGGAGTTGTGCCCCAGAAAGCAGTCCTTTTTAAAGGAATGCTTCGGGAAAATATGAAATGGGGAAAAAAAGATGCAGATGATACGGAAATCAGGAAGGCGTTGGAGATTGCACAGGCAGCAGAAATTGTGGAGAAGAAACGAGATGGATTAGATATGCCTGTAGAGCAGAATGGAAGAAACTTAAGTGGAGGGCAGAGGCAGCGGCTTACCATTGCAAGAGCCTTGGTACGGCAGCCGGAAATCCTGATATTGGATGATTCGGCATCTGCTTTGGATTTTGCTACAGATGCGGCACTTCGGAAAGCAATCAGAGAAAATACAGAAAATATGACGGTTTTTCTTGTGTCCCAGCGCGCGGCTACCGTAAAAAATGCGGATAAGATTGTGGTATTGGATGATGGGAAGATTGCGGGAGTCGGAACGCATAGAGAGCTTCTGACCGACTGTCCAGTATATCAGGAAATCTGTCTGTCACAGTTTTCGGAAGAGGAGGTGATGCGCCATGCGTAAAGAGGGAATTGCAAAACGAGGTGAGAAAAACAAGACAACGATCCGAAAAATTTTGAATTATATTTCCAAATATAAGGGAATGGTGTTGGCATCTGTAATCTTGGCGGCAATATCGGTAGTATTTACCCTGTATATACCAATTTTAATCGGGCAGGCGGTGGATCAGATTGTAGGACCGGGACAGGTCAATGCATCTGCGCTTTTTGTGATTTTAAAAAAAATATTGGTGGTATCCCTGATAACTGCCGGTGTTCAATGGATGAAGAATCATATTAATAACAGAGTAACTTATTACGTAGTGGAGGATATCCGCACGAAAGCATTTAATCATATCCAGGTGCTTCCCATCAGTTACCTGGACAGTCATCCTTCGGGAGATATTGTGAGTCGGATTATTACAGATACCGACCAGTTTTCCGAAGGGCTTCTGATGGGCTTTACACAGTTGTTTACAGGAGTGACGACTATTATTGGAACTTTGCTTTTTATGTTGAGTATTAATCCCGTTATTACGCTTGTAGTGGTTGCGGTAACGCCACTGTCCTTTTTTGTGGCAAGATTTATTGCCGGAAAGACTTTTACCATGTTTAAATGTCAGTCAGAGACCAGGGGAGCCATTACGGCATTGACAGATGAAATGCTGGGAAATCTTAAGGTGGTGAAAGCATTTTCCCATGAGCAGGAAGCACAGAAGGAATTTGAAGAAATCAATGAAAGGCTGGCAGGATATTCTATGAAAGCGACATTTTTCTCATCCATCGTGAATCCGGCTACCAGATTTGTTAATTCCATCGTTTATGCAGCGGTAGGAGTGATAGGGGCACTTTTCGCTGTAAAAGGATTCATTACGGTTGGACAGCTTACCAGCTTCTTGAATTATGCCAATCAATACACGAAGCCCTTTAATGAAATATCAGGCGTCGTGACAGAGCTTCAAAATTCCATTGCGTCCGCCTCCAGAGTGTTTGAACTAATTGAGCAGCCTGCATTAAAAGAAGAAACAGGGGATAGCTGTGTACTGGGAGATGCGCAAGGGTATGTAGACATGCAGCATGTTGCTTTTAGTTATGAGGCAGATAAGAAATTGATAGAAGATCTGAATCTTCATGCAGAACCCGGACAGAGAATAGCGATTGTGGGTCCCACCGGCTGCGGCAAGTCTACCTTAATTAACCTCTTAATGCGGTTTTATGAGGTTAATTCCGGAACAATTAAAATAGACAGTATGGATACCCGGAAAATTACCAGAGAAAGCTTGCGCGCAGGCTTTGGCATGGTATTACAAGAAACCTGGTTGAAATCCAGTACAGTACGGGAAAATATAGCCTATGGAAAACCAGATGCCACGGAAGAAGAAATCATTCGCGCTGCAAAAGAGGCACATTGTGATAGCTTTATCAGAAGAATGCCGGAAGGTTACGATACCGTACTTGGAGAAGACGGCGGTATGCTGTCACAGGGGCAAAAACAGCTTCTTTGCATCGCCAGAGTCATGCTCTGCCTTCCGCCAATGCTAATACTTGATGAGGCAACCTCATCCATTGACACGCGGACGGAACAGAAGATACAGAACGCTTTCGCCAAAATGATGGAAGGAAGAACCTCCTTCATCGTAGCCCACCGGCTATCCACCATCAAAGAAGCAGACGTCATCCTCGTCATGAAAGACGGAAACATCATCGAACAAGGAACCCATCAAGAACTCCTCGCCCAAAACGGCTTCTACACCCAACTATACAACGCCCAATTTGCGCGTTAGGCATGAGCCGTGCAAAAATGGAAAGACGAACAATTGCGTGTGCTTGCACACTGGCAATTGTTCGTCTTTTTATTTTTATAGGGCGAAGCCCGCGGACCGAGGTTTCGCGGAGCGAAAGCGAGGTACGAGCACGGCGAGAGTGTATAGGGCGAAGCCCGCGGACCGAGGTTTCGCGGAGCGAAAGCGAGGTACGAGCACGGCGAGAGTGTATAGGGCGAAGCTAAAAACTGTATCAGTTCAGCCATAACAGCTCGAATTAGCTGCTTCGCAGCTTATTTCGCCGCGTACGCGGCGAAATTCTCGCTTATGGCAGAGCGCCATATACAAAGTACACAAAAAGTCTTCATTTTCAAACAAGTTTGAAATCAGATTTTTGTGACTTTGTGCATGGCTGAACTGATACTAAAAATTGTCAAGGGCTAAAACTTTATTAAATTTCATCCCCATGCGAATAGCAAAAGTGCATAATGAGAATCATTTTACTAGATTTAAAATTACTTCATACATCTAGGAGGGTACTTATTATGGCACAGGGTAAGGTTGAGATATGCGGTGTAAATACGGCGAAGCTTCCCGTCCTCAATGACAAGGAAAAAGAGGCGTTGTTTGCACGGATTAAGGAAGGGGATGAATCGGCGAAAGAAGAGTATATCAAAGGAAATTTAAGGCTTGTTCTAAGTGTGATAAAGCGCTTCTCAAATAGTAATGAGAATCCGGATGATCTGTTTCAGATTGGGTGTATTGGACTGATTAAAGCTATTAATAACTTTAACACAGAGTTAGATGTGAAATTTTCTACCTATGCGGTACCGATGATCATCGGGGAAATCCGAAGGTACATGCGGGACAACAATACAATCCGCGTCAGCCGTTCACTTCGGGATACGGCATATAAAGCGATTTATGCAAAAGAAAATTATGTGAAACGGAATCTGAAGGAGCCCACCGTACAGGAAATTGCAGAAGAAATTGGCATATCAAAAGAAGATATAGTATTTGCCCTGGATGCAATCCAGACGCCTATGAGTTTGCAGGAGCCTGTTTATAACGACGGGGGAGATGCCTTATATGTGATGGATCAGCTTAGTGATAAGAAAAATAAAGAAGAAAAATGGGTAGAAGACCTGGCGTTGGAGGCTGCTATGGAGCATCTGGGCGAGCGGGAGAAATATATTATTGAATTGCGGTTTTTTGAAGGCAAGACACAGATGGAGGTAGCAAAAGAAATTAAAATATCGCAGGCACAGGTGAGCAGGTTGGAGAAAAATGCATTGCGCACAATGAAGCAGTACCTGAGCTGAATATAGCGGATTTTAGCAGGATAGATTTAGAAAAAACAGGACAAAAACAGAATGAAAGTAAGCCGGGGATGCGGGAAAGAATTATTTTACTGCATCTCCGGTTAAATTGTTGTTGAAAATTCTTACGGTTCATACTATGATAAATGCAAGAAGAAAGGAGCAGTGTATGAGAGCTTGTATATTTGATCTGGACGGAACATTAACCAATACATTGGAATCCTTAACATATTCCGTAAATGAGACATTAAAGGAAATGGGACTTAGAACAATCTCAAGTGAACAGTGCCGGCAGTTTGTCGGAAATGGGGCACGCTGTCTGATGAAGAGGGCGCTTCAGGTGTCCGGCGATGAGAATGCCGGGAGGCTGGAGGAAGGCATGAAGGTATATGGGCGAATATTTGGCGCTAATTGTACATATCATGTAACACCCTATGAAGGGATTCCGGAGATGCTGGACGAATTAAAAAAGCGGGGAATGAAGCTGGGTGTGCTGTCAAATAAACCACATGGACAGACAGTGGATGTGGCAGAGAAGATTTTCGGCAGCGGAATGTTTGATGAGATACAAGGGCAGAGTGAATCCCTTGCAAGGAAGCCCGATCCGGCAGGCGTGTTTTATCTGCTTGAAAAGATGCAGATATCGAAAGAAGAGTGTCTGTATATCGGGGATTCTGAGGTGGATATTGCAACAGGCAGTGCTGCGGGTGTAAAAAGCGTAGGTGTCAGTTGGGGGTTCCGTTCCAGGGAAACATTAAAAGAAGCAGGGGCACAGATTATTATTGATGTCCCACAGGAATTATTACAGTATGTGTAATGAAAGAACGCTATTGCGGCAGAGAGGCGTTTCATAAGGTGAGAGATTTAAGGGAGGATATTAGTTATGTATGAGTATGATGAAGAATGTTTGAAAACTTTTTTGGAGAAGCAATTGCAGTTGTTTGATGAGCCGGTGGCGGAGACGCTGGAAGAAGCAGAAGCATTTTTGGAAGATTGTATTGCGGTAATCGTGGACAGTATCCAGGATGTAAAGACTTTCTTTGAAGAAGAAGGAATGGATGTGGATGATATGTCTATGGAAGAATTGGAGGAAGCTTCAGAAGTATTCCCATTGCCAAATGGCCAGTATTTGATTGTAGAGGGATAAGGTTTCCTGTTACAGGAAGAAAAGCCGCTGCTATTTTGCCGCGGCTTTTTTAATGGCGTCATCAATTGCATTAATGATGACCTGAGAAGTGTAGGGACTGTCGGAGGAATATTCAATATTATCCAGAGATTGTTTCTCATAGATCTGTTCGGCGATATCTTCGATCGTTGGCTGAATCAGAGGATACATAGTAGTTACGGTTTCATCCAGATTGGAAAAGCGGATGGAGTTAATGTGCGATTCGTCTACAGTTACCTCTACTTCCAGCGGAGTATTATTCAGAGTGACCGTAGAAGTATAGATTCCGGGCATATATTTTTCTTCTGCCGTTTTGGAATCTTTGCTGTGAGGAAGAAACATAAAAATAAGCAAAAGAATTAAAACTATGGCTAACACGGCAAAAAGTACCGTGTAAATAATTTCTTTCATATGTAATACAACGATTTTGGTTTTGGAACCCATAAAGCCCTCCCGTATCTGGAAATTATAGTTTTGCTTTTTATAATATATGAACCTTTGGGAAAAAATATTCCGGTGGTAATTTTCCTGGTGACAAAAGGAAATGCTTCTTGTAGAATGGAGGGCAGAGGTCAAAAAGGAGGAAACAGCTATGTTTATTATTGTCGGACTCGGAAATCCCACGCTTCAGTATGAGGGAACCAGACATAACGTGGGATTTGACGTCATAGATAAAATTGCAGCGGAATATAATATTTCCGTAGATTATAGAAAGAGCAGGGCATATATAGGAAAAGGGATTATTAACGGGCAGAAGGTGATTCTGGCAAAGCCGCAGACTTATATGAATTTAAGCGGCGAGAGTGTTCGCAGCCTGGTGGATTATTATAAAGTGGACGAGGAGAGTGAATTGCTGGTAATATACGATGACGTCAGCCTCGATGTGGGACAGCTTCGCATTCGGAAAAAAGGAAGTGCAGGAGGGCATAATGGAATTAAGAGTATCATTTCTCATCTGGGAACGGATGTGTTCCAGAGAATAAAAGTAGGTGTTGGAGAAAAGCCGAAGAACTATGATTTGGCAGATTATGTTCTCGGACATTTTTCAAAGGCAGAGAAAGAGCTGATGGAAGAAGGATATGATTGTGCTGTCAATGCGGTTTCATTGATTGTAGCGGGTGAGGTGGATACTGCCATGAATGAATATAATAAAAAAATAAAAAAGATAAAGGAGTAGGGTTATGCAAGCCTTAATAAGGCCGCTTTCTGAATTGGCGGAATATGAGGAAATCCGGAAGCATCGTAGGGACAATCCGGGAGTGATTCAGATCACAGGGTGTGTGAATTCGCAAAAAACACATATGATGTATGCGCTGAGCGATGGCTGTAAATATAAAGTCATCGTTTGTTCTGGTGAAATGAGAGCGAAGCAGGTCTATGAAGAGTATCATTTTCTGGACAATAATACCTTTTACTATCCGGCAAAAGATTTTCTGTTCTATCAGGCAGACCTTCGTGGAAAAGAGCTTTTGAAACAGAGGATGTCGGTGGTAAAAGCGCTGATGGAAAAAGAAGAAATTACGGTGGTAACAGAATTTGACGGCTTTATGGATGCGCTGCTTCCGAAGGAAATGATTTTGCAGCGTACCTTGACGATTACAAATGCCGGGAGTATTCACCTGGATGAAATAGAAAGACAGCTTGCGTTTATTGGATATGAAAGAGAAAGCCAGGTAGAGGTGCCGGGACAGTTTGCAGTAAGAGGCGGAATTTTGGATATTTATCCATTAACAGAAGAATTGCCTGTACGAATTGAACTATGGGGGGATGAGGTGGATTCTATCCGTACTTTCGATGTTGACAGCCAGAGATCAATAGAAAATCTGGCAGAAATCCGGGTTTATCCGGCAGATGAGTTCATTTCGGAGGAGGTCGGGAGAGTATCTTTTCTTGAGTATTTTGACGAGGATTCATTAATCCTTTTTTTGGATGAGCCGTCAAGGCTGGTGGAAAGAGGCGAAGCAATTGAGCAGGAATTTACGGAGGCGCAGGCGAAGCGCCTGGAGAATGGATATGATGTCACGGATACGGAAATGGAATTGTACTGTACAAAAGATGTAATAAAGAAGATGAACCGCTATCCTGCCATTGGCTTTTCTTCTTTGGATATGAAGATGGCAGACTTTAAAATACGGCAAAGGTACGCACTGCAGGTAAAGGGGGTAAACCCTTATAATAACAGCTTTGAAATGCTGACGAGAGACCTGAAAAAATTGAAACGCAGCGGTTACAGAGTGGTGCTCCTTTCCGGCTCCAGAACCAGAGCAAAGCGTTTGGCGGAAGATCTCAGGGATTACAACCTGAGCAGCTTTTATAGTGATGATATGGACAGAGAAGTGCAGCCGGGGGAAATCATGACGGCATACGGATATGCGGCGGAAGGCTATGAATATCCTATGTTGAAATTTGTAGTCATCTCAGAAACGGATATTTTCGGGAAGGTAAAGAAAAAGCGGAAGCGTAAGACCTATGAAGGACGGAAAATCCAAAGCTTTTCAGAATTGAAGGCAGGAGATTATGTCGTACACGAAAACCATGGGCTGGGTATTTACCAGGGAATTGAGAAAATAGAAGTAGACAAGGTCGCAAAGGATTATATGAAAATATCTTATGCCAAGGGCGGCAACCTGTATATCCCGGCAACCCAGCTTGATTTGATACAGAAATATGCCAGCGCGGATTCTAAGAAACCGAAGCTGAACCGGCTGGGAACCCAGGAGTGGACAAAGACGAAGAAAAAAGTCCGGGGTGCTGTTAAAGAGATTGCAAAGGATCTGGTGGAGCTTTATGCGGCAAGACAGCAGCAGGAAGGTTTTGTTTATGGAGAGGATACGGTCTGGCAGAGAGAATTCGAGGAAATGTTCCCCTTTGAGGAGACAGAAGACCAGCTTCTTGCCATTGAAGCTGTAAAGAAAGATATGCAGAGCACGAAAATTATGGATCGGCTGATTTGCGGGGACGTGGGTTATGGGAAGACGGAAATAGCGATTCGAGCTGCATTTAAGGCGGTTCAGGAAAATAAGCAGGTGGTGTATCTGGTTCCGACTACCATTCTTGCACAGCAGCATTACAACACCTTTACGCAGCGGATGAAAGAATTTCCGGTAAGAGTAGATCTGATGTGCAGATTTCGTACGGCCGCCCAGCAGAAGAAAACGATCGAAGATACGAAGCGGGGGCTGGTAGATATTATCATCGGAACCCACAGGGTATTAAGCAGCGACCTTCAGTACAAAGATCTGGGACTTTTGATTATTGATGAAGAACAGCGTTTCGGTGTGCAGCACAAGGAGAAAATTAAAAAGCTGAAAGAAAATGTAGATGTTTTGACGTTGACAGCGACGCCGATCCCAAGAACGCTTCATATGAGTTTGATTGGCATCCGGGATATGAGTGTGCTGGAGGAAGCACCGGAAGAGCGTATGCCTATCCAGACCTATGTGATGGAGTACAATGAAGAGATGGTGCGGGAAGCGATTGAGCGGGAATGTGCCAGACAGGGACAGGTATATTATGTATATAACCGGGTAGAGGATATTGTGGAAATGACCGGAAGGATTCAGAAACTGGTGCCGGATGTGACCGTGGCTTATGCCCACGGGCAGATGCGGGAACATGAGCTGGAAAAGATTATGTTTGACTTTATTAACGGTGAGATAGACGTACTTGTGTCCACCACGATTATTGAAACGGGTCTTGATATTTCTAACGTCAATACAATGATCATCCATGATGCAGACCGGCTGGGGCTTTCACAGCTTTACCAGCTGCGGGGGCGTGTGGGGCGCTCGAACCGGATGGCTTATGCTTTCCTTTTATACCGCAGGGATAAACAGTTAAAAGAAGTGGCGGAAAAGCGTTTGGCGGCAATCCGGGAATTCACGGATCTGGGATCCGGATTTAAAATTGCCATGCGGGATTTGGAAATCCGCGGCGCCGGTAATCTCCTGGGAGCTGAACAGCATGGAAATATGGAAGCGGTCGGATATGATTTGTATTGTAAAATGCTGAATGAGGCGGTCAGGCATCTGAAGGGTGAGATTGAGGAAGAGACTTATACGACAACCATCGACCTGAATGTAGATGCTTATATACCAGACAGCTATATTAGCAATGAATATCAGAAGCTGGATGTTTATAAGAGGATAGCGGCCATAGAAAATGAAGAAGAAATGGAAGATATGACAGAAGAGCTGATAGACAGGTTCGGAGATATTCCGAAGAAGGTAGAGCAGCTTCTTGCTATTGCCGGACTGAAGGCGCTTGCCCATAGCGTGTATGTAACGGCGGTGGAACAAAAAGGCGGGCAGTATCTGTTTACCATGTATGAAAAAGCGAAGATACATCCGGAAAAAATTCCGGAATTAATTGCAGAATATAAAGGAGCGCTTACTTTTAAGACGGAAGAACAGCCCTGCTTTGTGTATGCGAAAACAGGGCGTAATAAGAAAGAAAAAGATGAAAATGTCATGGAAGTTGTGAAAAATGTGTTAATTTCCATGAAAGGATTGCTTGAATAAGAAAAAAAAGGTATAATGAAAAACAATGGCGGGAGGAGAATGCCCGCAGTGTGAAGCACTAAGGAGGTTATGGAAGAGTAATGAAGAGAAGATTAGCAATATTAGTTCTGGCGGGGGCGATGGCGGCAGCATCTCTCACCGGCTGTAGCAGTTTAAATGAAAACGCCGTAGTTGCAACAGTAGACGGAGATGAGATTACGGCCGATGTGGCGAACTTTTATGCCAGATATACGCAGGCGCAGTATGAGACTTATATGGCACAGTATCTGGGCGAAGATATGTGGTCAAATGAAGGAGAAAGCGGAGAGACGTACGAGACGTCTGTGAAGGAGTCTATTCTGGAGTCTTTGGAAAATATGTATTTGTTAGAAGACCATATGGAAGAATATGAGATTACGGTCAGTGATGAAGAGAAGCAGAAAATTGCAGATGCGGCAGCAGAATTTGTTGAGGCGAATGATGAAGCAGATGCGAAGAAAGTATCCGGTTCTCAGGAGACGGTGGAACGTGCGCTTACATTGATTACGATTCAGCATAAGGTTGCAGATGCGATTATGGATACGGCAGATACAGAGGTGTCCGATGAAGAAGCAGCTCAGAAAAAGATGCAGTATGTGAAGTTCTCTTTTACAACGGCGGATGACGACGGTAATAGCGTGGATTTGACCGATGAAGAAAAAGAAACACTGAAGCAGGAAGCGGAGAATTTCGCAGAAGGTGTAAAAGACGCGAAAGATTTCTCTGAATATGCAACTGAAAATAGCCTGGAGGCACAGGAAGCAACCTTTGATGCAGAATCCACATCTTATGACACAGCGTTGATTGAGGCGGCAGATGCGCTGGAAGAGGGTGGAGTTACAGGTCTGGTAGAAGGAACGGACGGTTACTATGTGGCAAAAGTTACCAGCCTGTTTGACGAGGAAGCAACAAGCCAGAAGAAGGAAGAAATTATATCACAGCGTCAGAGTGAGAAATATAATGAAGTTCTGGATGGATGGCGTGAAGATGCCGAGATTACCGTTGATGAAAAGGTATGGGCGAAAATTGATTTTAATGAGTTAAGCGTAACGGCTAAGCAGACAGAGACTGAGGACGCATCGGAAGATGCAGCGGCGGAAGATACGTCTGAAGATGCGGCAGCAGAAGATACAGCCGGGGATACGGAAGCGGAAGACACGGCAGAGGATACTACGGAAGAGTCTGGCGATACCGCAGAATAAGCAGAACAATTAAAAGGCTGCCTGGAATACCAGGCAGCCTTTTGGATATATTATTTCATAAATGATGTGAGGACTTCGTTTACCAGTTTGCCGTCTGCCTTCCCTTTTACTTTTGGCATCAGGACTTTCATAATCCTGCCCTTATCTTTGGCTGTAGGAGCGTCAATCCCAAGCTCTGCAAGAGTGGCGCCAATTACTTCTTTGATTTCTGCTTCGTCCATCATTTTAGGAGCATAGGATTCTAAGACGGCAAGACGTTTGCTGCATTCTTCGATGATTTCAGTACGGTCTGCAGGCGTCATTTCCAGAGTTTCTTTTGTCTGTTTGATTTCCTTTAAGATGACCTGGACTTCTTCTTCTTCCGTCAGGTCGGCACGTTTATCAATGGCTTTATTCTTAAGAGCGGCCAAAAGCATGGATAAAGTTTCTTTTGTCTCTTTGTCGCCAGCTTTCATGGCAGCGACCATTGCACTTCTTACTTCTTCAATTTTGCTCATATTTTTTCCTCCTTTGGTTCGTCTTTCTCTATTATACAGGATTATAGCAGATTGTGCAAAAGGGAAAATTGATTCTTTCCTGAAATTCCTGTATAATAAACATAATATTTAAAAGGAAGAGGAGAAAGAGACTATGTTTTCAGAAATTATTTCTTTTGTCAGTGATTTCATGTACGGAAAGATGCTGATTGTTTTACTGTTGTTTGCCGGACTTTATTTTACGGTTCGTGGGCGCTTTGTACAATTCCGTATGATGAAGCAGGCAGTCTTATCGCTTATGGACAAGCCTGCTGATAATGAGGGGAAGGTGTCCAGTTTTCAGGCGCTTATGGTTTCTACGGCATCCCGTGTGGGTACAGGGAATATTGTGGGAGTATCTACTGCAATCTGCCTTGGAGGGTTTGGCTCGGTTTTCTGGATGTGGATTATCGCGATCATTGGCAGCGCGTCGGCATTTGTGGAAAGTACGCTGGCGCAGATTTATAAGAAACGGGGAGATTCCGGCAGTTACGGCGGGCCTGCTTATTATATTGAGGCGGCGCTTCACAGCCGTCCGCTGGCACTTTTGTTTTCCGTGTTTTTGATTCTGACATATGCATTTGGATTTAATATGCTGGCGTCCTATAATCTTCAGTCGACGTTTTCGTCTTATCGTTTTTATAATCCGAAATGGACACCCTGGATAATAGGCGCGGTTCTGGCGGTTATTGTTTTATACTGCCTGTTAGGCGGCGGACGCCGGATCGCTCAAATTACGAGTGTTTTAGTTCCGGTTATGGGAGTCCTCTATGTTTTGGTTTCACTTTTGGTTATCGTGTTGAATATTACGTATCTGCCGGAAGTGTTTGGAAGGATTCTGGAAGAAGCGTTTGATATCCATGCGATTTTTGGAGGCTTTAGCGGTTCCTGTGTGATGTATGGCATTAAGCGTGGGCTGTTCAGCAATGAGGCCGGTGTGGGATCTGCCCCGAATGCGTCAGCTTCTGCGGATGTCAATCATCCGGCGGCGCAGGGATTGGTGCAGGTGTTGTCAGTTTTTATTGATACGTTACTGCTTTGCTCGGCGACAGCTTTTATGTGCATGTGTTCTGGAATTGAGCCTTCGGAAGCACTCTCCGGTGCTCCCTATGTGCAGGCGGCGCTGGAAAAAAGCCTGGGAAGCGTAGGGCCGATATTTATTACGGTTTCTATGATTTTGTTTGCATTTACAACATTGCTGGGGAATCTTTTTTATGTCGATAATGTTTTGAATTATATCCTGGGGCATGTTCCGGGGAAAGTATTTATGACGATTTACCGTATCATTGCCGCACTGGTAATTTTTGTGGGTGCAGGGCTGAATGCAGGACTGTTGTGGGATATTGCAGATGTTACGATGGGCGGTATGACTATTATTAATATACCGGTGATATTGATACTCAGTAAATATGCTTTCCGCGCATTGAAGGATTATGAGAGTCAGATAAAACAGGGGAAGAAACCGGTATTCCATGCGAAGGATATTGAACTTCCGCAGAAAGTGGATTACTGGCAGTAACTGTTATTTTTGGAAAAGGGATGTAAAGGAATAATAGAGGTATGTGCAGGGAAGTTTATCTCCATCATGTTCATTGAAATCTCCGTCATTTCATGGTAAAATGATGGAGATAAAACAAAAATGAAGGAGATTTTTATGCGAAGATTTGATTATATAAAGCAGCCGGAAACGCTTCTTACGCCGGAAATTGTCCAAATGATTGTCAGTATTCATGAACACAAAGGAAAACAGGAGCTATTTCTTGAAGCAAATATTGACGAATTGAAAACGCTGCTTGCAGTTGCGCTGATACAAAGTACGGGGGCGTCCAATCGAATTGAAGGCATTTTTACAAGCGATAAGCGGTTGGAAGAACTGGTAAACCAAAAATCAGAACCTCGTAACCGTTCCGAGCAGGAAATCGCCGGATACAGAGAGGTCTTGGCTACTATTCATGAAAGTTATGAATATGTTGTCCCAAGACCGAACATCATTCTCCAGCTTTACCGTGATCTGTATTCCTATTCGCAGGGAGCTATTGGAGGAAGTTATAAAAATTCGGATAATGTGATCGCTGAAATTGACGCAGAAGGTAATCAAAAGGCAAGATTCATACCGGTTCCGGCATTTCAGACTGCAGAAGCGATGGATGAACTGTGCAGCAGGTTTCTGGAAGCATGGGAAGCAGATCATATGGATAAGCTGGTATTGATTCCCATGTTTATATTAGACTTCCTTTGTATTCATCCTTTCAACGATGGAAACGGGCGCATGAGCCGATTGCTTACATTATTGCTGTTCTATAAAGCGGGTTATATCGTCGGTAAATACGTGAGTATGGAAATGCTGATAGAAAAGACAAAAGAAACTTATTACGAAGCATTGCAGGCAAGTTCAGCTGGCTGGCATGAGAATGAAAACAATTATGCGCCTTTTGTAAAATATTATCTCGGAATTGTTTTGAAGGCATACAATGAATTTGAAAATCGTGTGGAGCATTTAAAAAACAGAACTTTATCAAAACCAGACCGGATAAAAGCTATGATAGATCAAAAAGTGGGGAAAATCACAAAGAAAGAGATTATGGAACTTTGTCCGGATATAAGCAAAGTGACGGTGGAAAGAACTTTAACAGAGCTGGTTAAGAGTGGATATATAGCAAAAGTGGGTGCAGGACCGTCTACGGGTTATGTCCGTATTTAAAACTAACATGGTTATATTTTTTAAAGATGGGTACTTACATTAAATTGGGTGAAATGTATAAAATCCTTTCGTTTACAGATACTATTTCCATCAGTGGAAAGTACAGTAAATGGAGGAATTTTATATGAAAGCTACAGGAATTGTCCGGCGGATAGATGATCTTGGAAGGGTGGTAATACCGAAGGAGATAAGAAGAACCCTGAGAATCAGGGAGGGAGATCCGCTTGAAATATTTACAGACAGAGAAGGAGAGATTATCTTAAAAAAATATTCGCCAATCGGTGAACTGTCCGTTTTTGCCGGACAATATGCGGAAAGTCTTGCGCAGACGCTGGGGTGTCTGGTGTGTATCTGCGATATGGATCAGATTGTGGCGGCTGCGGGAAGCGGTAAGAAGGAAGTACAGGAGAAGTATATTACCAAACAACTGGAGAAGATTCTGGAGGAGAGGGGAGAACGGATTGCTTCCGGTGATGACAAAAACTACATTAAAGTGGTGAATGACCAGGAGGAAAATTATGCTTTTCAGATTATCTATCCGATTATTTCCGAGGGAGATGTAATCGGAGCAGTTATTTTTCTGACGAAGGATGAGAAACGTAAATTTGGAGAGACAGAACAGAAGGTTGCTTTGAGTGCGGCCGGATTTCTGGGGAAACAGATGGAGCAGTAGGTGAAACTGAAGAAATTACCTTTCTGTAAATCTGTTATCATATTCCCGTTTTATGCTGCATATTCATTAGATATGAAAGGGCGGACAAGGAGAGGGAATATGGAAAGAAGATTCAGAAGAGATTCAAAAGCTCTGTGGGTATTAAAGGCTTTGTTGGTGTCTTATATTGTAACGGGGGTATTATTGCTGGTATTGGCGATGCTTCTTTATAAGTTTGAACTGGATGAGAAAACAGTGTCGGCCGGAATTGTTGCTATTTATGTGGCTTCAACCTTGATTGGCGGACTGGTGCTGGGGAAAATGGCGAAGGTGAGAAGGTTTTTGTGGGGACTGGGTCTTGGTATTGCATATTTTGCCCTGCTGCTTTTGATTACACTGGGGGTATACCATACGTTAGAAGGAAATGGAATAAATGTGATGACTGCATTTGTCCTCTGCGCGGGAGGAGGAATGACGGGAGGCATGATTTCATGAAAAAATACTTTCCAAAAGAAAGGGCTTGTGTTATAATACAATGCAGATTACAGTATCTAGGAGGACGTACAAGATGAAACATGTAAAGACATTAAATACACAGACATTGAACAACACAATGAAGAAGGGCGGATGCGGAGAATGCCAGACATCCTGCCAGTCAGCCTGTAAGACTTCCTGCACGGTAGGAAACCAGACTTGTGAACAGAAGAAATAATTAAGCAATTGAAAAGTAATGCTCAAAACAGCGGCTTTACAGGTCGCTGTTTCTTGCTGTTACGTTAAATAAGGGATGTTTTTCCTGTCAAGGTGGACATCGTATGGCAATTGTTTTGGAAGGAAAGGGGTTGTGGCATTGATTCATCAGTATCGGAATAACGGTTATAATATTGTGCTGGATGTGTGCAGCGGCGCCGTACATGTGGTGGATGACCTTTGTTACGATGTTATTGAACGGCTGAACGGACAGAACGAAGGACATACTGCAGATTCTTTGAAAAAGCCGGAGGTTTTTGAAGATTTAAGGGAAGCTCTGGGTGTGAAATATACGGAAGAAGAACTCAGGGACGCGCTTTTGGATGTGACGGAGCTTACACAGGCGGGACAGCTTTTTTCACCGGATGTGTATGAAGATTTTATTGGTGAAGTGAAAAAGAGGAAGACGGTTGTGAAGGCACTTTGCCTGCATATTGCCCATGACTGCAATCTGGCGTGCAGGTATTGCTTTGCAGAAGAAGGAGAATACCATGGAAGAAGGGCTCTTATGAGCTATGAAGTGGGGAAAAAAGCGTTGGATTTTCTGATTGCCAATTCAGGGAACAGGCATAATCTGGAAGTGGATTTTTTTGGCGGAGAGCCGTTGATGAACTGGCAGGTTGTGAAGGATCTGGTTGCATATGGAAGAGAGCAGGAGAAAATCCATGACAAGCATTTCCGCTTCACGGTCACTACAAATGGGGTTCTTCTGAATGATGAGATTCAGGAGTTTATCAATAAAGAAATGGATAATGTGGTTCTGAGTCTTGACGGGCGGAAGGAAGTAAATGATAAGATGCGTCCTTTCCGGAACGGGAAGGGCAGTTACGATCTGATTGTTCCCAAATTCCAGAAACTTGCGGACAGCAGGAATCAGGAGAAATATTATATCAGAGGGACATTTACCCGGAATAATCTGGACTTTTCCAATGATATCCTGCATTTTGCAGATCTGGGATTTAAGCAGATGTCTATTGAGCCTGTGGTGGGAGAAGAAACAGATCCTTATGCTATCAGAGAAGAAGATCTGCCGCAGATTTGTGAAGAGTATGATAAGCTTGCGAAGATTATGATTGAGAGAGAAAAGGCGGGAAAAGGTTTCAATTTCTTCCATTTTATGATAGACTTAGAAGGTGGGCCGTGTGTAGCAAAAAGATTGTCAGGATGCGGTTCAGGAACGGAATATCTTGCTGTGACTCCGTGGGGGGATTTGTATCCTTGCCATCAGTTTGTAGGAAAAGAAGAGTTCCTGATGGGCAATGTGGATGAAGGAATCATAAAACCGGAGATTGCGGAGGAATTCCGGGGGTGCAGTGTGTATTCCAAAGAAAAATGTAAGAAATGCTTTGCAAGATTTTACTGCAGCGGAGGCTGTATGGCAAACGCATACAATTTCCATGGCACGATTCATGATGCCTATGATATTGGGTGTGAGATGCAGCGTAAGCGGGTAGAATGTGCCATCATGATGAAGGCTGCAATGGCAGAGTAATAGAGAGAGGAGAAACAAAGTAAAATGAACAAAAAGAAAGGAATACTGAGCCTGGTTGTGACGGCTGTCCTGATTGTGCTTTTAGGATTCACAACCATTCAGGGGTTCGGACCGACACAGACCGGGGCAGCAAAAAACATTACGTTAGGTCTTGACCTTGCGGGTGGTGTAAGTATTACATACCAGGTTAAGAACGACAATCCTACCAGCGAAGAGATGAGTGATACCATCTACAAGCTGCAAAAACGTGTGGAACAGTACAGCACAGAGGCAAGTGTTTATCAGGAAGGCGATGACCGTATTAGTATCGAAATCCCTGGTGTGACGGATGCCAATACGATCCTGGATGAACTTGGCAAACCCGGTTCTCTGGAATTTCAGACAGAGGATGGCGAGACGGTTATCACCGGTACGGATGTAGAAACCGCAACTGCCAGATCCGGCCAGGATGATATGAAGAACACGGAGTATACAGTAGAACTTACTCTGACGGATGAGGGAACCACGAAGTTTGCAGAAGCAACTACTGCGAATGTAGGCAAATCCATCTCTATCATTTATGATGGCGAGACTATCAGCGCTCCGACGGTAAATGAGGCGATTACAGGCGGACAGGCTTATATTACGGGCGATTTTACTTATGAAGAAGCGGAGAATCTTGCTTCTACTATCCGTATCGGCGGATTGAAGCTGGAACTGGAAGAACTTCGCTCTAATGTGGTAGGCGCCCAGCTTGGTGAGCAGGCGATTAGTACCAGTGTAAAAGCGGGCGCTATCGGTCTTGCAATTGTCATTATTTTCATGATTGCTGTATACCTGCTTCCGGGTCTTGCATCAGGACTTGCGTTGATTATTTATACAGAGATTGTATTTATTATTCTGAATGCGTTCAATGTAACGCTGACACTGCCCGGTCTTGCCGGTATTATCCTGAGTATTGGTATGGCGGTGGATGCGAATGTTATTATTTTCGCCCGTGTAAGAGAAGAGATGTCAAAGGGCAAGAGTGTACGTAGCTCTCTGAAGACAGGTTTCCAGAAAGCGATGTCAGCAATCGTGGATGGTAATGTAACGACTCTGATTGCAGCGGTTGTCCTGTGGTTTATGGGAACAGGAAGCGTAAAGGGATTTGCACAGACTCTGGGAATCGGTATTGTGGTTTCCATGTTCACGGCTCTGGTTATTACCAGAATGATTATATATGCATTTTATGCAGTTGGACTTAAGAAAGAAAGTTTGTATTATAAGCCCAGAAAGGAAAGGGCGTCCATCAATTTCCTTGGAAAGAAGAATATTTGCTTTATCCTTTCTGCAGTTGTCATTCTTGGCGGTATTGCAGTTATGGCAATTAATGCGGGAAGCGGAAAAGGCGCTATGGCTTACAGCCTGGAATTCGAGGGAGGTACATCAACAAATGTAACCTTTAATGAGGATTATACGATTGATGAAATTGATTCTGAGATTGTCCCGATTGTCGAAGAAGTAACAGGCGATCATAATGTACAGACACAGAAGGTTGCAGATACTAATCAGGTTATCATTAAGACGAAGACACTGGATCTGGATACCCGTGAAGCTTTAAATCAGGCACTGGTAGAGAATTTTGACGTAGATGATTCTCTGATTACAGCAGAAAATATCAGTTCTACCGTAAGCAACGAGATGCGTCAGGATGCGATTATTGCAGTAATTGTTGCCACAATCTTTATGCTGATCTATATCTGGTTCCGGTTTAAGGATATTCGTTTCGCGGCCAGTGCGGTTGCAGCACTTCTGCATGATGTGCTGGTAGTAATGGCATTTTATGCAGTTGCGAGAATTTCCGTAGGTAATACCTTTATCGCATGTATGCTGACGATCGTAGGTTATTCTATCAATGCGACGATTGTTATCTTCGACCGTATCCGTGAAGAACTGCGTCTGAAGACGAAAGACACAGATCTGGCTGAAGTGGTGAATAAGAGTATCACACAGACTCTTACCAGAAGTATTTATACTTCCTTAACAACTTTTGTTATGGTAGCAGTATTATTTGTATTAGGCGTAAGTTCCATTAAGGAATTTGCACTGCCTCTGATGGTAGGTATTGTATGCGGTGCTTATTCTTCTGTATGTATCACAGGCGCTTTGTGGTATGTAATGAAAACAAAGCTTGGAAAGAAAAAAGCAAATTAATACAGTGAGAAAGGGCTGCGGATGGCAGCCCTTTCCTATGTTATAGAACGCAGGGAGTTCGAGGCGGACTTGTCCGCTTTTTATAGAGGGCAGAGGAACAAAAGAATGGAACAATGGGTTTTGCTTAGAAAAGGTGCGGATTTTAAGGCAATCGGTGAAAAATTTCACATCAGCCCCAGGCTTGCCTGCCTGATTCGGAACAGGGATATTATTGGCGATGAGAATATAGAGAATTATCTTTACGGAACGATTGCTGATTTGTACGATGGAATGCTTCTTCAGGATATGGACAGGGCTGTGAGTATTCTTATGGAGAAAATAAAAGCCGAGGAAAAGATTCGTATTATTGGTGATTATGATATTGACGGAGTGTGCGCTACTTACATTTTACTGGAGGGGCTGGAAAACCTGGGTGCAGATGTAGATATTGATATTCCGGACAGGATTTTAGATGGTTATGGGCTGAACAGGCATTTGATTGATCGTGCATTTGAAGCAGGGGTTGATACGATTGTGACCTGTGATAATGGAATTGCGGCGGCAGAAGAGATTGCATATGGAAAAAGTCTCGGCATGACGATTATCGTGACAGATCACCATGAAGTTCCTTATGAAGAGAGAGAAAGCGAAAGATGTTATTTACTGCCGGCCGCCGATGCGGTGGTGGATCCGAAGCGTGGCGATTGCAGTTATCCATTTAAAGGGCTGTGTGGGGCGGCGGTTGCGTATAAACTGGTGGAAGCGCTCTATGGAGCTATGGGAAAAGATGCGGAAGATATGGATTATCTGATGGAAGAGGTGGCAATTGCCACGGTGGGAGATGTAATGGATTTGATTGGAGAGAACCGCATTTTCGTGAAGCAGGGGCTGGAGATGCTGCGCCGAACCAGTAATAAAGGGCTGAAAGCATTGATGGAGTGCACCGGAGTAGAGGCAGGCAGAGTATCTTCTTATCATATAGGTTTTGTGCTGGGCCCCTGTATGAATGCCAGTGGCAGGCTGGATACGGCGAAGCGGGCGTTGGAGCTTCTTCGGGCAAAGACGAAGAAAGAAGCAGATATTCTTGCGGGTGATCTGAAAGCATTGAATGACAGCCGAAAAGATATGACGGAAGAGGCTGTAAGGCAGGCAGAAATTCAGGTGGAAGAAACACCTGTGGGAAGAGAAAAAGTGTTGGTGATATATTTGCCGGATTGCCATGAGAGTCTTGCAGGGATCGTGGCAGGAAGAATCCGGGAAAAGTATTATAAGCCGACGTATGTGCTCACAGAAGCAGAGGAAGGTGTGAAAGGCTCGGGACGGTCTATAGATACTTATCATATGTACGAAGAGTTAAGTAAATGTAAAAATTTGTTTACCAGATATGGAGGACACAGGCTGGCGGCTGGGCTATCCCTCCCGAAAGAAAATGTAGAGCGATTCCGGCAGGCGGTGAATGCGGTTTGCACATTGAGTGAAAAAGATTTGCAGGAGAAAGTGTCCATTGATATGCAGATGCCTTTTTCCTGTGTAACCGAAAGGTTTGTGGAAGAGCTGGAGCTTCTGGAGCCATTTGGCAAAGGAAATCCCAAGCCTGTATTTGCAGAAAAAAATGTGGAAATCCTATATGCAAAGAGAATCGGCAGAAATAAAAATATGCTGAAATTACAGGTAAAAGACGAGGCGGGTACAGCGATTGAAGCGCTATATTTTGGAGAAGCACAGAGCCTGCTTGATGCAATTGCCGGAAAATACGGGAGGGCACAGGCAGAGAGAATATTTACCGGACAGTGCCGGGGAGTAAAGATGTCAATTACCTATTATCCCGGAATCAATGAATATATGGGAAGGAAAACACCACAGATAATCCTTACACATTTTCAGTAAAAGTTTGAAATGCCATAATATAGGTGATATAATGAGCGCATAGCGACGAGCGCAGCTTCATGCAGAACGCGGATGTCTGCTTGCAGACAAGACGCGGGAGGCAGGAAGCTATGTGAGTGCAACGAACACCGAGCAGGCTGTGCATGCGAGGTGAGCGCGAGGAGCGAAGACGAGCGCGAGCGGAAGAGTGCAACGAACACCGAGCAGGCTGTGCATGCGAGGTGAGCGCGAGGAGCGAAGACGAGCGCGAGCGTGAGTAGTGCAACGAACACCGAGCAGGCTGTGCATGCGAGGTGAGCGCGAGGAGCGGTAAGACGAACGCAAGACAAATAGAAGGGAATGAAAGTCAAGATGAAACCAATAGAAGAATACGTAGTTAGTATCCCGGACTTTCCGGAGAAAGGAATTATTTTCAGAGACATTACAGGAATATTACAGGATGCAGAAGGATTGCATCTTGCTATTGATTTAATGGAAGAGAAGCTTGCCGGTTTGGATTTTGATGTAATTGTAGGACCGGAGGCAAGAGGATTTATTTTTGCGATGCCCCTGGCTTACAATTTGCATAAGTCACTGGCGGCAGTGAGAAAGAAAGGGAAGCTTCCCAGAGAAACAATATCGGTAAAGTACGATCTTGAGTACGGCACGGCAGAGGTTGAGATGCATAAGGATGCTGTGAAACCGGGACAAAAGGTTGTAATTGTAGATGACCTGATGGCAACAGGAGGGACGCTGGAAGCTATTGTTAAGATGGTAGAAGAGCTTGGCGGAGAAGTTGTAAAGATCGTGTGTCTGATGGAACTTGCCGGTTTGAATGGCAGAGAAAAGCTTGATGGCTATGATGTGGATGCCGTTATTAGCTATCCGGGCAAATAGGGTGAGCGGTGTTTTGATTATGAAAAAGAAAGGGGGATCTGTATGGCAAATGTAACGACGTATGAATCAGATTCGTTGAATCGCATTGCTCCGGAATCGATTACGCAGAATTCGTTGGAAGGGCTTGAGATTGTGGATGGCCATGCGGTGAAGGCACCTGCGGATTACCAGAATCCGGATGAGCTTTATGACTTATTGATTAAACGCATATGTAAATACCATCCATCCACCGATGTTTCCATGGTTGAAAAGGCATATCGCATAGCTAAGAATGCACATGAAGGACAGTTCCGAAAGTCGGGGGAAGCCTACATCATTCATCCGTTGTGGGTAGCGATTATTCTTGCAGATTTGGAGATGGATAAAGAGACGATTACGGCAGGAATCCTTCACGATGTCGTGGAGGATACCATTATGACGGAAGATGAGATCCGCAAGGAATTTGGCGATGAAGTGGCGCTTCTTGTCGATGGCGTAACCAAATTGGGACGATTGTCTTATTCTGCTGATAAGCTGGAAGTGCAGGCAGAGAATTTGCGAAAGATGTTTCTCGCAATGGCGAAAGATATCCGCGTGATTATTATTAAGCTGGCAGACCGGCTTCACAATATGCGGACTCTGCAATTTATGCGTCCTGAGAAACAGAAGGAAAAAGCGAAAGAGACGATGGACATTTATGCTCCGATTGCACAGCGGCTCGGTATTTCCAAGATTAAGACAGAGCTTGATGATCTGGCGTTGAAATATTCCCAGCCGGAAGTGTTTTTTGATCTGGTAAATCAGATCAATGCAAGAAAAACGGAGCGGGAAGAATTTGTGGCACAGATTGTGGAAGAAGTTTCTGCACATATCCATAATGCCGGTATAAAGGCGGAAGTAAACGGGCGTGTAAAACATTTCTTCAGTATTTACAAGAAAATGGTGAATCAGGATAAAACGGTAGACCAGATATACGATCTGTTTGCAGTCCGGATTATTGTGGATTCTGTAAAAGACTGTTATGCGGCGCTGGGAGTCATTCATGAGATGTATACGCCGATCCCGGGACGTTTTAAGGATTATATTGCCATGCCGAAGGCGAATATGTATCAGTCTCTTCATACGACATTGATGAGCTCCGTCGGGCAGCCTTTTGAGGTTCAGATCCGTACCCAGGAAATGCATAAAACCGCGGAATATGGTATTGCTGCCCACTGGAAATATAAGGAATCTAACGATGGCAAAAAGAGTGTGGAGGCTCAGGAAGAAGAAAAGCTGAACTGGCTGCGCCAGATCCTGGAGTGGCAGCGTGATATGTCCGACAACAGAGAATTTCTGAGCATGATCAAAGGCGATCTGGATTTGTTTGCAGAGGATGTCTATTGCTTTACGCCCAACGGGGATGTGAAGAACCTGCCAAATGGCTCAACGCCGGTGGATTTTGCCTATGCAATCCACAGTGCGGTCGGTAATAAGATGGTGGGCGCCCGGGTGAACGGAAAACTTGTTAATATTGATTATAAAATCCAGAACGGAGACAGGATTGAAATCCTGACATCCCAGAATTCCAGAGGCCCAAGCCGTGACTGGCTGAACATTGTAAAAAGCACGCAGGCGAAAAATAAAATTAATCAGTGGTTTAAGAAGGAATTTAAGGAAGAAAATATTGTACGTGGCAAGGAGATGACTGCCACCTACTGTAAGTCCAAATCCATAGTTCTCAGTGACATCATGAAGCCGAAATATCAGGAAGTCGTACAGAGAAAATACGGTTTCAAGGATTGGGATTCTGTGCTTGCTGCAATTGGACACGGCGGCCTGAAAGAAGGTCAGGTAGTCAATCGTCTGATGGAAGAATACGGCAAGGAGCACAAGAAGGAAATTACCAATGAAGTAGTGCTGGAAAAGGTGGCGGAGGCTGCGAAGAACAAAGTTCATATTGCCAAATCCAAAAGTGGTATTGTAGTAAAAGGAATTGATGATGTGGCAGTACGTTTCTCCAGATGCTGCAACCCGGTTCCGGGCGATGAGATTGTAGGCTTTGTCACGCGCGGAAGAGGACTCTCCATTCATCGTACAGACTGCGTAAATATGATTCATTTGACAGAATCGGAAAGGGCAAGGCTGATTGATGCAGAGTGGGAAAGTGAGGTAGCAGAAGAAACCGGCGGACAATACCTTGCTGAAATTAAAATGTACGCAGAAGACCGGCAGGGACTTTTGATGGAGATAACAAAGATATTTACCGAAGCTAAGATTGATGTAAAGTCTATGAATATACGTACCAGCAAGAAACAAGGAACGGCTACGATTGAGACGGGATTTATCGTGCATGGCAGGGAGGAACTTGGCCGTGTGATTGAAAAACTCCGTCAGCTGGAAAGCGTGATAGACATTGAACGTACAGTTGGATAGAGACAGGAGAGATTATGAAAGTAGAAAAATTTGTGACGGGAATTATCAGTACGAACTGTTATCTGGTGATAAATGAAGAAACAAAACAGACGGTTGTCATTGATCCGGGGGCATGTCCAAAGCATCTGATGGGACATATAAAGAGTGAAGGACTTGATATTCGGGCAATCCTTCTTACTCACGGACATTTTGATCATATAATGGGAATTGATGATTTCCTGAAAGAATTTGATGTGCCGGTGTATGTCCATGAGGGAGATAGAGAGACGATTACGGATGCGTCCCTGAATCAATCTAGTGTGTACACGGCGGGGTACACATTTTCAAAGGCAGTTTATACAAAAGACGGACAAGTGCTTTCCTTTGCCGGATATGATTTTAAAGTAATCCATACGCCCGGGCATACACCGGGCGGTGTTTGCTACTACGTAGAATCAGAAAATGTATTGTTCAGCGGCGACACTCTGTTTCAGAATTCTGTGGGACGTACCGATTTTGTAAATAGTAGTACTTCGGATCTGGTGAGAGGAATTCGGGAAAAGCTTTTTACGCTGCCGGAAGACGTGCTGGTGTATCCGGGGCATATGGGTGAGACCACTATTGGACATGAAAAAAACTACAATATGTTTGTGTAAGGTTTCATTGGGGACGTAGTAAAGTGTCACTTTACTACGTCCCCAACCGCCTAAAGTGGTGTCCCCAATTGATTTTTTTACGGAGATTAGGGAAAGTTATGATGGAAATTATCTGCAATAATGAATTATATACCTATAATGTTTATCATATTGCGAAGGCGTTTTTTCCGGCGGAAGAGGTGCGCCAGCAGGTAGACCGGGAGTCGGGGATGGTAGTCTGTGTCACATTGCCGGATGGACAGAAGATTATGCTTCCTGAACAGGAGATGAGAAGCAGGCTACGGGCTTTTGGCGATGGTGAGGTGCGCAAGCTTTGTAAATATACGGTGGACTGTTGGCTGTATGACAGGTTCAAAGAATATACGGGGCAGGTGCTTTCCTGGGGAATCCTTACGGGGGTGCGTCCTACGAAGATTGCTATGCAGAAGGTGGAAGAAGGGATGGGGGCGGAGGAATTCGTGTCCTGGTTCCGGAAGGATTCGCTGGTTAGTGAGAGAAAGGCGAGGCTGGCATATGAGATTGCTCTTCGGGAGAAGGATATCTTAAGTCCGCTGGATTATCGGGATGGGTACAGCCTCTATGTGGGAATCCCTTTTTGCCCGTCGGTGTGCAGCTATTGTTCTTTCAGTTCCGGCTCCATTGTGGAATGGAAGGATTGGGTGGAGTCCTATCTGGATGCATTGTGCAAGGAGATTCGATTTGTCGGAGAGAAGTCAGAAACGAAGAAGCTGAATACGATTTACATTGGCGGAGGTACGCCGACGACATTGACGGCTGAGCAGTTAGAGCGGCTGCTTACCTGCATAGACGAGACGTTTTCCAGGAGAGATTTGTTGGAATATACCGTGGAAGCGGGGCGCCCGGACAGCATTACCGAAGAGAAGCTGAGAGTATTAAGGGCGCATGGGATTACCCGGATTTCCATTAATCCTCAGACCATGCAGCAGAAAACGCTGGATTTGATTGGAAGAAAACATACGGTGGGAGATATTTGCCGTGTCTATGAGATGGCAAGAATACTAGGCTTTGACAATATTAATATGGATTTGATTGCAGGACTTCCGGGAGAACGGATTGCGGATATGGAAGATACCTTGAGACAGATAAGAGAAATGTCCCCGGACAGTCTAACGGTGCATTCTCTTGCAATTAAGCGTGCAGCGAAGATGGGCCGCGAGAAGTCGGAAACAGGATATATTAAAGATTTGGCAGAACTAACAGAGCATCCGGAAGAGATGGCAAAAGAGCTGTCTGCCATGATAGAAGCGGCACATGAGACAGCGGAGAAGATGAGGCTTTTGCCTTATTATCTGTATCGCCAAAAGAATATTGCCGGAAATTTTGAAAATGTTGGTTATGCAAAGGTTGACAAAGCCGGAATATACAATATACTTATTATGGAAGAAAAGCAGTCCATTGTTGCTGCAGGAGCAGGTGCGTCCACAAAGATTGTGCTGGATAAGCCGATGATAGTCCCGGGCAGTAAAAACGGCAGAAAGACAACATTGATGCGGGTAGAAAATGTAAAGGATATTCGAGCATACATTTCCCGTATTGATGAAATGATAGAGCGAAAAGGAGAATGGTTATGGCATTAAAGAAAAAACCGGTCACAGGGATGAAGGATATGCTTCCAAAGGAAATGGAAATCCGCGATTATGTGATTCACCTGATTAAAGAGACTTATAAGGCTTACGGGTTCTCTTCCATGGAGACTCCGTGTGTGGAGCATATTGAAAATCTTTGCAGCAAACAGGGCGGAGATAATGAAAAGCTGATTTTTAAGATTCTGAAGCGTGGTGAGAAGCTGAAAATTGACGAGGCGAAGGAGGAAGCCGATTTGGTGGACGGAGGTCTTCGTTATGATCTGACGGTTCCCCTTGCCAGATATTATGCAAACCATGCCAATGAGCTTCCGTCTCCTTTCAAGGCGATGCAGATTGGTAACGTGTGGCGTGCAGACCGACCTCAGAGAGGGCGGTTCCGCCAGTTTATGCAGTGTGATATTGATATTCTGGGCGAGGCTGGGAATCTTGCGGAGATAGAGCTGATTCTGGCTACCACGGCGATGCTGGGTAAGCTGAACTTTAAGAATTTTACCGTATGTATTAATGACCGGAACATTCTGAAAGCGATGGCGGCATACTGCGGATTTAAAGAAGAAGATTACGATGAAGTATTTATCGTTCTGGATAAGATGGACAAGATTGGCAGGGACGGCGTTGCGGCAGAGCTGATTCAGATGGGCTATGCTAAAGAAAATGTAGACACCTACCTGGGGCTGTTTGATGAAGTGGCACCGGACGTGTCCGGAATCCGTTATCTGAAGGAGAAATTGGGCGACTATTTAAAGAGTGAGACCGCAGATGGCATGGAGACAATTATTTCCAGCGTGGAAGCGGCAAAGGAGGCAGAATTCGGAATCCGGTTCGACCCGACGCTGGTGAGAGGGCAGTCTTACTATACCGGAACCATTTTTGAGGTTACGATGGACGATTTCGGCGGCTCCGTAGCGGGAGGCGGCCGTTATGATAAGATGATTGGGAAATTTACCGGGCAGGATACCCCTGCATGTGGATTTTCTATTGGGTTTGAAAGGATTGTTATGCTGCTTCTGGAAAATGGCTACGAAGTGCCGGGAGGCAGGAGGAAGAAAGCTTACCTGATTGAAAAGAAAATGCCAAAAGAGGGTATGCTAAAGGTGCTTTCCCTTGCGAGAGCAGACAGAGAGAATGGTTATCAGACCATGATTGCCAATATGAAGAAGAATAAGAAGTTCCAGAAGGAACAGCTTGAGGCGGACGGATATACGGAAATTGTGGATTGCTATGCGGATTCCGTAGATCGTTTATAGGCAGAAGAATCAGAGAAATCTTAAGAGAATAAAGGAGAGAAATATCATGGCAGAATCAATGCAGGGATTAAAAAGAACCCACCGCTGCGGGGAGCTTTCTGTAGCAAATGTGGATGAAACAGTAACCATCATGGGATGGGTGCAGAAGAATCGTAATAAAGGCGGATTGGTCTTTGTAGATGTAAGGGACCGCTCCGGTATCATTCAGGTTGTATTTGAGGAGGGAAAGGCAGATGCAGCTTTGATTGAGAAAGCGGCGAAGCTTCGGGCAGAATTT
This sequence comes from Dorea acetigenes, assembly GCF_025567385.1. Classification (NCBI taxonomy): domain Bacteria; kingdom Bacillati; phylum Bacillota; class Clostridia; order Lachnospirales; family Lachnospiraceae; genus Dorea; species Dorea acetigenes. The sequence goes on from NZ_JAOQJU010000001.1 coordinate 456,067, forward strand.
GTGGTTGCTGTTGTGGGAACGGTTGCGAGACGTTCCGGTGCAGTCAATGAGAATCTGGCGACAGGAGAGATAGAGTTGATTCCCGAGCAGTTACGTATTCTGTCCGAATCAGAGACGCCTCCTTTCCCGATTGAGGAAAATTCCAAGACGAAGGAAGAAGTGCGTCTGAAATATCGTTATCTGGATCTTAGAAGGCCGGATTTGCAGCGCAATCTGATGATGCGCAGTAAAGTGGCTACACTTACCAGACAGTTCCTGGCAGAAGAAGGATTTCTTGAAATCGAGACGCCGGTGCTGATAGGAAGCACGCCGGAAGGAGCCAGAGATTATCTGGTGCCCAGCCGGATTCATCAGGGACATTTTTATGCGCTTCCCCAGTCGCCGCAGCTTTTTAAGCAGCTTCTGATGTGTTCCGGTTATGACCGTTATTTCCAGATTGCAAAATGTTTCCGTGACGAGGATCTTCGTGCAGACCGGCAGCCGGAATTTACCCAGATTGATATGGAACTTTCTTTTGTGGACGTGGATGATGTAATTGACGTCAATGAAAGACTGTTGGCGAAGTTATTTAAAGAAGTGCTCGGTGTGGAAGTGTCTTTGCCAATCCCGAGAATGACTTGGCAGGAGGCAATGGACCGCTACGGCTCTGACAAGCCGGATATCCGTTTTGGCATGGAGCTTCAGAATGTGACAGAGACGGTGAAGAACTGCGAGTTTGTTGTATTTAAAAATGCCATTGAAAATGGCGGGACTGTTCGTGGCATTAACGCCAAAGGACAGGGAGGAATGCCAAGAAAGAAAATTGACAAATTGGTATCTTTTGCAAAGGATTACGGCGCAAAAGGACTTGCTTATATTGCAATCCAGGAGGATGGCACGGTAAAATCTTCCTTCGCCAAATTCATGAAGGACGAAGAGATGGATGCCCTGATTGCAGCCATGGATGGAGAAAAGGGAGACCTTCTGCTTTTTGCGGCAGATAAAAATAAAGTAGTCTGGGATGTGCTGGGTGCGCTGCGTCTGGAGCTTGCCCGCCAGATGGAACTTCTGGATAAGAGTGAATATAAGTTCCTCTGGATTACAGAATTTCCGCTTCTTGAGTGGAGTGAGGAACAGAACCGTTTTACGGCAATGCATCATCCGTTTACCATGCCGATGGAAGAGGATCTGCAGTATATTGACAGTGACCCGGGACGTGTCCGCGCAAAGGCGTATGATATTACACTGAACGGAAATGAGATCGGCGGCGGAAGCGTGCGTATTTTTAATCCGGAGATTCAGAGTAAGATGTTCGAGGTTCTCGGGTTTACTCCGGAGCAGGCACAGGAACAGTTTGGTTTCCTTCTGACTGCATTCAAATATGGAGTGCCGCCCCATGCCGGACTGGCATATGGACTCGACCGTCTGGTTATGCTGATGGCAAAAGAGGACAGTATTCGTGACGTCATTGCCTTCCCGAAGGTAAAAGACGCTTCCGATCTGATGACAGAAGCGCCAACCAGAGTGGATCAGAAACAGCTTGACGAACTGGGGCTTGCTGTGGTAGAGGAAGAAGAGTAGCAGGCGCTATGATAACAGCTCAGCGCGCGCCATTCGCAAAACGCATCTGCGATGCTTCACCGCTGCAAAAGCAGCTATTTTTGCTCATTACCGGGCGCTAAGTTCATAATCGAATCAACTCGTTCATTCATGCAAGCATGATTCACTCGATGTTTCGATTATGGCTGAGCTGTTGTGAAAAAAATTTAAAAAGTTGTTGACAAACCGATGAGTCTGTAGTATAGTAATTATTGTTCTGAGGAACACAGTTAAGAAATGCGACAGTGGCTCAGTTGGTAGAGTACGACCTTGCCAAGGTCGGGGTCGCGGGTTCGAACCCCGTCTGTCGCTCTTGGAAGAGATTTTCCGGTCACCGGGAAGTCTCTTTTTTATGATATAGGAAAGTTTTTACTTTCCCATATCACAAAACGCTCCGCAGGATGCGCATGATTTTTCAGGAATATTTAGAAACAGAATATGGAGGGTAATATAAGAATGAGTGAAAAGATAGAAAAGAGTAATCCGCTGGCGACAGAGCCTGTGGGCAGATTGATTGCAAAGTTTGCGATACCGGCAATTATCAGTATGCTGGTAAGCTCGTTGTATAATATCGTAGACCAGATTTTTATCGGTCAAGGTGTTGGGATGCTTGGGAATGCGGCGACGAACATTGCCTTTCCTATATCCATTATATGTACGGCGACCGCCCTTCTTCTGGGAATCGGGAGCGCTTCTAACTTTAACCTGGAATCCGGGGCGGGCAACCGGAAACGCGCGGCAGAGATTGCCGGGACGGGGCTTTCTATGTTGGTAATCTGCGGAGTGGTAATCGCAGCGGTTGTCCTGATTTTTCTGAATCCTATTTTGCAGATATGTGGTGTAACGCCGGAGGTGCTGCCTTATGCACAGGATTATACGGGAATCTGTGCAATCGGAATACCCTTCCTGATTCTGACAACAGGAGGAAATCATCTGATTCGGGCGGACAGAAGCCCTACATATTCCATGGTATGTATGTTGACGGGAGCAATCATTAATACGATTTTGGACCCATTGTTTATCTTTGGCTTCCACTGGGGAATCAAGGGGGCGGCGTGGGCAACCGTTATCGGGCAGGTCATATCCGGAATGATTGTAATCGTTTATTTTGCAAGAATCCGGCATATGGAGTTGAAAAGAGAAATGTTCGCTCCCAAAGGAAGATTTTTAAAAATGATTGTTTCCCTTGGGATGGCCTCCTGTATCAATCAGATTGCTATGGCGATTGTACAGGTTGCCATGAACAATACGCTTCGTCATTATGGGGCGGAATCCATGTACGGCATGGATATTCCTCTGGCTTGTGTGGGCGTTATTTCTAAGGTCAACATGGTGTTTATGGCAATCTGTATCGGTATATCCCAGGGATGCCAGCCTATCTGGGGATTTAACTATGGAGCGGGCAGATATGACAGGGTGAGAGAAACTTACCGGAAAGCGGCGGCAATATCCATGACAGTGGGAATCTTATTTTTTATCTGTTTTCAATTGTTCCCGCGCCAGTTGGTCAGTATTTTCGGGAATGGGAGTGAAGAATACTTCCATTTTGCAGAAAGATATTTTAAAATATTTATGTTCATGACTTTTATAAATGGAATACAGCCTATGTCGTCAGGGTTCTTTACGTCCATCGGCAAGGCAAAACTGGGCATCGTGGTGTCACTGACGAGGCAGGTTATTTTCCTGCTCCCGCTGATTCTTATTTTCCCATTATTCATGGGTATTGACGGGGTTATGTATGCGGGACCGATTGCGGATGCGGCAGCAGCGGCAGTGGCAATCACGCTGGCATTAAGGGAACTGAAGAAGATGAAACAATAATCAAGTGGAGGTTGGGTTTTATGAGTTACGCAGACAAGGTTTTTATAGATATGTGCCGTGACATTATTGATAACGGAACCAGCACAGAGGGGGAGAAGGTCCGCCCGGTATGGGAGGACGGAACCAGCGCCTATACTATTAAGAAATTCTGTGTTGTGAACCGATACGATCTGTCGAAAGAGTTCCCGGCGCTGACCCTTCGGAGGACTGCGATTAAGGGCTGTACGGATGAACTTTTGTGGATCTGGCAGAAGAAGTCTAATAATATCCATGAGTTAAAGAGTCACATCTGGGACAGTTGGGCAGATGAGAATGGTTCCATCGGCAAGGCTTATGGCTATCAGATGGGGGTGAAGCATCCGTACAAAGAGGGGATGATGGATCAGGTGGACAGAGTGATTTATGATTTGAAACATAATCCTTATAGCCGCCGGATTATGACAAATATTTATGTGCACCAGGATTTGCATGAGATGGCGCTCTATCCCTGTGCGTACAGTATGACTTTCAATGTGACGAAGGAAGCGGGAAGTGATAAACTGACGTTGAATGGAATCCTGAATCAGCGTTCGCAGGATGTACTGACGGCAAATAACTGGAATGTATGTCAGTATGCCGTGCTGCTCCATATGCTGGCGCAGGTATGTGATATGAAGGTGGGCGAGTTCGTGCATGTGATTGCAGACGCCCATATCTATGACCGTCATATTCCGCTGGTTGAAGAGCTGATTAGCAGAGAACCGCTCCCGGCGCCGAAGTTCTGGCTGAATCCTGAGATTAGGGATTTCTATGATTTTACGCCGGATGATGTGAAATTGATTGACTATGAGACTCATGAACAGATTCGGAACATTCCGGTGGCAATTTAAGAAAGGTAAAAAGGGAGAAACGATATGAATATAATTGTTGCAGTGGATAAGAATTGGGCAATCGGGCTTCAGAATCGGTTACTGGTAAGTATTCCGCAGGATATGAAGTTCTTCCGGGAGACGACAACGGGGAAGACCGTGGTTATGGGAAGAAAGACTCTGGAGAGTTTTCCGGGCGGACAGCCGCTTAAGAAGAGAACGAATATTGTGCTGACGGGAAAGAAGGACTATCAGGTAAAAGATGCTGTCATTTGTCATTCTGTGGAAGAGGTGCTGAAGGAAGCCGGGAATTACGAATCGGATGATATTTATGTGATTGGCGGCGAGAGCATTTACCGGGAACTTCTGCCTTACTGTGATAAGGCATACGTGACGAAGATCGGGCATGCTTATGAGGCGGATACCTGGTTTCCCAATTTGGACGAGGATCCACAGTGGGAGATGACGAAGATCAGTGAGGAACAGACCTATTTTGATCTGGAATATGTATTTACAGTTTATGAGCGAAAGGGAAAGTAATTTAAACAAATGAGGATACTAAGTATTACAGCACAGAAGCCGGACAGTACCGGAAGCGGCGTGTATTTGACAGAGCTGGTGAAAGGATTCGCCCGACAGGGACATGAGCAGGCGGTGACGGCAGGCGTTTATCAGGAAGACCGGACGGTGTTCCCGGACGGGGTGGAATTCTATCCGGTATATTTTTGTACGGAGGAGTTGCCTTTTCCCATTGCGGGCATGTCGGACGAGATGCCTTATGAAAGCACGGTTTACGGGCAGATGACGGCAGAGATGGTTAGGCAGTTTAAGGAAACCTTTGCGGCGCATATCAAGGAAGCAGTGGAAAGCTTTGGGCCGGATTTGATTATCTGCCATCACCTGTATCTTCTTACGGCACTGGTGAAGGACATGTTCCCCCGGCGCAAGGTGTATGGTTTCTGTCACAATACGGATCTGAGGCAGATGGAGAAGACGCCGCTGGAACGGAAATTTATCAGAAAGCAGATACAGAAGCTGGATGCAATTTTTGCTCTCCATGAAGAGCAGAGAGAAGAAATTATCCGCATATATGATGTGGACAGAGAGAGAATCCGAATTGCGGGAACCGGATTCAACAGCAGTGTTTTTTATCCGGAACGGCCGGAAAGAGATGGGAAGCTGCGCCTGATATTTGCCGGAAAGCTGTCGGAAAAAAAGGGAGTTATTAGTCTTCTTAGATGTCTGAGGCATCTTCCGTGGGAATCGGGGAAGATGGAGCTTCTTCTGGCAGGCGGCTATGGAAATGAAGAGGAATATGCGCAGATAAAACAGTTGGCGGGGGAAGCTCCCTGTCCGGTTCATTTTCTGGGACGCATTTCCCAGGAAGAGCTGGCAAAAGCATACAATAGAAGTGATATCTTTGTATTGCCCTCTTTCTTTGACGGGATGCCCCTTACGATGATTGAGGCGATGGCATGCGGGGACAAGGTAGTCATTACAGAACTTCCGGGAATCCGACCCTGGGTGGAGGAGCATGTTCCCGGCGCCCCGGTGTTTTTCGTGGAGCCGCCGCAGATGCGTAATACGGATGAACCGGTACGGGAAGCTTTGCCGGAGTTTGAGAAAAGGCTTGCAGAGAAAATTGTGGAATGTGCGGCGATGAAGGATATGGGTCAGCCGGATCTTAGCCGGGTATCCTGGGAGAATGTCTGCCGTACGGTTTTGGAAGAATATGGTAAAAAAGGAACCGGGAATATAGGAAGGGACGAGGAAGAAGGATATGTTTATTGATCTTCATATGCATGAGATGCGTTATTCAAAGGACAGTTTCCTGAAGCTGGAAGAGATGGTTGTGATTGCGAAGGAAAAGGGGTTGGATGCCATCTGCATTACAGACCATGACAGCATGGGGCTTAAGAAATTTGCACAGGAATACTCTAAGTTGGTGGACTTTCCCATATTTGTGGGAATTGAGTTTTATTCTCTGCAGGGAGATATTATTGCTTTTGGCATTGAGGAATATCCGGATCACCGGGTAAGCGCCCAGGAATTTATTGACTATGTGAAGGAGCGGGGCGGCGTATGCTACAGCGCCCATCCGTTCCGAAATAACCGGCGAGGGCTGGAAGGGCATCTGAATGAAGTGACAGGGCTTGATGGAATCGAGGTGCTGAATGGAAGCACGAAGACGGACGCCTGCCGGACGGCGGCGGAATATGCGAAGAAGCTGGGTCTGATACCTGTAGGGGCAAGCGACTGCCATGTGCCGGAGAAGGTAGGAATCTGTGCGACCTATTTTCCTCAGGATATCCGTACACCGGATGACCTGGTGAAGGCATTCCAAGAGGGCGGAATGCTTCCGGCGTATTATCTGGACGGCGCCTACCATACGCTGGACATGGATGCATTCCTTGCGGGGGAAATGACGGTAGACCCGGCGTCTATGTAGGGAAAATGCCGGTTTTTATGGTTAAAATACAATCGTTACCGTGAACCATCCATTTTCAGCAGTAAAATGATAAAAGACGTCATGCTTTTTGCAGAAAGCCAGGATTGACCGGGTACCAATTCCGTGACCTTCCTTTTCTGATATGGGAAGTCCGTTTTTGGAGAAAGCGACGGTTCCGGTATAGGGGTTGGACACCTCCAACATGAGCTTTGGCCTGTGTATGCATTTGCAGATAATTTTTCTTTCTTCTTCAGGAAGCTTACGGCAGGCGGTGATGGCATTTTCCAGCGCATTGGCAAAAACGATGGAAAGCTCTGCGGCATCGACAGGGAGTGTGTCCGGAATGGAAAAATGTGTTTCCAGCGTGATATTCTCTGCCGCTGCCCGTTCCAGATAGGAAGACAGTGTGGCGTTCAGTATGGGGCTGCTGCAATAAAGTGCAGGAGCCTGAAGCTTATACTGCGAAATGGAATGATTGATATAATTGAGAACGGTCTGCGGTTCTTCATTTTCTACAAGGGAAGCGATGGCCTGAAGTCTGTGGCGGGTATCATGCAGGTCTATTCTTGCTTTTTCGGTTGCAGCAGATGCCTCGGAGATTCTTTCTTCCAGGCTGTGTACCTGTAATTCTAATAATTCCCGATTATGATTTGACATTTGAAACCGGTACTGCATGAACAGGTATTGGAACACTGCAAAATAGATAATGACAATCACTGCTCCCAGCAGGTAGATTAAAAAAATAGCAGAAGGACTATTTATGTAATGCGTCGGATAAGCGGCAATTACGACTACAAGTACAATCAGAGAGCATGGAATCAGAGAAAGGATGCCCCAGCCTTTTTGCGTGATAGCGGTAAGCTGTAAAAACGGGCGCCGTATAAAAGCAAATTCCAATAAAATAATGAGCAGGTAAGCCGTTAGACGGAGCAGGAAGTCGGAGAATGCCGAACCATGGATTGCAGTATTTATCAGCGTGACGGTGGCGGTAACGTACAGGGAAAATAAAATCTGTGTCGCATGGGTAAATACAGCCAATGCGGGCTGTACTTTTGCAAGTTTGTAAATCATAAGGATAGCAGGAAGAGATATTGTAAATGCAAAAACCCGTGTAAGGAACAGAAAGCCCCGGAAATAAATGATGGCGGCAGTAGAAATCACAACATAAAAAAGATACAGAGACAGGATGGCAATAATTTTTCTGAGACTGTATTTGAGTTTTGTGGTAGAACACATCATGCCCAGTGTACATATTACGGTTAAAGTGACCTTAAATACCATATAGGGTAAATTTTGTTCAAACAGCATGTTATTCGCCTCCATTCAGCCAGTAATCGGACCATTTTGTTTTGTATGTTTCGTATTTCCCGCGGGGAATTGAAATTTTGTGATTCCCGTTGAGGATAAGCTCATGTCTTGTGATTTCTGTGACATGGCGCAGGTTTACGACAAAAGAGGAACCCACAAGAAGAAATTCTTTGTGTTCCAGCAGCGGGGCAACGGCATTTTGAAAGGTCCCGTTAAAGGTTGCGCTACTTATAACAGAATGGTCAATGAGATGATAACAGATCAGCCGTCTGACACGTTCGGCGTAGCAGATGTTGTGTACTGGAATGATGCGGACGGAGCCGGGCAGTTTAATAGCAACAGCCTTCTTCTGAAGCTCGGCAAAACGGTCAGCAGCCTTGTCCAGGCATCGGAATAACGGGACAGCGTCTATTGGTTTCAAAAGATACTGAAACGCTTCCACAGTATAGGAGTCTACGGCAAAGTCGGGAGAGGTGGTTAGATAGAGAATCATCCCTTCATCGCCTTGTTCTCGCAGCGCAGAACCCAGCCTTATACCGCTCATTTCCGGCATGAGAATATCCAGTATATAGAGATCAAATCCGCCGTGTTCAGCTTTAAAGTTCAAAAGTGCTTTTGCAGAAGAAAAAGCAGACACTGTAAAAGAGTAGTTCTGCCTTATTTTCTCATATTCCTGAATCAGATTCACAATTTTCTCACGATATCGTTTTTCATCATCACATACAGCAATCCGCATTTTTCCATTCTTTTTTAAGAACATTGCAAAATTTACAATAAAGGCTGCAAAATTTACAATTTAGTTCAAAAAATTGGCTCCTTCCGATAAAATTTAAGAAATCTATAAAAATTATGCCAAAAGTATGTGTATGTGTCAAGTGTTTTTGTCGCTTCAAGTATGCAGGAAAGACAGAAGAAGTTGGCGTGATGCATACAAAAGCAGAAAAAGGAGGAAAAAATATGGAGAATTGTGACAACAACAGACCATGCCCATGTACCTATGACTGTCCGCGACATGGAAAATGTTGTGCTTGCGTAGCGCATCACCGGGATCATAATGAGGGGGTACCCGGGTGTTTCTTTTCTACGGAAGCAGAAGCTACATATGACAGGAGCATAGAGGCATTGTGTCGCGACAAAGGAATTCTATAAAGATAAGGAGAGTTAAGAAAGATGCAAAAATCAATTTCTGCGAGATTATCGCGAGTCTGTATTTTTACAGTGGTTTTTTTATTGCTTTTTTCGCTGGCTGGGTGCAGTGATAAAGTGGAACCGGCAGAGAATACGGCGAGTTCTCCGGTGGAAGGAAAGAAGATTGCGTATATACTGAACATGCCTTCCAGCGAGATATTTCAGCTCTGTGCCGATCAAAGTGTAGAAACGGCGGAAAAATTAGGTATGTCCTGTGATGTGTTTTTTTCTGATGGCGATGACACCGTTTTCAAAAATGATATCACAGAGTGTGCTGAAGATGGGTATGACGGATTGTTTCTGTCACACGGAGGACAGGAGTATTCCTATGAGTTTCTGACGGAATTGCTTGAAGATTATCCGGAACTAAAAATTGTAACTTTTGATACGCAGTTTGAAGAATCCTCCGGTGAAACAAAGAAAATAGAAGGTGTTACCCAGTTTTTCCAGGATGATGCAGGGTTTGCCACAAGTTTACTGGATTATATCTGTGAAGAATTATATCCGGAGAAGGAAACGGTAAATGTATTGAAGGTATGGGTAGGACCGAATTATATTGCTGCTTTTGACAGGAGGGAAGAAGGCTATCAGGAATATGAAACGAGCGGCAGAATTCATACACTGGAAGTGATTGGACCGACAGACTACAGCGATGCTACAGCTTCCATGTATGAGGTGATGCGTGCCACTTTGATGAAATACGACGAGGGGGAGATTGACGCTGTATGGGTTGCTTATGACGCCTACGCGCAGGGGTGCTACCAGGCATTAAAAGAACTGGGCAGAGATATTCCCCTTGTATCGGTAGATATCTGCAATGAGGATATCCGTTATATGTTAGAGGACAGCTCCCAATGGAAAGCTTGTGCCTGCACGGATTTTAAGGCGAATGGCGAACAGGGGATCAGGACTTTAGCGTTGGAATTAAACGGCGATTATGAAGACATTACAGATCCCGGGACGGGCGAGGCAACAGATTATTTTGAGATGCCTGCTTGTCTTATTACACAGGATATGCTGAAAAGCGATACGACAATTGAAAATATTTACGATGTTGCTCCCAAACAGTATGGAGCCGTAGAAAATTACATGACGAATGACTGGCTGAAGGAGTGCATTGGATATTAAAAAGATATGTGAAAAGAATGGTTGACAAATAGAGACGTTTTCCACTATAATAATAACAATTATCGAGCAAATGCTATGACAAGGAGGAGTACATAGGTATTCGGAAGCAAAGAGAGGAGATGGAAGGTGCGAATCTCCGTGACGGACTTATGGAAGTAGCCTTTGAGCAGTGAACCGAACGTGTCTGTTTGTGCCAAGGAGTACAGGATATTAGTAGACTTCAACGTATTCCCTACGTTACAGGGGAACTGTATCGAAGCAGAAGATCGGCGCACAGATGCCGGGCAGCAGGCTTCTGTACAGACAGAGTGCAGAGAGGTTCTCTGAATTTAGGTGGTAACACGGATGAAAAGATTCGCCCTAAGCTAAGAATAGCTTAGGGCTTTTTTATATCCGAAGAACTGAAACAGGAGGGTATGTCATGAAGAAGATTTCAGGAAACAAGTTATTGGTGAAGGCGCTGAAGGAAGAAGGAGTCGATACATTGTTCGGCTATCCGGGTGCCTGTACCATTGATATCAGTGACGAGTTATATAAGCAGGATTATACGAAGGTAATCCTTCCAAGGCAGGAAGTGGCTCTGGTGCATGAAGCAGATGCCTACGCCCGCTCCACAGGAAAGGTCGGTGTATGTCTGGTAACCAGCGGGCCGGGAGCGACGAATCTGGTTACGGGACTTGCTACTGCTTATTATGACAGCGTGCCGTTGGTATGTTTTACCGGACAAGTGGCAAGGCATTTGATTGGGAATGATGCTTTCCAGGAAGTGGATATTGTGGGGATTACCAGGAGTATCACCAAGTATGGTGTGACGGTCCGTAACAGGGAAGATCTGGGGAGAATAGTGAAAGAGGCTTTCTATATTGCAAGGACGGGAAGACCCGGACCGGTGCTTATAGACCTGCCCAAGGATGTGATGGGAGAGCTGGGAAGCGCAGAGTATCCGAAGGAAGTCAATATCCGCGGATATAAGCCCAATACCAGCGTTCATATCGGACAGTTAAAGCGTGCGATTAAGATGTTGAATAAGGCAGAACGTCCGCTGTTCCTTGCCGGAGGCGGAGTGAACATTGCCCATGCAAATAAGGAATTTACGGAGTTGGTGGAGAAGACCAATGTTCCGGTCATTACAACAGTAATGGGACGCGGGGCGATTCCGACGAATCATCCGCTGTTTATTGGTAATCTTGGTATGCATGGTGCTTATGCGGCAAATATGTCTGTCGGCGAATGTGATCTTCTTTTCTCTATTGGAACAAGATTTAACGACCGTATTACCGGAAAGCTGCACTCTTTTGCCCCGAAGGCGCAGATTGTACATATTGATATCGACACGGCGGCGATTTCTAAAAATGTTCAGGTTGACGTGCCGATTGTAGCAGATGCAAAAGAAGCGGTTACAAAGATGCTGGAATATGTGGAAGTATGCGATACAAAGAACTGGCTGTCAAAGATAGCTGCGTGGAAAGCAGAACATCCGATGGTGATGAAGAAAAAACCGATTATGACGCCGCAGGATATTATTGATGCGATTAATGAATCTTTTGAAAAAGCAATTGTTGTAACGGACGTGGGGCAGCACCAGATGTTTACCGCACAGTTTTTGGAGCTGGACGAGAATAAGAAGCTTCTGATGTCCGGCGGGCTGGGAACGATGGGGTACGGGCTGCCGGGAGCAATCGGCGCGCAGATCGGCAATCCGGATACTCCGGTTATCTCTATCTCCGGTGACGGCGGTATGCAGATGAATATTCAGGAGCTTGCAACGGCGGTTCTGGAGGAACTTCCGATTATCTCCTGTATCTTTAATAACAGCAATCTGGGAATGGTTCGCCAGTGGCAGAAATTGTTCTATGGCAAACGGTATTCTATGACGTGTCTGCGCTCCGGCGCTGCCTGCCGCGGGAAATGCGGGGAAGTGCCGTGCCCTGAGTATACGCCTGATTTTGTGAAACTGGCGGAAAGCTACGGGGCGAAGGGAATCCGCGTAACGAAGAAAGAAGAGATTCTGCCGGCATTTGAGGAAGCGCGAAAGAGCAAGAAGGTACCGACGATTATTGAGTTTACGATTGACCCGGAGGATTTGGTTTATCCTATGATTCAGCCGGGCGGGACGCTGGAAGATATGATTTTGGACTGTTAGAAAGGAGCAGGGATGATGAGTAACGGAATGAAGAAAAGATGGATTTCACTGTATGTGGAGAATCAGGTAGGTGTTCTTTCTAAAATCTCCGGATTGTTTTCTGGTAAATCTTACAATCTGGACAGCCTGACAGTGGGGACAACAGAAGATCCGACGATTTCCAGGATGACCATTGCGACGGTCAGTGATGATGAGACATTTGAGCAGATTAAGAAGCAGTTAAACCGTCTGGTGGAGGTTATCAAGGTAATTGATTTTACGGATATCTTTGTAAGGATGAAGGAGATTCTCTACGTGAAGGTGAAAAAATGTACGCCGGAGGATAAGGCGGAGTTGTTCCAGATTGCGGAGACCTTCAAAGCGAAAGTGATTGATTACGGAAAAGACAGCCTGCTTCTGGAGTTTGTACAGACGGCAACCAAGAATGATGCGGTAATTAAGCTGATGAAAGAAGAGTTTCAGAGTATAGAGGTTGTAAGAGGCGGAAGTGTGGGAATTGAATCTATCAGTATGATGGAGAGATAGAAATGGCAGGACACATCTGGAATCATTGTTTTTACGGAAAAACCGAGTGCGCTCTTGAATTTTAAATATGATCGTACTATAATGAAGGAAGATTGGAAGAAGTTATCAAAGAATGGAGGAAGTTTCGATGGAAAAGAAGAATATTGACTGGTCAAATTTGGGATTCGGATATATGCAGACAGATAAGAGATACGTTTCTAACTATAAAGACGGAGCGTGGGATGAGGGCGTGCTGACCTCCGATGCGAATGTAGTGATTAATGAGTGTGCCGGTGTACTGCAGTATGCGCAGACCTGTTTTGAAGGGCTGAAGGCTTATACAACGGAAGATGGGCGTATTGTAATGTTCCGCCCTGACCTGAACGCATCCAGGATGGCAGATTCAGCTAAGCGGCTGGAGATGCCGGTGTTCCCGGAAGACAGATTTGTTGAGGCAGTACATAAGGTAGTAGAGGCGAATAAAGCTTATGTTCCGCCGTATGGTTCCGGAGCAACTTTATACGTTCGTCCGTATATGTTCGGTTCTAATGCTGTCATTGGTGTAAAACCGGCAGATGAATATCAGTTCCGTGTATTTACGACTCCGGTAGGACCGTATTTTAAGGGCGGCGCGAAGCCGATTACGATCAGAGTTTGTGACTTTGACCGTGCGGCGCCTCATGGGACAGGCCATGTAAAGGCGGGACTTAACTATGCAATGAGCCTTCATGCAATTGTGGACGCTCATAAGCAGGGATACGATGAAAATATGTATCTGGATGCTGCTACCCGGACGAAGGTTGAAGAGACCGGTGGAGCGAACTTTATCTTTATTACCAAAGATAACAAGGTAGTAACGCCGAAGTCACATACCATTCTTCCGTCTATTACCAGACGTTCTCTGATGTATGTGGCAGAGAAATACCTGGGATTGGAAGTAGAGGAGAGAGAAGTATACCTTGATGAAGTGAAAGATTTTGCAGAATGCGGACTCTGCGGTACGGCGGCGGTTATCTCTCCGGTAGGAAAGATTGTAGACCACGGTACGGAAATTTGTTTCCCAAGCGGTATGGAAGAGATGGGACCTACAACGAAGAAACTTTATGATACGTTGACCGGAATCCAGATGGGACACATTGAGGCTCCGGAAGGATGGATTCATGTAGTTTGCTAGAATAAGCTTATATAGAGGCGGGGCAGACAGGGAGATTGTCTGCCCCGTTTGGTATAGAAAGGAAGCCGGAGGACAGGGAATGAAGAATAAGAAACACCGGGGACTTGTCAGGTGGTTTCAGAGTCAGAAAATCTGGAAAAAGATTTTATATGCTTTTATTATTTCGGCAATCGTTCCGTTAATTGTAAGTCAGGTGCTTTTAGTCTACATAAACATGACAAGCATGAAGGGAAAAGTGGATGAGCTTATGGTGAATGAGCTTGTCCAGATGGCGGAGCGGGTAGATTTGACGATGGAAATCTATATCAATCTGGTCTGGCAGCTTAGCAGTGACAGTCAGGTTATTGATAATATTGCGAATCAGCTGGATGAGGATTATGAAACCGATGAGGTTGCAAAGTGGGAGATATACGATAAAATCAGGCAGTATGATGTTTCGGCGAATGGAATCGAATGTATCAGCATTGTCCTTCAGGATGGACAGTCCATTACTTATGATTTTAAAAACGCTTCTACAGTGCAGAACATATGGAATGAATATGAAGATTTGAGGGAGACGGAGCCTTATCAAAGGGCACAGGAGACATCAGGTATTGCAATTACACCGACAGACGAATATGGCAGCGGGGAGAACGTGCAGTATCTGTTCCATATTTCCAAGAAGATCTATGATTATAACAGGCTGGAAAAAGGTTCGGTTGCTACGCTTATCATGAGTATTGACGGAAAGGAATTGGATAAAATCTGTACGGTTGATTATCAGCATGATCCGCAGCAGGAACATAACGTGAATTTTATTATAGACCGGGATGGATATATTCTGGCTTATCCGGACCTTTCCTATGCAGGAGAGCAGATTCAGAAGCAGGAATCGGTAGAGGAGTTTGTGCAGAGCACGGGAAGACTGGAGGGGAAGAATATTTCCTATAACCAGTACGAAGACAAGAAACTGGGATGGGTCTTTTACAATGTATATGACAGGGCCTATTTGTTGGACGAAGTTATAGATGGTCTGGGGCTTGCAGTGGGTGTAGCAATCTTTTTTACCATTTTTGCTGTTGTGATGATTTGCTCCATGACAAATTCGATTAAATCATCCCTGCAATCTCTGATGCAGGGAATCCGCCAGGTACAGGAAGGAAATCTGGATGTGAAGGTGGTTGCCGGAGCGGAGGATGAATTTGCTGAAATTGCTCAGAATTTTAATTCTATGACGGGCAAATTGCAGGATTTATTTGATGAGGTGACGAAAGCAACCCAGAAGCAGAAAGAAGCGGAAATCCGTGCGCTGGAAGCGCAGATTAATCCCCATTTCCTGTATAATACCTTGGATTCTATTAATTGGATGGCAATTGACAAGGGAGAATATGAGATTAGCAAAATGCTGCGTGACCTTGGCGTGATTCTGCGTTATAGTGTTAATAAAAGCAATCAGGTCGTGAAGATGCAGGAAGAGATCGAATGGCTGGAGAAGTATGTGAGTCTTCAGCAGCTTCGCTTTAATTATTCTTTTTCATTTGAACTGTATGCAGAGGAAGAAGCAAGAAATGTAAGGGTACATAAGCTGCTTTTGCAGCCTTTTATAGAGAATGCAATTGATCATGGATTTAAAGAAATTGTAAGCGGCGGAGAACTCAGGGTTAATCTGGTGTTTTCAGAAGATAAGAGTATGCTCTATGCGATTATTGAAGATAATGGAAAAGGAATGACGCCGGAGGACACCAGGAAATATAATGATAAGGAGTATATCCTAAACGGCGGCGGACCGGGAATCGGGCTTGTGAATTCTTTTACGCGTTTATATATGTATTATGGGAAAGAAGCCGACTGGAATGTAAGCAGCATCCTGTCTGTGGGAACGGTTATTACATTGAAAATTCCGGTGCAGGAGAATTAGAAGAGGTAAGAGTCATGAGAATTGTAATCGTTGAAGACGAGATAAAGATAAGGGAAGGAATGGGAAAGATGATAGAGTCCCAGACCGGACATATGGTTGTGGGAGAGGCCGCGGACGGAGAAGAAGGGCTGGAAATGGTGCTGCGGTTCAAGCCGGATCTTGTAATAACAGATATTCGGATGCCGAGAATGAGTGGACTGCAGATGTTGAAGGAACTTGCAGAGCGGAAGGTCAGGACGCATATAGTGATTCTTTCCGGATATTCTGACTTTGAATATGCGCAAAAGGCTATCCGGTATGGCGCAGATGATTATCTTTTGAAACCGCTTGCTATAGAGGACGTCAGGAAAATGCTGAAGGATATCGAAGCTAAAATACAGGAAGAGGATGCATTTGGCTATGGCAATCAGGAAAACCGCCTGCGGGATATCTTTTTTGGAAATGTGGAAGCGTCTGAGGAACGGATTGAGGAGCTGCGTCGGGTCTGCGGCTTTGCACCGGGGATGAAATATGATTTAATGGCAGGATATATCGGGGCTGCACAGCCCGGCTATAAAGAACAGGTGGAAAAGGAAATTGCCGAATTAGGAAGGATGTATAAGGATTATAAGATTTATCTGATGTATCAGGAAAACCGTCAGATTTTCTTCTGCCTTACGGTCGGAAAGGCAGAGGGTGAAGAAGAAAAGAGCTGGTATGAACGTGCGTTTTATAATCAGGTTGTGGGAAAGTACCAGAAGAAAGAAGAGCGGTTTGTGTGGGCGGTGACCGGATGCACGGAGTATAATCTCCGGGAGGCAAAGGAGCATCTGGAGAGGAATCTGTCCTACGCCATGGTTCTGGAAAGTGAAGGCTGGATTACAGATGAGACGGTGGAGAACTATAAAGCGGAACTTTTTGAATATCCCCTAGAGCTTGGGAACCATTTGAAAAATGCAATCTGCAGGGGAGAGAGTGAAGAAATCATCCAGGCAGGGGAGGCATTCGCAGACTATATGAACAGTCGGCATTATACGCCGGGGGATATGAGGTTCGGGTTCTTAAAGACCTATCATATTGTAGAAGATACTTTGCAGGATATTGATCTGACTTTGCATGAGTATCTGAAGAATTCCGGAATTATTAATCGAATGGAGAACGTCTTTACTTACCGGGAAATGTCAGAGACATGGGAAGATGTGATTAAGATTATTGCCGGAAAAAGAGTAAAGAGAGAAAATATCAGTAATTACATTATCCAGAGGGCAATCAATTATATCCGCGAGCACTACCAGGAAGGAATTACGCAGGAAGAGGTATCCAGAAAGCTTGACATTACACCGGAATACCTGAGTGCGTTATTCAGCCGGGAGCTGGGGATAGGTTTCTCCCGCTTCCTGAGGCGTTTCCGTATCAGTCATGCGAAGCGTTTGTTGAAGGGGACGGATATGAAAATTTATGAAATAGCAGAGGCTGTAGGGTACAGTGACGCAAAGTATTTCGCCAGAATATTTAAAGAAGAGCAGGGGGTTACGCCGGGAGAATACCGGCAGCTTAACTAAGCCTGCAGACAGGAAGGAGGAAGCAGATGAAGAGAAGGGAAAAACTGGCTGCTGTTTTGGTGATGGCTGTTCTACTGGCTGCCTTGCCGGTCGGCGGATGCCGGATGGAGGAACATGAGAAACCGGATGAACAGGCAAAGGAACGCAAGGAGCTGCTGCTGTGGACTTACTATGAGACAGATGCCCAGAAAGCTGCTGTTTCAAATCTCGTGGAGGGATTTAACCAGTCACAGGAGGAATATCTGCTTACCTGGGAATACCACGGACCGCTTACAGAATTTAATAAAAGGCTTGCCATTGAACCTACGGCAGAGCAGAAGCCGGATATTGTGATTATTGATAATCCGGACATGAAGCGTTATGCGAAGACGGGAGAACTGGAGGATTTGACGGAGTATATTACGCAGATGGATGACCTGGATACTTACTATCCGGAGGCTCTTGATTCGGCATGCTTTGGAGAACGGTATTACGGACTGCCATTTTGCTGCAACAATGTGGCACTTATTTATAATGAAGAATTATTTCAGGAAAAAGGAATGACGGTTCCACAGACCTGGGAGGAATTCCTGGACTGTGCGGTTGCGCTTACTGAAAATGACAGGAAGGGCTTCGCCATGTCTGCGATTAAGGGAGAACAGTCTGCCTTTCAGATATTGCCGTTTATCCTTGCTACAGGAGAGGATATGGAGCAGATTGGCGGTACGGGAACTGAGGAAGCTTTTGCTTTTATACGGCAGTTAATAGAGACAGGGGCAATGGCAAAAGAGTGTGTCAATTGGTCACAGAATGATGTGGCACGTAAGTTTATCGACGGAGAATGTGCCATGATGGAGAATGGACCTTGGGTACTGCCTGCACTGGAACAATCCGGGGTTTCTTATGGGATTGCAAGGCTTCCGTATCTGCAGGGGATGGAGCAGGCGTTGACTGGAGTGACCGGCGGAGAGAATCTCGGAGTCATTAAAGGAAAAGATGTGGAGGGCGCCATAGCTTTTATGCAGTATTATAATAATGAGGAAGAGCGGATGTTGGAGGTGTGTATGCAGGCAGATTCCCTTCCGCCGAAGAGGGATGTGGCGGAGCGGATGCTGGAAGAGAAGCCGGAATATGAGATTTTTGAAAAGCAGATGGAAACCAGCATCTCAAGGACGTCCTGCAGGAACTGGACAGAGATTACGGATATTCTTTCCGATGCGCAGTTTTTTGTAGTTACCGGACAGATGACACCGAAAGAAGCGTGCGCGTATATTTGTGAACAGGGTGGAGATTCTTAATTTAAAAATCTCCACCCTGTTTAATTTTTTGGAGTGTTCAGAAGAATAAAATTTTGCAATAATGAGATAGGAAATGCAGTTTTATCTGTAAAAAAGAAAGAGAGGAGAAAAAAGCTATGAAAAAGAAAAGAAGTTTCATACGCAGAGTTATTGCCATGTTAGCAGCGCTAGCAATGACAGTGACTTATCTTCCGGCTTATGTAAGTGCGGAGGAGACAGAAGGTCTGGTGCTTCACTATAACTTCGAGTCTTTGAAGTCGGGAACTATCGTCAACGACCTGAGCGGCAATGGAAAAGCCGGCGTTGTACGTCCCACAGGTGCAGGAGTAGAGACACAGACTGATTTGATTCTTGGCGAGGAGCAGACGTCTTTCGTTATGAACGGAGGACAGCCGGATGCGACACATCCCTATGTTGAGCTGCCGCAGGGCGTTCTCAACGGTCTGGAGGATGTTACCATCAGCTGTTGGGTGTACCTGGATGTTTCGGATGGAGAGTATCACCGGATCTGGGATATCGGAAGTGGGACGACTTCCTATATGTATCTGCTTGCCGACGGTTCCAACACTGGACATAGAGGATATACCGCCGCTATTACAGCAAGCAGCTGGAGCAACGAGAAAGGTCCTGAGAAGCAGGAGAACCTGGATACCGGACGCTGGATTTTCACAACAGTAACCTTTGACGGTTCTGAGAAATCTATGTCCCTTTATGAGGACGGCGAATTAATCGGAACAGAGAAGACGGATGTAGATTTATCTGTTTTGGAAGGCAGTACACAGAACTACATCGGCTATGGACAGTGGGAGAATGATATCATGGATGGCCGGATTGCAGATTTCAAAATCTACAATTATGCCATGACAGCGGATGAGGTAAAGGATCAGATAACACTTGAGGATACTGAGAAGGTAGCAAGAGATAAAGCTACGCTGACGCTGGGAGATATCAGTGCAGTGACAGAAGATCTGGAACTTCCGACAAAAGGAAGCGCAGGCTCCGATATTTCCTGGGAGAGTTCAAACAAGGATGTAATTGCTGTTGATGGTACTGTGACAAGACCGAACGCAGATCAGGCAGACGTGACGGTTACACTGACAGCGACTATTAAAGCGGGAAATGAGACAGAGACAAAGACGTTTGAAGTGACGGTAAAGCGTCAGTTGAATGCGAAAGAGACTGCTGAGGCAGATGCAGCAGCAATCGACCTTGGCAATCTTAGCTCTGTGACAGGCAATCTGGTCCTTCCAACAGAGGGAGTGAACGGTTCCGAGATATCCTGGGTGAGCTCTAATGAAGCAGTTATCTCCAGCACAGGCGTGGTAAAGCAGCCTGATGGAGCAGCGGTACAGGTTACTCTGACGGCGACCGTTACCTATGAGGACGAGACGGCGACGAGAGACTTTGTGGCTACCGTTGTGCCAGGGTATAAGCAGATCAGCATCAAAGAGGTGAAGCCGGTAAGTGTAACGAGTTATGTTGGAAAGATTCCGAACCTTCCGGCGACGGTAGAGGTTGTATATAATGATGATACGACGGGATATGAAAAGGTTACCTGGCCGACAGACCTGAAAGTTTCTGATTTTGCAGAAGCTGGAGAGAAGACGGTAAAAGGTACGATTGTAGACAGTGTGGAAGAAGTAACGGCGACGGTTACTGTGACGGATGAGGAAGAGGTAGGACCGGAGAAGGCAGCGTCCTCCTTTGATTTAAGTGATATTAGCCTTGACGGGACAGATACCATCTATTCTCAGAATGCAGCGCGTGCATTTGAATATCTGA
Source organism: Dorea acetigenes (assembly GCF_025567385.1). Classification (NCBI taxonomy): domain Bacteria; kingdom Bacillati; phylum Bacillota; class Clostridia; order Lachnospirales; family Lachnospiraceae; genus Dorea; species Dorea acetigenes. The sequence continues at coordinate 476,705 of NZ_JAOQJU010000001.1, forward strand.
AGGTTATGGATGCGGACAGAATGCTGTACAACTTCCGTGCAACCTTTGGACAGGACACCAAAGGCGCCCAGCCGCTTACAGGATGGGATGAGCCGACCGGTCTTTTGAGAGGACATTCTACCGGACATTTCATTTCTGCGTTGTCCCTGGCTTATGCAAGTACGGGTGATGAGGAATATAAGACTAAGCTGGATTATATGATTACAGAGATGAGAAAGCTGCAGGAGATGTCCCAGGGGAATGCGGCAGACTTCAAGACGGCTTGTACGCCTAGCGATGCGGCGCAGTCCAAATGGAGCACAGACCCGACTGAATGGGGCAAAGGATTTATCAGCGCTTATTCACCGGATCAGTTTGCGCTTCTGGAACAGTATACGCCATATGCAACCATCTGGGCACCGTACTATACTTTACATAAGCTGATGGCAGGATTCATTGACAGCTATATCTATGCCGGCAACGAGGAAGGCCTTCAGATTGCAAAAGATCTTGGAAAATGGGTTTACAACAGACTGAGCGCTTGCTCACAGGAACAGCTTACAAGAATGTGGGCGATGTACATTGCAGGCGAGTATGGCGGAATGAATGAATCTCTGGCAAGACTTTATGAGATCACAGGGGACGAGGATTATTTGAAAGCAGCGAAGCTGTTCGATAATACAGAATTCTTTAACGGTCTGGCGAATAATGTGGACACGATTCAGGGACGCCATGCAAATCAGCATATTCCGCAGATCGTAGGAGCGATTCATGAATATGCGGCTACCGGAGATGTGAAATATTATAATATTGCCCAGAATTTCTGGGAGATGGTAATCAGCCGTTATGCATACTCCATCGGCGGCGTAGGAACCGGAGAGAGATTCCAGGATCCATACGAGCAGGGTAATAACATTGACGGGAATTCGTCACGCGGTGAGAACTGTGAGACCTGTGCGGCATACAATATGCTGAAGCTGACTATGGATTTGTATAACTACAATCCGGACGATGCTTCCTATATGGATTACTATGAGAGAACGCTGCTGAATCAGATCGCGGCATCTCAGAGTCACGATACTACATCACGCATGCACAATGGATGTACCTACATGCTGCCCATCGACCCGGGTCAGAGAAAAAGCTATGACAGCGATTACGGCGGATTTACCTGCTGTAACGGTACCGGTATGGAGAACCATGTGAAATATCAGGCTGCAGCTTTTGCACATACAGATGATACTTTATATGTAAATCTTTACATGCCGACTACGGTTACCTGGGATGAAAAGAATATAACTGTAAAACAGGAAACAAACTTCCCATCTGAGCATTCCAAACTTACTGTAACAGGCAGCGGAGAGTTCACGATGAAGGTAAGAGTACCTTACTGGGCGACAGACGGATTTACCGTAAAGGTAAATGGCGACGTTGTAGCTGAGAACCCGGAAGTAAGCTCTTATGTAGAAATTAATCGTACCTGGTCAGACGGAGACGTTGTAACAATTGATATGCCATATACGCTTCATCTTGACAAAACACCGGACAAGGTAGACGAGAGTGTTGTTGCATCTTTGATGTATGGACCAATCGTTATGGTAGCAAAAGACCAGAACAGCTCTTATACAGCAATGAACTGGCTGAATGTAACACTGAGCGATGACCTGTCCGAGAGTGTAGAGATTGTTGCTGGAGCGGACGAGGATTCCGTACCGCATCTTACTACCAATGGTTATGATTTCTATCCGATGTACGATGCTTACAACTATAGATACCACGCATATGTGAAGGTGGATGAAGCAGGTGCAGTGATAGATAAATCAAAGCTTCAGGCATTAGTAGATTCTGTAACTGGCGATAATGCACCGGCGAGGGAAGATTATGGTCCGAAGTCTTACCGGACACTGTTAGAGAAGATTGAGGCGGCACAGGCTGAGCTTGACGCAGAGTCTACAACACAGTCCAAGGTAAATAAGGCTCTGTCTGAGCTGCAGGATGCAATTGATGGACTGACGCCTGCAGTGACACCGAATCCGGATAACCTGGCGGCATCTGCGGATATTACCACTAGCTACTGCTCAAGCTGGGAGAACGAGTCTGCTGTCAACGACGGCAGAACAGGAAGCGCTTCTCTCGGAAATGATTGTCGCCATTGGGGAACCTGGGGCAACTGGGATGCTACGGAAGAATGGATTAGTTATGAGTGGGCTTCTCCGGTAATCATTGAAAGCTCAGAAATCTATTTCTTCGATAACAGCAATGGCGGAGACGGCGGAGTTCTGGTACCAAGCAGCTATCGGTATGAATATCAGACGATTGATGGCGAGTGGGAGCCAATCCCGACACAGGATGGACTTGGAACGGAACAGGATCAGTATAATAAGACAGAATTTGGCGCAATTGAGACTACCGGTATCCGGGCAATTCTCGTAAAGAGCGGAGCCGGCGTAGGTATCAATGAGTGGAAGATAAACGGTACCTTAAGAGAGACCGAAGAAGTGATTCTTGACTTTGACTTTGATGACGAAGACACTGGATTCAAAGGCGGCTGGGCTGTGGCTGAGCCTGCTGGAACGCTAGTAGATCATGAAGAAGGTAAGGCGTTATCTCTTGATGGAACTAAGAAGGAATGGCTGAATGTAACCAAGGCAGATGGTTCCAGTTTGCTGGCAGGTATAGAAGAGATGACTGTATCCTTCGATATGAAGGGCGCAGCTAACTGGGCATTCTTTGCGGCACCAAATGCAGATGCCCAAGTTTTCAAGAGCGAGCACTATATCGGCACACTTACGAATAATAAGTTTACGGTAGAGCGTTATAATAGTACAGAGCAAGAAAGACCTGCATTTACGGGTGCTGATATTGATGCAAACGACTGGGTACATGTAGAGTTTGCACTTGATAAGGACAGCACTACGATTAAGATTGGTGATGGAGCCGCTATTATGCAGGCAGGGCTTCCGGCAATTACAGATATTCTTGGCGAGTCACCGATTCTCCAGATTGGTAGAGCGAACTGGATTCCATGGGGAACGACGGAACTGGGTGAATATTATACAGGATTGCTCGATAACTACAAGATTGTTGCAACCGTATCTAAGGGAGAGGCTGCAGATAAGGCTGCACTTCTGGCGGCAATTCGCAGTGTAGTTGAAGAGGATTATACAGCGGAAAGCTGGGCAGAATATGAGCCAGTATTGACAGAAGCACAAGAGGTTCTTGCGGATGCATATGCAACCCAGCAGGAAGTTGATGCTGCTGTGGCTGCGTTGACAGAAGCACAGAGCAAATTAGTAGCGGTAGTAACCTCTATTACTGTTACACCTCCGACAAAGGTAGAGTATGAGCTTGGAGAAGCGATTGATTATACCGGAATGGAAGTTGTTGCAACATACAGCGATGGTACAACAAATGACATTGCAATAGAGGATTGCGAAGTAAGCGGCTATGACCCGAATACGGCCGGCGAGCAGACAGTAACGGTAGAGTACGATGGAAAGACAGCCACCTTCAAGGTAACTGTGAAGGAAGCAGCGAAACCGGAGATTCCGGAAGTTCTGGCAGACTTTAACTTCGATGCAGCACCGGCAGAAGGCGAAGCTTTCGATGGCGGCAATGCGAAGGCATCCGGTACTTATACACTGGTTGACCATGGTACAGGAAAGGCATTGAAACTGGACGGAACCAGCCAGTTCCTGAATGTAACAGCAAAAGATGGCACAAGCCTGTTGACAGGCGTGGAAGAGATGACCGTATCCTTCCAGATCAATCCTGGACAAAGCGCAACCAACTGGGGATTCTTCGCAGCAGCGAATGTAAACGAGCAGCTGTACAAGAGTGAGAAGTACCTGGGAATCTATGACGAGAACGGTACAGTAAAAGCACAGCGTTTCAATAGTAATGCACAGGACAGACCTGCGTCACCGGAATATGCGGCAGGCGAGAATAAGTGGTCTTATATCACTGTTGTCTATGCTGAAAATGAGACAATTCTCTATGTAAATGGTGTAGAAGCAGGACGGGAAGAAAGTATCGTATCGATTCCTGAATTACTGGGAGACAGCAGTATCCTTTACATTGGTAAGTCTACTTGGAAGAGCGGAGAGTATATGACTGGCCTGATTGACAATTATAAGATTGTAAGCCATGTTATGACGGCGGATGAGATTGCAGCAGAGGCGCTGAAATATGTAGAAAAAGATGTATTGAAGGCAGCCATTGATGCAACAGAATCCGTAGGAAATCAGGATGAATACACAGAAGCTACCTGGAAAGTATATGCAGAAGCGTTGAAGACGGCGAATGATATTTATGCAAGCAATGCGGCAACGCAGGCAGAAGTAGATGCAGCAGCGGCAGCTCTTACCAAAGCACAGAATGAGCTGAAAGTGGCGGAACCGGAACCGGTTGTAACGGTGGTATCCATTACGGTAACAGCACCGACGAAGACGGAGTACACGGCAGGGGAAGAACTTGACCTTGACGGAATGAAAGTTACTGTAAAATACAGCAATGGTGAAGAAAAAGAAATCACAGAAGGCTACGAAGTAAGTGGCTATGATAAGGCTAAAACCGGAGAGCAGACAGTAACGGTAACATATGAAGGAAAGACAGCGACCTTTAAGGTTACGGTG